>JARKQP010000810.1 GCA_029974875.1 Mobilitalea sp.
TCCAATGTTTTTGTGGCAATATGCCCCTGGTCGTGATAAAGGGACAGCACGCTGTTAAACCGGCCCTGCAGCGCCAGATGGAATACCGAATCCGCACCGATGGGTCCAGCTACATCATATCCCTCCGCCTGCAATTCCTCTACCGCCGGAGACACATGATCCACTTCCTCATCGCCAAACAGGCCATGCTCCCCGCTATGGGGATTCAGGCCGGCGATTGCCATGGTTCCCTCCGTCACTCCCAGCTTATTAAGCGCTTCCTTACATCTCTTAACATAATCCTTAATCCTGTCCTTGGTCACCATATCGCAGGCCTTTCTAAGGGATATATGCCTTGAGAGGAAGAACACCCTCATACCATGGACCTCGAACATGGTCAGGGGATCCGGCGTACCCGTAAGGGCTCCGAAGATCTCTGTATGCCCGATAAAATCCACGTTGCCGGCCTTTAAGGCCTCCTTATTGATCGGCGGAGTGGCTACTGCCGCCACTTCCTTGTTATTTGCCAGTTCTATAGATTTTTCAATGTATTCATAAGCAGCCCTTCCGCACATTCCACTGACCTGGCCTATCTTGAATTCTTCCATATTAACATTATCCAGGTCGATTAAATTCATAACTCCTTCAGAGTAATCTCCCTCTTCCGGCTTACGGATTATGTTAATTCTAAGACTTACCTTGGCAAACAGAGCCGCTTCCTCTAATACCTTCCTGTCCCCGACAACTACACAGTTTGCTGCCTGAAAAACTTCCTTATTATTAAGTGCCTTCACTATAATCTCCGGTCCTATTCCCGCCGGGTCACCCATCGGTATTGCTATGATTGGCTTCAACTATATCATCTCCATTCAACATATGTTTTTGTACTCTTATGGTCCTGTTCTTTTATTTTAACAAACCATACAGAAAATGAGAAGAAAATGATCCTAATAAATATCATTTCTTCTCATTTTACTATTGCTATTATTGCTATATCTTATTTTTTCTGATAAATATCGGATGCAAGCTGCTGCACTTATTTTGTATCACTTACTTTGTTACTCGATTGATTATATTAGTTCGATTGATCCTGCTCCGCCGCTTCCTTATCCTCAATTTTGTCCCCAATCAGATTATTGCTGCCATCTGCTCCACTCTGATTATCCGTTTCCTCCGGGTCATCCCCGCTTTGACCGGCCGTTTCTTCCTCGTCCTGAGCTATGCCCGGGTCATTCTGGGCATTCCTATCCTTTAGCATCTGCCAGGCTGAATATACAACAAGGGCTCCTCCGATTAGTGCGAAAGCAACCATAAATATCCCGAATAACACCTTATTCTCAAGGTTCGCCCAGTTCTTAACCAGAGTATAATCAATATACAGCAAATACGCCCCTGCTAAAATATAAAGCACAGGTCTGTTCTTTTTCATCTGAGTCCTTGAATTTTTTACAAATTCGGTCTCACTCTTTTCCGATGGTTTTCTTAAATTGTTCATTATGTTACTCCAATGGATTCATAGTATTTTTAATCATGTTCCATAACTTTTTACTATGCTAATATAACATAATCCCCAGCCTTTTGTCCATCTCTTCTTAAGTTTATACGAATTATATTTCTCCCATAACTACACTCCCCTATTCCCATAAAATTTTGCGCAAATCATTTGACGCAAACGAAATGCCTGTATATAATAGGTATATGAAAAAATATAGGAAGCAGGAAAATATTATGACAACAATTAATGATATTGCAAAAATGGCTGGTGTGTCAACTTCAACCGTATCGCATGTAGTAAATAAAACAAGATATGTAAGCCCTGAATTAGTTGAACGCGTCAACAAAATTATCAATCAACTAGATTCCCCTCCTAATTTTGTGAATAAAAAAGCAAAAAAATATGCGTCTTCAATTAAGTACATTTTATTTTTGATTTCCAATAAAAGAAGCTTTGTCCAACAGCAAGTGGAGCATTACGTAGAACAATTACTGGCCGATTCAGAATATACCCTCTTAACACTGCATTATAGTCTTGACGACAAAAAACTCGAATTGATTAAGAGTTATTTATTTCATACCACGGGTATTTCCGGTATCATACTTTTTCCGGACGATAATGAAGAAAATCTATGTCAAATGCTATCGGATGTCCACCTTCCTATTGTAATGCTTGGGCGTGAGCTTAAGAATTTCAAGACGGATTCCATCGTGGCGGATACTTTCGAGGGGGCATATAAGGCAACAAAGCATTTAATTAAAAGCGGCCATGAACGAATTTCATTTTTATACACCACCCAGGAACGGAATCCCAAAAGGCTGGAAGGATACAAGGGGGCACTTGAAGATTATCATATCGGATTCAACTCCGTTTATTCTATTTCTCCAAAAAACACCGAGGCGGAGAACATTTCTATTTTGGATGAGATGTTCTCTGAAGAAAATATGCCGACAGCAATCATTGCCGCAAACTCATATACCATGGTTCCGCTCCTTGAATATATCGAAACCCATAATATCCGATGCCCTCAGGACGTTTCCATCGTCAGTTTAAACGATTTTGAATGGGCACCGCTTCATACACCGCCCATCACTTGTGTGAGACAGAATTCAAAGGAAGCTGCAAATCTTGCTGTTTCAATTCTCACCAAGAGAATGAACAATGGCGAATATGCCAATGCGCCTCTTAATACAGTAGATTATAAGCATTTTGTCTTGTCCATGGAGTTAGTTGTCCGCTCTTCAACACAGGGGATCGGCCGTGGACCCTTTGGCGAAAAAGCAGAGTCGATGGACGCCCTCCGGTTATCTGATAATGAGATTAGAGTGATTAGGGAGCAGCAATTTAGCGCCGCCATCTCCTTTCATTATGCCGGAAAGGCATGGATGCAGCTTACATTAAAAGGTATCCGGGATATATTTGAAAAGCTAAATATTTCACTGATTGCAACTACAGATGCCCATTTTGATCCCGAATTACAGAATAAGCAATTAACCAGCCTGAAATTTCTGGATCCGGATGTTATCATTGCCATACCGACAGATAACGTAAAAACTGCGGAAGCTTTTAAAAACATTGTAGAGAGCCGCACCAAATTAGTCCTAATCTCAAACGTGCCGGCGGGAATCACACCGAAAGATTATGTATCCTGCATCTCGGTTAACGAGCATTCCCACGGAAGAAATATGGGACTGGGCCTTGGGGAATACATGACCAAGCATAATCTCAAAAACGTCGGGCTCATTAATCATGGGGTGGAAAATTTCTATTCTACAAAGCAAAGAGACCGCGCCGCAGAGCAAGTATTACTTGAAGAATATCCGGAAATTAAAATCTGTGGCAGCATTGCCTTTGGCCAGGAAAAAGATGTATACCGGTTAACAATCGACTTTATCAAACGCTACTCCATGATAGAAGCATTGTATGTTTCCTGGGACGGTCCTGCAATGGAAGTATTATCTGCACTTTCTGATGCAAACCGCACCGATATCGTAGTTGTAACCGGAGACTTGGATTTCCCTGGCGCGCTCAACTTGGCGAAAGGCGGCATGATTAAAATGCTCAGCGCCCAAACCCCATTTGAACAGGGACAAGCCTTAGCACTGGCAGCAGCTAATTCATTGCTTGGCAAAACAACACCCTCCTTTATCGGTCTCGAACCTAAGAGTGTTACCAGCGAAAATCTTCTCAAATCCTGGCAGCAGGTATTTAAAGAGGAAGCTCCTGCCGAATTGAAATTAGCCTTAAAGCAAAATCCAAATTATGTTTCAAAATAAATGATAAAAAAGAGGGTTTTGCATAGCAGAAGAAAGATATCAGATATGGCAGGGTTATCGGGATAATCCTGCCATATGTAATATAGGCTCTTCTTTTTGCAATACCCTCTTTAAGGAAAATCATATCACCTTAATCAATAACCTTTTCCCAGCTGCTTGTTTTTGAAGACTTCTCGACAGCATGGCACACTTTTTCTACCCTGCAGCCTACCTTGAAATTAGTAGACGGTTGTTCGCCCGTTGCAATTGCTTTTATAAAATCATACATCTCAATTGTTTTAAGCTCACCGTAACCAATATTCATTCCGGGAATATTCCAGGTCGCTTCTCCATAGAAGTGTGCCGGTCCGGTGTAAATTGTTTTAAAGCCTCTTCTATCATCCGGATCTTTCGCCCAGCATACCTGCAGCTCATTTAACCGTTCGTAATTAAATAAAACCGTTCCTTCTGTTCCATGAACTTCTACTGTTATATAGTTATTCCTGCCCCAGGCATTACGGGTAGCTTCAATACTGCCAACCGTACCATTCTTAAATTTAACCAAAAATGTATCTTCGTCATCCACATCGACCGCCTGGCGCTTTGCATCAGAGCCAAGCTTTACCGTTCCAAGCAAGTCTACGCCGCCTTCCTGGACAGGACGCTCTTTAATATATGTTTTCATCATGGATACCACTTCATCGATATCCCCACCTAAATATTGCGCAATGTCAATTACGTGTGAAGCAATATCACCGAGTGTTCCTGCCCCCGCAATTTTCTTTTGGAATCTCCAGGATAGCGGGGAATTCGGATCGGCAGACCAGCTTTGTAAATAGGTGCATCGAATATTAAGTAATTCGCCCAGGGAACCTTCATCAATAAATTTTTTCGCCAGGACCAATGCCGGTACACGGCGGTATTGGTATGCATTCATGCTGATAATGCCATTTTCAGCAGCCTTAACCGCTGCGGCTTCCATCCTCTTAGCATCTTCCAAGGTGGCTGCAATCGGCTTTTCACAAATTATATGCTTTCCTGCTTCCAATGCAGCAATTGCGATTTCCGCATGCGAATCATTTGGAGTACAAATACTAACCACATCGATTGCCTGATCATTCACAACCTCTTTCCAGTCGGTGCAGCATTGTTCAAAACCAAATCTTTCTTTGGCCTCTTCTGCTATTTCCGGCACAATATCACAAACCTTTTTTAATATCGGCATAGCCGGCGCCGGCCAGAATAACTTTGGCATATTAGAATATCCAATCACGTGTGCCTTTCCCATAAATCCTGCTCCAATTAATCCCACATTAAGCTTTCTCATCTTATATGTCCTCCCTTTAAATCCACTTGTCTAGTTTTAACCCGATTATTTTGCTTTTTTCTTTTGTGCAATATTGCTGATAGCAACTGCTACAACAATAATCAATCCTTTTACGATTGTCTGCTGTGCGCTGCTTAGGTTCGCTAATATAAGCGCATTGTTAATCATGCCCATTAAAATTGATCCAAATAAAGCGCCGATTACAGAACCCGTACCGCCCGCCATTGAAGTGCCGCCTAATACCACCGCTGCAATGACAGACATCTCATCCCCATTTCCATAGGAATAACGTCCTGCCTGTAAACGGCCGGCATATAAAATTCCCGCAAATGCCGCAAATAAACCCGACATCATAAATGCGGTAATTTTGACCTTAACCGCATTAATACCACTATATCCAGCCGATATTTCATTGCCGCCCGTTGCAAGTGTATGACGTCCAAATGGTGTCTTATTAAAGATAAAAATTCCTATGATATAAAACAAAATTGTCCATAATATAAGTACAGGAATCCCAGCCACTGAACCAATTCCAAATATTTTACAAAACGTAGAATTATCAATCGGAACTGCCGCCGTATCCGTAATCCACATCGCGGAGCCTCTCACCATCTGCATCATGCCCATGGTAGCCAGAAATGCCGGTAATTTTAATTTCGTTACTAAAACACCGTTGATCAGCCCGGCAATACATCCAAATCCCAGACCTGCCAGCAATGCCAGCAAAATTGAATTTGTCGCTTGTAATATTAACGATACAATCATAGCCGACATCGCAGCAACCGCACCAACAGTTAAATCAATTTGGCCTGCGGACATTACAAATACACCGGCAACAGCCATTATTGAAATCATGGCAGTTTGTCTTAATATATTTAACAGGTTATTCGAATTTAAAAAGCCCTTGTTTCCTAATGCAATTGAAAACAAAAGAAATACGCCAACGAAAATAATATATACCATAAATTTATCCCATTGGACTTGTTTCATATCAATTTTTTTGTTGGATCGCATGTTGTAATTCCCCCTCTGCCGTAATTTCTTTACGGGCAATTTCTGCAGTAATTTTCCCATCATACAGAACAATAATCCGATCGCAAATTGCCATTAACTCAGTAAGCTCCGAAGATACAAAAATAACTCCCTTTTGTTTATCAGCAAAACTCCTCATTATTTCAATAATTTCTGTTTTTGCACCAATATCAACGCCCGCCGTCGGCTCATCAAGCATCATTATTTCCGGATCCATATTTAACCACTTTGCCAGAACTACCTTTTGCTGGTTACCGCCGGATAACAAATTTATGCGTTTATGAATCCCATCCGTAACTATGTTTAATTGCTCCCGGTTCTGTTCTACGATTTCATTCGCCTTTTTTTCGTCAATAATAATCTTACCTTTACAAAGTCTTGTTATTTTGGGTAAAATGGCATTATCCTTCACTGTATGTATCAACACTAAGCCTTGTTTTCTTCTATCCTCAGGAATTAATGCAAATCCGGACCGGATTGCTTCCCTGGGATTTTTTATTTTCAACTCTTTCCCATGAAGCTTTATGGAGCCGCCCCTGCTGGTTCTTAATCCAAACAAGGTTTCCACTATTTCCGTCCTTCCACTGCCCATCAATCCGGCAAAGCCAAGAATTTCACCTTTTTTTAGGGAAAATGAAATATCATTAATTTTGTCACTTATTTTTAAATGTTCCACCGTTAATAAATCTTCGCCGTTTACATCATATTCCCTCTCAATCCAATCAAACCTTTTACCTGAGGCGCTTCCCAACATATGGGAGATGATATCTTCCAGCTCCATATCCTTGGTTCCGCCCGTATGGACTACTACACCATCCCTTAAAATAGTAATAGAATCTGATATCTCCAGAATCTCATTCATCCGATGGGATATGTATACCATTGATACACCTTTTTCTTTTAAATCTGCTATCATCTTAAATAATTGTTTTGTTTCAGAAGCCGAAAGAGAGGCAGTTGGCTCATCAAACACTAATATTTTTGCCTGCTTTGAAACCGCTTTTGCTATCTCTACCATTTGGCTGATGCCAACGCTCAGTTGATTCACCAATGCCGTTGGCCGTACCTCTATTCCCAGTTCCTCCAATACCTTTTTCGTAAGCTCATCCATTTTCTTGGTATCACGAATCCCATTTTTAGTTATTTCTTCTCCCAAAAAAATATTTTCCGCTACCGTCATGGTCTGAATCAGCGAGAGCTCCTGGTATATCATGGAAATCCCATTTGCTCTTGCATCATTTGCGTTATTAATTTCCACTTTGCTGCCATCGATATATATTTCACCGGCATCTTTACTATATACACCTGTCATGATTTTCATCAATGTTGACTTACCGGCACCATTTCCACCGACCAAAGCATGAACTTCACCTTTTTTCAGTGAAAAATCAACTCCTTTTAATACAGGAACCGCAAAGGATTTGAAAACACCTTCCATTGTCAATATATTCTGGCTCATAATAACGTCCATGCCCCCCTCTTGCACAAATCGCCCTGAATGTGCAGCATGGACCCGGTCCTCCCCTCGCTTGTTAATTTTATTTCTTTCAACCTGTTCACCCTGCTCTTCTTTCCTTTTATGTTTTAATGGGCCAGCAGCTGCCGCTGACCCATCTTCACCATAAGTCATAAATTATTTATTCAAAGCGTCTGTCAGGAAAGCCGGAGCTTTTATATGATATACATCCTCATATGCTTCCAGTATGTTTGATCTATCCACACGTTTTGCTGCAACCGCCACATAAGACGGAGCCTCTTTTCCGAGCAATGAATATGCTGCCAGATAAGCTTCTGCAACACCCTGGTCGTAGGGAAGCTGAGCCCCTAATCCCAGAATATTTCCCTGTGCAATTTCTTTTGCGACATTATTGCCAAGATCAATTGTGCTGAGTAAGATATCATTACGTCCAGCTGCCCTTAGGGCCGACAGCACGCCCTCACAAGGAACATCCCAGTGGGCAAAAATAGCATCAATATCCGGGTTTTGCGTAATCATTGCATCCCCAACCACGTCACATGCATTGGGATCTGTAAAGCCCATTTTTGATACAATTTCAATATCGGGGTATTTTTCTGACATAGTTTTTTCAAAAGCTTCCAATCTTTGATTTGTTACAAAGAAGTCAACATCATAAAAAACCACACCTATTTTTCCTTTGCCATTTAATGCCTCACCAATTAAGTCTGCCGCGATTACACCATTTCCATAGTTATCTGCCGAAACACAGCTCACATAGTTTGTACCTGCCGTAAATCCCTTGGGTACGTTATCCATAAATACAATTTTAGTTCCCTGGTCCGCAACTCTTTGGAATGCATCTGCCGTTGATGTTGCATCCGTTGGAATACTTATTAATATATCAGGCTTTTTTGCCATAATTGTTTCAAGATCGGATACTTGCTGCTCCGGCGAAAAGTCCGCATCTGTTACAGCCACCACTTCAATTCCAAGTTGGCCAAAGGTATCTTTCAGGCCTTGTAACTGAGAAGCCGCCCAGTCATTTCCACCATAATGCAAACTAATTGCAGCCGTATAGCCACTTGCTTTTACTTTTTCAATTTCTTCCTTTGTTAATGTGATTTCAGAAGCCGGAGTTGCCGTTTCTCCATTTGGACCCGTGGACAGAATTTCGCCTGTTCCGGATTTTGAAGGTTGCGCCGCTCCCGTTGTATCCGTTTTATCTTCTGTTGCTCCTTGTGTTGTTCCTTCCGTTACATTTGCCACATCCTTACCTTGGTTACCTGCGCTTTTGCCCGGGGAGCATGCCACCAGGCTAACCATAAACCCTGCTAATACAATTGCTAAAATTCCCTTTTTCATAACTTTCCTCCTATATTTTAATTATTTTTGTTTATAATTAAATCAACTTATCAATCAAGAATTTATAGGATGTTTCACATGCAGTTTTCGGATCTCCTGCATATCCATCAACTTCAACCAAGTAATCCCCGGTATATCCCTTTTCTTTAAGAAAATCGATAACTCCGTTGATATCAACCGTTCCTGTTCCAAGAGGTGCAAAACCATTTTTGTCCAAATCCTTTAGATGTACATAGGAAATACGGTCGTAATATTTACGTACAATTTTAAGCGGACTTCCTCCTCCCGCTGCTAAATGAGCTAAGTCAGGGCAAATATCGATGCTGGTTAATGAAAATAATTTGTCAATTTGTTCCGGTGATTGGGCCATTGAACCTAAATGAGGATGATAGCTTGCTTTTATGCCATAGTTTTCAAAAATATCTTTAGCCAAATCAAGACCTTTTGCTAAAAGGGAATAATCTTCCTCCTGTACTCCTTTTGCACGGATTGCTCCACCGCAGATACCTATGTATTTCACGCCAACCTTCTCAGCCAGCTTCGCCACTCTTTCCATATGGAACATTTCATCTTCCAGCGCATCCTGGTAAATAAAATTCGCTCCCACACATACACTCATCATATTGGTGCCGTATTTCGCCAGCATATCCTTTAGCACCTGGATATCGTCTGCATATTTTGTAAGATTGCCTTCCAATACTTCAATATCTTTAAATCCTACTGCAGCAATTTGTTTTAAAACCTCTTCATCATCACATAATGTTAAGTAACCGATGTCTTTTACGCTTGTCACACCACCGCCAGTGCCAACCAATGGTCCAAATCCATTTGTCATATATCCAATTCTCATATTTTTCTCCTTGTTTGACGAATTTTTCTATATATTTGCGCAAATATTTTTTACACATTTATCTTAACTCATTTATTTATATCTGTCAATACCGTTTATAAAGTTTGATAATTGCTGTATATCATGTATATATATTTGTATTTATTAGGCTATTATCGCCAATACATTGTGCATTTCTGCTAATTATTCATTTTATAAAATCATCAGGAAAATTTTTACCAATACTCTTTGATTTATAACGTTTTCTCTTCTTGACATACTATTCCAAATGAATTATGATGTATTTATAGTATATTTGCGCAAATATAGAAAAACATTAATTACTATTGCAATTCATTAATTTTATGCTTAAAAGCAAATCATTGCGTTACTTACAAAGTAAAAGGAGGTTTACATGAAATTAGGATTTATTACCGCAATTCTTGGTGACAGGAATTTCGAGGAAGTCGTTGATATTGCCGCTTCCATAGGATACGAATGTTTAGAAGTTGCCTGCTGGCCAAAAGAAAAAGCGACTCGCCGCTATGCCGGTGTTACCCATATTGATATTGCAGCATTAACAGAAGAAAAAATTGAATCCATTAAAAATTATAGCAGCAAAAAAAATATTTCTATTTCCTCATTGGCTTATTATCCAAACACAATAACAGATGATTTAGAGAAGAGAGAATATCATGTGAAGCATCTTATTGCCATGATAGAGGCAGCTCCAAAGCTTGGAGTTGATACAATCACTACTTTTATAGGAAGAATACAGAATAAAACTGTGGAAGAGAATTTGGAAATATTTAAAGAGGTATGGACACCGGTCATCGAAACAGCAAGCAGGAACAAAGTAAGAATTGCCATTGAAAATTGCCCCATGTTATTTTCCAAAGACCAATGGCCGGGTGGCCAGAACCTAATGACCACTCCAGCCATATGGCGGCAGGCCTTCGCCATGATCCAAAGTGACTTTTTTGGTCTCAACTATGACCCTTCCCACTTTGTTTGGCAAAACATGGATTACATTTCCCCGTTATATGAATTCAAGGACAAGATATTCCATGTACATTATAAGGACATTAAAGTATACAAGGATAAGTTAAATGATGTTGGAAGCATGGCTTATCCCCTTGACTATATGTCACCCAAATTACCGGGTCTCGGTGATGTAAACTGGGGCAGGTTCATATCCGCGTTATCCGATATTGGTTATGACGGATACACTTGTATCGAAATTGAAGACAAAGCTTTCGAAGGAACAGACAAAAAAATATTAGATTCCTTAAAACTTAGCTATCGCTACATGCGACAATTTGTAATTTAGGAGGGCATTACAATGAAGGAAATTAAGATAGGACTAATCGGCGCAGGATTCATGGCAAAAGCACATTCCATCGCATATGCAGGAATGCCAATGTTTTTTTGGCCGGCTCCAGCTATCCCGTATAAGAAAATGATTGTAGATATTAATGAAGACATCGCAAAGTCCGCTTGTGCAAAATTTGCTTTTGAAACATACTCAACCGATTGGCATGATATCATAAACGACCCTGAAATTGATGTTGTTGATATTTGTACCCCTAACAATGTACACGCTGAAATCGCCATTGCTGCCGCAAAAGCCGGTAAGCATATTTTGTGTGAAAAACCACTCTCTTTAACTACAGAAGAAGCGAAAGAGATGTACCAGGCTGCAAAGGAAAATAACGTTACAACCCTCGTTGCTTTTAATTACCGCAGGACACCGGCAGTACAATTAGCTAAAAAATATATTGAAGAAGGGGCAATCGGAGAAATTTTAGACTTTAGAGGCACTTATTTACAGGATTGGTCAGCAGACCCAAATTCTCCTCTATCCTGGAGATTCCAAAAAGAGATCTGCGGAAGCGGCGCTCTCGGCGATATCGGTACCCATGTTGTTGATATGCTGCGGTTCCTATTGGGTGATTTTGATAAGGTAATGGCGCGCTGTGCGACATACATACCGGAAAGGCCGGTCCAATCAGGACTTGTAGATTCTCTTGGCACTGAAAAAGGAACTGCCCAGTCTCCAAAGGGTAAGGTCGATGTGGATGATCAATGCTGCTTTATGGTAGAATGCAAAAACGGTTCCTTTGGCACCATCGAAGCAACACGCAATGCCTGGGGACGCAACAACTTTATTACATTTGAAATCCATGGAACAAAAGGCTCCCTCGTCTTCAACTATGAGCATCGTGATGAATTACAGGTTTGCTTCGCCGATGATCCCGATGACAGACGTGGTTTCCGCAGCGTCTATACAGGACCAAACCATCCCTACGGAGATGCTTTATGGCCAATCCCTGCACTTGGTATCGGTTATACCGAAACTAAAATTATAGAGTGCTACGATTTCATTAAAGCCGTTACAGAAGGGACAGAAGCCAGCCCTAACTTCAGGGATGGCTATGCTATCGAATTAATAGCGGAAGCTGTTTTGAAATCAGCCCAGTCACAGACTTGGATCAAAGTAGGCGATATCGAGGAATAAGATAGAGCTTGTAATGGATATCTTCTTCATTTTGCCAGGAAAGGGAATATGGGAGATAAGTGCAGGTGAGGCTGCTCTTATCTCCCGTATTCTCTTTCCTGGGATTCCCTGTGACAGCCTGAATACCCCAGAATAGCGGAGTCATACTGCTTACCCGGTAATAAAATACCCGCTCCGGCTTACCTTCAATACACTAAGCTGACAATATCCTGTCAATCAGGCCATAATCCTTGGCCTGCTGGGCTGTCATGTAATAATCCCTTTCCATATCTGCCTTAATCCTGTCAATGGGCTGGCCTGTGAGCCTGCTGTATATTTCATTCAACCTTTCCTTCGTTTTGTCAAGCCATTCACTGTGGATCCTGATATCTGTGGCCTGCCCCTGAAGCCCTCCTGATATGGATGGCTGGTGAATCAGCACCTCACTGTTTTCCAGGGCAAAGCGCTTCCCCTTTGTCCCCGAGGCCAGGAGCAGGGAGCCCGCACTTCCTGATAAGCCAATGCTGATCGTGGAAACATCACATTTAATATAATTCATAGTATCCATAATAGCAAACCCGCCTGTTACAGAGCCTCCCGGGCTGTTGATATAAAAATGAATATCCTTATCTTGATCGTCAGCTGCCAGGAAAAGCATCTGGGCTATAATTAAGCTGGCGGACTCATCCGTCACTGCACCATTAAGCATAATGATCCTGTCATTCAGCAGCCTTGAAAAAATATCGTAAGAGCGTTCCCCGCGGGCTGTCTGTTCAATAACCACCGGCACCAAATTACTCATATATACACACCTCCAAGCTCTATCTACGCAGCCATATCCATGATTTTATTAAAGCAAGCGCTGGACTTAGTAGCCTCCCCGGCCCTGCCCGTATATGATTTCCGGTATCTCCCCGGCGCCATCCCATAAACCCTCATAAAGGCCCTTGAAAATGCTTCCTGGGAACCATACTGATATTTTAAGGCAATCTCAATGATGGGTTGGTCAGTCCGGATAAGCTCCTGGGATGCCTTTTCCATCCTCCGCCTGTTAATATATTTGGTTACGGATTCACCTGTTATTTTGCTAAACAGCCTGTGGTAATAGTATTTGGACAGATTGGCTTTTTCAGCGAGAACCTCAAGGCTGATCTTATCCTCCAGGTTCTCCTCAATGTATCGGACGGAGTCCTTCATCTGTGAACAATAATCCATACGCTTTCTCCTTTCGAGAGGATACCTATATTATATACTTAATTAGGAATTTGTTCTTGATAATTTTTGCTCTTTTTATGTAACCAGAAAAAACATCCCAGTGCATTAACGCAGCAGGATATCTGCATTAATGCACTGGGATACTTAAGCCTAACATATCTTCTGATTTATCTTAAAATTGTATGCCCGGAAATCTTAACTGCCGCCATTCTATATATTAGCGGATACCGTTTTCCCGTTCGTTTCAAAAATAGCCTTGACCTCGGATAATAGCTCCTTGCTCGGCTCCGGGGTATCTGATAATTGATAGTCCAGCCCAAGCTCCTTCCACTTAAACTCTCCCATCTTATGAAAGCCAAGCAATTCTATCTTTTCAACATTAGGATATTGGTCCAGGTGGGCAGAAAGTCCCCTGATAGCCTCCAGATTATCGGTCAGCCCGGGAACCAATACATACCTGAGCCATGTCCTGATCTCCTTTTCCCTTAGATAATCCAACAGCTTCAGTGTGGGGGACAAGGGCACTCCAGTAACCTTTTTATACACCCTCGGGTCATAATTTTTAATATCCAGAAGTACAATATCCGTATATTCTAATACTTCCTTCACATAATCATTCCATATAAAGCCGGAGGTATCGATTGCTACCGATATGTTGTAGGGCTTTAGCAGCCTACAGACCTCAAGGATAAATTCCGCCTGCAGCAGGGGCTCCCCTCCTGTAAAGGTCACACCTCCATCCGAAAATTTCATATAGGATTTATATTTCATGATTTCATTTACCAATTGCTCCGGCTCATATTCCGTCCCCTTATGAACCTCCCAGGTATCAGGATTATGGCAGAACTGGCACCGCAATGGACATCCCTGCAGGAACACCACAAACCGGATACCGGGTCCATCCACGGTTCCAAAGCTTTCCAGGGAATGAATCCTTCCTTTGACACTCATAACACCACCAACCTTTCCATGTTATATTATATAACAGATTGTATCATAGTACAGCCATTGACATTTTATATATCATGTAAAAACCACATGATATGGCAATTCGTGCCAAGGATGCGCACTCTGCTCCGCTCCGGCGCTATGATATAATATCTGGCGACATTATATCATAAGCACAACCAAAAAGTTGTCCTTTACACCAGATAAGCTGTTGCAATACCATATTCCTGGCATTGCAACAGCTTACATTAATTACCTTTCATGGAAAGTACGATGGATTACATCCAGCTGCTGTTCCCTGCTCAACCTAATGAAATTAACTGCATAACCGGATACACGGATGGTCAGCTGAGGATATTTTTCCGGGTGCTCCATTGCATCCAGCAGGGTCTCACGGTCAAATACGTTAACATTGATATGATGACCCTTGCTATGGAAATAACCGTCAAGTAAGCCAACCAGATTATCAACACGCTCCTCCTTATTCTTTCCAAGGGCTTTCGGAATGATGGAGAAGGTATAGGATATTCCGTCCTCCGCATGCTTATAAGGCAGTTTGGCAACTGACATCATGGAAGCGACCGCTCCCTTCGTATCCCTGCCATGCATCGGATTTGCGCCAGGAGCGAAGGGCTCCCCTTTCTTACGTCCATCCGGGGTACTACCCGTCTTCTTACCATACACTACATTGGAGGTAATGGTAAGTACCGACAGCGTCTGCTTGGCATCACGGTAGGTTTTTACCTTACGGAGCTTATTCATAAAGCGTTCTACAATTTCAATCGCTATTTGATCCACCCTGTCATCATTATTTCCATAGGCAGGATACTCTCCTTCTATTTCATAATCTACCGCCAGGCCGGCTTCGTTACGGACCGCCTTTACCTTTGCATACTTGATTGCCGACAGGGAATCGGCGACCACGGAAAGTCCGGCAATACCGCAGGCCTCCGTACGAAGGATGTTGATATCATGAAGCGCCATCTGAAGCTGCTCATAATTATATTTATCATGCATGTAATGAATTACATTCAGGGTATTGATATAAAGCTCGGACAACCAATCCATGGTCTGGTCAAATTTGCTCATCACCTCATCATAATCCAGATAATCGCCTGTGACCGGGGCAAACATCGGGGCAACCTGCTCGCCGTAAATCTCATCCTTACCGCCATTAATCGCATAGAGCAGAGCCTTTGCCAGATTGGCACGGGCGCCGAAGAACTGCATCTGCTTACCTATTCTCATGGCAGATACGCAGCAAGCAATGCCGTAATCGTCACCCCATACTTCCCTCATGAGATCATCACTCTCATACTGGATGGAGCTGGTATCAATGGATACCTTGGAACAGAATTTCTTAAAAGGCTCCGGCAGAAATACGGACCAGAGTACTGTCAGGTTCGGTTCCGGCGCCGGCCCCAAATTGTACAGGGTATGAAGGACACGGTAGCTGGTCTTCGTAACCAGGGTTCTGCCATCCAGCCCCATACCGCCGATGGATTCCGTTACCCAGGTAGGATCCCCGGAGAACAGATCATTGTAGGACGCTGTGCGCAGGAAACGGACCATACGGAGCTTCATAACGAACTGGTCAATCAATTCCTGAACCTCATTCTCGGTAATGACTCCATTGTTCAGGTCTCTTTCATAATAAATATCCAGGAAGGTAGAAACACGGCCAAGGCTCATGGCAGCACCGTCCTGCTCCTTGATTGCACCCAGATAAGCAAAATAGGTCCACTGTGTAGCCTCAAAGGAATTAGCTGCAGGATTACCGATATCATAACCATAGGAAGCCGCCATCTGCTTTAACTGCTTCAGGGCTTTTATCTGCTCCGAGATCTCCTCTCTCAGGCGGATATCAGGGGATTCAAGGATTGGGATCTCCAGCAGCTTCTTCTCCTGGATCTTCTCTTCAACCAAAAAGTCCACTCCATATAAGGCCACCCTACGGTAGTCTCCAATAATACGCCCACGGCCATAAGCGTCAGGAAGCCCGGTAATGATTCCTGTATGCCTTGCCTTCTTCATGGCATCCGTATAAGCATCGAATACACCGTCATTATGGGTCTTACGGTTCTGTGAATAAATTTCCTCTGTCTTCTTATCCAAAGTATAACCATAAGCCTCCAGGGCATTCTTTACCACCCGGATACCGCCGTTTGGCATAATTCCCCTCTTTAACGGCTTGTCGGTCTGAAATCCGACAATAACCTCTCTTTCCTTGTCCAGATATCCCGCCTCAAAAGCAGTAATCGTAGAAGGAACAGAAGTTTCGGCATCAATAATGCCCTTCTTCGACTCCTCCTTCATCAGCTCCATTACCTGCTCCCAAAGCTCAGTAGTCCTCTTGGTAGGACCTACCAAAAAAGAATCATCCCCCTCATAGGGCGTATAATTATGTTGAATAAAACTCCGGACGTTCACATTAGTCATCCAGCTTCCAGAATCAAATCCGTGCCATTCTTGTCTCATATGTTTCTCCTCCATTCAATTATGCCTGCCAATATTATAACACTCTTGGCATTAATTTATTTGAAGCACTCATACAACCAGGTATACAATTCCATACCCATCGTGCCACTTACCCACATCAATCCTATCATCTTTTAAAATCCCTGTCAATGTCAATTGATAATAGCTATCATTTCTGATTTCGACCTAATTTCGTCAAATTGTATATAAACAAACCATTACCCCGGCCCAAAAACCCATATCCCCTGTACAAAATATATCAAAAGCCAATCCATTCATCATAATACAGAAAGAATACAAATTCTATACCAAACCTATCACTTCCAAAATTTACATCCTATTTATAGCACATTTCTTCCTCTCTAGTCTGTGATTCAAATCACGATAACAGCCTCTCTAATCCACTACCCCAAATCATCCCTCCCCTACATTGATCCTACCTATACATTGATTCTTCCACTACATTAATCCTTCACTTACATTAACCCTTCACTTACATTGATTCATCCTCTACATTGACCCTATCCCTACATTGATGCTTCTCTCACATTTCCGGGACGCATTTTCACTATGTGCCCCCCACTAAAGCGCCATGCAGAACCAGCGCATTAAACTCCCCAACAAAGAACCTTGAATTAACATCATTCTACCTTGGTACACTATTTTTGTCTATTACAATTCCTAGCAATCATATTACAGTTTTATTCAAAAAAAGTATAAACACACCCACAAGCACCCTAAGTCAACCATATTACAACCTTATTCACTTCGCCAATCACAGCACTTCCCACATATCTCTACTACTTTTCCGATTACATATCTTGCTTTTCCCATTGCAATATTCCACAAACCTATATCCCACAGGAAGAGGGGCAGGGGTGATAGAGAAGTGTTTGCTTTACCGTTACAGCGGTGCAAAAATGTTCGTGGAGGGCGGACGCATTCCTCTGTCCTGACCGCCACGAACATTTTTGTACC
>JARKQP010000811.1 GCA_029974875.1 Mobilitalea sp.
TTAAGCTGGCAGATGCTTTAATAAAAGCCGGAATGTACAGGGACGCTTTGGAATCGGTAAATATCGGAATGAGCCTTAACCCTGTTTCACCATCAAAGGAAGACTTTTCAGAATTAAAATCAATAATTGTAGAAAAGATGAAAAAATGATTATTGCAGAAATGTTAAAGATGGATAACCCGCCGGTTACCCATCTTTAACGCTTTTTTTACTCACTCCAGCTTTTCTTTTTTCCTGAAGAAGCGGTAGTACAAAGCTGCCGTGAACCAGATGGGAAGACTAACGGCGGCAGCTATAGGATTGTTTGCAATCGGATTTATACCAATCTGCTCAGGGTTATCATTTACAAGATATGTCCATGTTGATGTAGGAGCTTTTAGGCCTTCCTTCTCCATATTTATTCCATCTTTTGTTATTTTTACAGAATTCAAGGTGCTTACTATTTCATCCACAATCTCTATTTGCAGGTTTTTGAATCCCTCTACAGCTGCTTTATTAAACTCATGAACCGGAACCTTTCCTGCCATATTTACCAGGTGAATACTTTCACGTATATAAGACATATAGTCTAAGTAGTCTGCCCAGCATTTATTTATATAAAACAGGGTAACTTGCTTCTCCGCCTTTTTTATAGCCTTTTCACCTACCTCTTCAAGGAGAGCATAGTATTTTTCCCCCAGTCTTTTTGGCATAAAGCCCGGATATTCGATTTCCATAAGAACATTGTTTCGCCATTTATGAATAGACCTTCTCTGCCTCTCCATGATAACTGAATATTTGCTAAGAGTTAACCGTGTATCAAAGTTTTGCCCTTCTATTATCCTCTGCGCATTGGCGACCCGTTTAAGGATTATCCTGTCCTCTATGGGCTTATCATGATTTTGAGGAAGAAGTGCAGGGGGTATCAGCTCCTTTATCCTATAGCGTTTCAATAGATCATCCTCCAGGCTGATAAAAAATCTGGAAGATCCAGGGTCCCCCTGCCTGCCTGCGCGTCCCCTCAGCTGGTCGTCAATACGGCGGCTTTCATGTCTATTGGTGCCAATCACATATAACCCGCCCAGTTCTACCACGCTATTCCTTTCTTCTTCCTTAGCCCCTCCCAGCTTTATATCTGTTCCCCTGCCGGCCATATTTGTCGATACTGTGACTGCATTCAATGCGCCCGCTCCGGCTATAATCTGTGCTTCCAGTTCATCATTCTTTGCATTCAGCACCTGGCATTCTATCCCTGAAGCCTTCAGCATATCAGCCAGCAGCTCTGATTCTCCCACACTGCAAGTCCCGATTAAAATTGGACGTCCTATGCTATGGACCTTTACTATTTCTGATATGACAGCCTTCAGCTTTGCTTCTTTATGTGTAAACAGCAAATCACCATAATCCTTTCTTACACAGGGCTTATGGGTTGGAATTACCACAACCTGCAAGCCATAGAACTCTTTAAATTCGTTTGCAGATGAAAAAGCCGTTCCTGTCATACCACAAACTCTGGAGTACAGCCTGATGAAGTTTTGCAGGGTGATGGACGCAAGTATTTGACCTTTCGCTTCGGACTGAATACCTTCCTTTGCCTCCAATGCTTCCTGCAACCCATACGGCCAATGCCTTTTATCCGCTATACGACCTGTGAATTCGTCAACCAGTTCTATCCTGCCATTCCTCACTATATAATCCACATCACGCTTCAGCAGTACTTCGGCATGCAATGCATTATTAATATCTACAAGGAGCTTAATGTTTTTATCATCATACAGGTTCCCGCAT
>JARKQP010000824.1 GCA_029974875.1 Mobilitalea sp.
TAGCTGAAGCTCCTAGTTATTGACTTCCTATCTCTCTCCATGCTCCAGATTCTCCTGGGGCTCTGGCTTATTCTAATTTAGCAAAAGAGGTGATAGCGTTATGAATCCTGGAGCTGGAGATAGTTTAAAACACTTAATGGGAGAGGTAAAATCCAAGGCCTCAAAGCCAGAGGAAAGCCCAGACCTAAAGGCTAAAGGCTTAAGCCTAAAACATAAAGGTAAAGAACCTAAAACCTTAAGCCTAAATGATAAAGGTTTAAACCTATAGGCTTTAGGTGAAGCTGTAGAGGGAGCCAACAGTAAAAAGCAAACTATAGAGATATGGAGCCCTAAGATCTCTGCTATAATGTGGTATCTGAAGAAGACAACTCCAGAGTTTTCTATCTCGGATGAGGCCAGGACTATCCTAGAGGAGGGCCTAGAGAAAAAGTATCCTGAGCTTTTCCAGAAGGTAAAAGAGGAGATGAAATAAGTCCTAAGCGGAGGGGGATTTAGCCTTACCCTTCAATCCAAAGCTCCTGTGGCCACAGCTCACCATCCATGGACCGCCTCTCCTCTCCGGCCTGGCAGCGGTTCTCGATCATCTCATCAACCTCCGTGAGCTTGACCCCAAAGACCTCCGCCAGGATCTCCCTGGCCGCCTCCAGCTCCATCGCCCTCCGGTCCTGCACCGCTGTCTTTTGTGGCCCGAATAAATGCCCTAGAACTCCTGCCATGATGGGCTTATTCTACATGCAAGGCTAAGTACTTTTGCCGGAAAACAATATCAATAGACCATATTTACATATTAGAAAGTATGAATAAGATACAAAAGAGCAAATGAAGATCAGGAACGAGCAAAACATTTTTCGGGTGAGTCAACAAGGGCCTATGCAATGAGAATAATAATCCCGATATTAGCTTTGGTCTTATTGCTACCCCTCCTGGCAGCCGGCGCGCCAGATGAGGCATATGGCAGGGTGTCCAAGGTTGTGGACGGGGACACCTTCGATGTCACCCTTGAGGATTACAACAGCAGCCAGGTCTCCGAGGATGTCATAAGGATCAGGCTGGCAGACATCGACACCCCGGAGACACGCGGCGCGAGGGCTTGCGAAGCTGGAAAGGTGGCATCGGCATATACCCGAGCATGGTTATTGAGCACCTACATTTTCTTGGATCTGGATGATAAGACTGGCAAAGATCCCTATGGCCGATGGGTGGCCTTGGCTTATCTGAGTGAAGGTGGCAATCCAGGCCGGAACTTCAATAAGATGCTTGTGGACTCAGGCCACGCGGTGATAGAGGATTTCAGGAATAACGAGTTTGATCCAGGGAGCTGGTGGTGAATGTAAAATATTTACTTTTAATTATAATTTCTGTAATCAATTTTAGGACGCGATCCCCTCCCATGATGTGTCCCTAGACAAGCCCGGCGATCTCTCCGGCTGCCCTGGATGGATGGGGTGGAGAGCGGGAATTCCTGCCATACCCGACGGAAGGAAGATCCTGGAAAGAATCACTTCCCGGCTGGAAACATATAGGTATCTTTAGGAAACCGTTAACACGAATCCGGCTTTTCTTAGCAGTGATTTAGTTCTATGACATTCTGGAAGGTATAACGAAAAATGACATAGAACTAATTTG
>JARKQP010000830.1 GCA_029974875.1 Mobilitalea sp.
GCAATGTATTATTTCGAGAAGGCGCAGAGGATTTATTTCTTTGGTGTTGGTACAAGTATGGTGTCAGCCCTTGCGGCAATGAATAAATTCCTGAAGATAACCCCGAAGGTACAATGCTTTACGGATTCCCATATGCAGGCCATGGCTGCATCCATGCTGACGCCAAATGACCTGGCAGTCGTGATTTCCTATTCCGGCTCCAGTAAGGATACCATCCAGACGGCAAAGCTGGCAAAGGACAACGGTACAAAGGTAATCAGCATCACGAGACACGAAAAATCTCCCCTGACCGCTTATTCCGATATCACTATATTATGCGGAGCACATGAAGGACCCTTTGAAGGTGGCTCGGCCTCCGCCCAGATGAGCATCCTATACCTGATTGACCTGCTGTATATGGAATATTATAAAAAGTGCTATGAAGTGAGCACTGTCAACAGCCAGAAGACCTCGGAATCGGTGTTGGACAAATTGTGCTGATGCATTAGAGCGGTCCTAAAAGCTTAGATTCTGATTAGATTATGGTGAAACCTATTGCAATTAAAAGCAGGGTAGCATAAGATATTTTCATATAATCTGACTGATATAGGATGGATAGGAATGGAGAGATGGAATGGGCTGTTTAGGTAATGTAATATGGTTCCTGTGCGGAGGGCTGCTGAGCGGCCTTAGCTGGATACTGATGGGTATTTTATGGTGTATTACAATTGTTGGGATTCCGGTAGGTATCCAGTGCTTCAAATTTGCAGAGCTGGGCTTTTTCCCTTTTGGGAAGGAAATCAGGTATGGTGGAGGAGCCGGATCCTTCTTGCTTAATGTAATCTGGATTCTGGTTACAGGGATTCCCCTGGCTATCGAGTCGGTTGTCCTGGGGCTGCTCCTGTGTGTAACAGTGATTGGCATACCCTTTGGGCTGCAGCATTTTAAGATAGCAAAGCTGGCCCTAATGCCCTTTGGTGCTACTATAGAAAGAATCTGACAGGGTTAGCGGGGTGTCTCATTGAAAGCCAGACAGCTACTGGGTTATTGGAATAGGAAAGGTGTGAGGGAAAGATGGATCTTAATTTTTATATGCCTACCAAGGTAATCATGGGAGAGGAATGTATCACAAAACAGGCTCCATTGCTAAAGGAGTACGGAACCAGGGCTCTTATTGTTACCGGGATGAATTCAGCGAAAATGAATGGCTCCTTACAGGATGTAACACAGGCTTTGCAAAGCCAGGGGATCGCATATGATTTATTTGACCGGATCATGGCAAATCCCACAGTGGCCTGCGTCTATGAAGGGGCGGCCTATGCAAAAGAGAAGCAGCCGGATTTCATCATCGGAATCGGCGGGGGCTCTCCGATGGATGCAGCGAAGGCGATTGCCCTGCTTGCGGTACAGGATATTCCGGAGGAAGAAGTGTTCCTGGGGAAATTTGCAAAGCATGCCCTGCCCTTGGTACTGGTTCCTACGACGGCAGGAACGGGCTCGGAGGTTACGCCCTATGCTATTTTAACCAATACCGCGGGGCAGACGAAGACAAGCATAGCATCCCCTGCAGCCTTTGCGAAGCTGGCACTGCTGGATGCCAAGTATATGAAGAATTTATCCGTGGAGACCACGATTAATACTGCCATAGATGCCCTGTCCCATGCAATTGAAGGAATGCTGTCCGTCAGGGCTACGAGGGTGAGTGACGGTATTGCCGTCCAGAGTATACAGACGGTTATGCAGGGCCTGGTCACCCTGTCACCGGATTATAATAAGCCTGCCTCCGAAATACCGGCGCAGGTCCGTGAAATGCTGTTATACGGCTCCATGCTGGCAGGGGTTGTAATATCCCATACAGGCACTACGGCGGTGCATTCCATGGGGTATGCCCTGACTTATTTTAAGAATGTTGACCATGGACGGGCTAACGGCCTTTTGCTGCCAAGCTTTTTAAGGTTTGTAATGAAAAAGGAACCGTCTGTGGTAAAGCAGATCCTGTCGGCCATGTCACTTTCTTCCCTGGATGATCTGGAGGCGCTGTTCTTAAGGCTGCTAGGGGAAAGGGAACGGATTACGGTACAGGATATTGAAAAATATGCAGGAATCGCAATTAAGGCGAAGAATATATTGAATTCCAAGGTGGTGCCGGAGCGGGAGGATTTAATCCGGATGTATGAAAGAAGTCTGAACGTGGTATAATCTATGAAAAAAGCCATGCTAAAGATGAAATAGATTGGCAAATGATATTGACAAATGGATAGTCCTGCTGTTATTATCATAGATAATGTGGGCAAAGACGTTCCGGTAAGGAGACTTTGCCCATTTTTTAAGCAGAAATAAGGCGTGTCTTAACTACAGTAATGGTTTAAAAATGGTTTCAAAAGTCCGGTTCCAACAATATAAGTGAGGAGTGAACGATATGAAAAACTATACCAAAAAGGATATTATGAAGCTGGTGGAAGAGGATGATGTGGAATTTATCCGCCTGCAATTCACTGACATGTTTGGCAATCTTAAAAATGTAGCAATAACGACCAGCCAGCTAGAGAAGGCTTTAAATAATGAATGCATGTTTGACGGCTCCTCAATTGAGGGCTTTGTGCGTATCGAGGAGTCTGATATGTTCCTGTATCCGGATCTGGATACCTATGTGACCTTCCCCTGGAGACCCCAGCAGGGAAAGGTGGCACGCCTTATCTGTGATGTGCATGATACAGACAGGAGGCCCTTTGAGGGGGATCCAAGATATGCCCTAAAGAAGGTGCTTAAGGAAGCTGCCGATATGGGCTATAGCTTTGATGTGGGGCCGGAGCTGGAATTCTTCCTGTTCCAGCTGGAGGAGAACGGTAATCCTACGACCATGACCAATGAAAGAGCCGGTTATTTTGACCTGGGGCCTCTCGACTTTGGTGAAAATGCGAGAAGGGATATGGTGCTTACCATGGAGGAGATGGGATTAAAAATTGATGCCTCCCACCATGAGGTGGCGCCTGCCCAGCATGAAATCGATATTAAGCATACGGATGCGCTGGCAGCCGCGGATAGTGTTATGACCTTTAAGCTGGTTGCACGGACCATTGCAAAGCGCCATGGCCTGCATGCGACCTTTATGCCGAAGCCAAACTATGGCGTGGACGGCTCGGGAATGCATATTAATGTATCCTTGAAAAAGGATGGGAAAAATATGTTTGATGACCCCGCAGGCCGGTTGGGTCTTAGCCAGGAGGCATACCAGTTCATTGCGGGGATCATGAAGCATATGGAAAGTATGGCGGCCATTACAAATCCCATCGTAAATTCCTATAAAAGGCTTGTGCCAAATTATGAGGCTCCGGTTTATATTGCCTGGTCAGCCTCCAACAGAAGCCCCTTAATCCGCATTCCGGCGGGAAGAGGCGAGGCAGCCCGGATTGAGCTGAGATGCCCGGATTCAGCTGCTAATCCCTATCTGGCCCTGGCGGTATGCCTGGCTGCAGGACTGGACGGCATTAAGAATAAGCTGACACCCCCTGACAGCGTGGACAGGAACCTTTTTGAATTATCTAAGGAGGAAAGGGAGGCTCTCGGCATTAAAAGCCTTCCCTCCACTCTCTGTGAGGCAGTTGATGCCATGGAAAAGAGTGATTTGATCCGTGAGGTTCTTGGTGAACATATCAGCAAAAAATACATTGAGGCAAAGCGTTCCGAATGGGCAACATACCGGGAACAGGTGACCCAATGGGAGGTCGACCAATATCTCTACAGGATTTAGTCAGTTTCATCTCGAATCGATGCTTTTTAAAAAAAGTGCTCTTCAAGGGAAAAGAGGTGAACAGATGTGTTTAGCATAATAGTTGGATTTCCGAGGCCAGAAGATGCGAATAATATTAAGAATGTCATAAGCAGAAATGGTTATACAGTGAGTGAAGCCTGCACCACCGGAGCGCAGATTGTGTCCCTGGCCAATGATTTGGATGAAGGTATCGTCGTATGCGGCTACAGGTTTCCTGATATGCATTATAGTGAATTGAATAGCTATTTACCGAAGGGCTTCGAAATGCTTTTGATTGCTTCCCCGGAAAAGCTGGAGTTCCGCCAGAATAATAATATCGTCTGTTTGCCGATGCCGATCAAGACCCATGACCTGCTTAATACATTGCAGATGATGTCCTACCAATACCAGAGGAGAAAGAAAAAGGAGAAGGAAAGGCCAAAGCAGCGGTCCGAGGAAGAGCAGGCATTGATCAAAAAAGCCAAGCTTGTGCTGATGGACAGGAATAATATGACGGAGGAAGAGGCCCACCGTTATCTGCAGAAAACGAGTATGGACAGTGGTACCAATCTTGTAGAAATGGCGGAGATGGTATTGAAGATGTATTATATGTAACTAGAATGCAAAAAAGTGAATCCTAATAGAATGAAAAGAATGTTCCATCTGAAGATGTTTACCAGGGAGAATGGAAAGCTTTTTCCGTAGAATGAAAATCACATTCTTTAGAATAATTTAAAAACGGGCTGTGGCACCTTATTTAAGCAGGATTAAAGGGGTCCACAGCCATTATAAAATTGGGCTTTACCCAGATGGCTGTTTTTGTTATAATAGCATAAAATTGATAATTAAGGAAATTAAATTACATTTATTCTTTTGCTATATAGCACTATTTACAGTATTTTAAACATTATAATGCTATTTTATTGAAATAATGTTATTTAGAATATTAGAATGAGATAGAACTCAAAATAGAAAATATGGTGGAAAGACAGGTGCGCGGTA
>JARKQP010000870.1 GCA_029974875.1 Mobilitalea sp.
AATAATTTTGGCAGGACCTAAGCCATATAAACAGTATATTATCACTATGCCTTATTTTCAATATCCTGGCATAAAAATTTTTAAATTTTATTACGAAGCTTCGAAATATGTTTAAATTTTCATGAGCCATATTATGCCCGCATCCTAAAAAGCACCTGGTTTATCATAATGATAACCCAGATGCCCTTCTCTTAAACTTATTATAATCGTTTTATTCCTATATGCTTTTTATCTGATTAATTTATCTACTTAATCTACAGGATCAATTCATTTGATTAATAAGGACAAGGTTCCTGTAACAATCAGAACCAATCCCAGAAACGCCTTTTTGGTCAGCCTCTCCTTTAAAAACAGATACGAGAATGCAATCGTTACAACAATACTGAGCTTATCAATGGGAACCACCACACTTGCCGGACCGCTTTTCAGGGCGCTGTAGTAGCATAACCAGGAGCCCCCGGTAGCAAAGCCGGAAAGAATCAGGAAGACCCAGCTCCTTCTGTCGATGGTACGGACCGTATGCTGCTTCTTTGTGACAAAAACCATGATCCATGCCATGATAAGCACAACAATGGTACGGATTGCCGTTCCGAGATTGGACTCTACCCCCTCAATGCCCACCTTCCCAAGAATGGAGGTAAGACTTGCGAACACTGCCGACAGACAGGCATAGACCAGCCAGCTGCCCTTCTTCCCTGCCTGTCCTCCGGCTTCCTCTTTCTTCTGAAGCATCAGATAGGTCCCGCTGCCGATCAAAACTACTGCCACTGCCTTGATCACAGTGATCCCTTCCCCCAGAAACAGAAAGGCCAATATCATGGTTAAGACCGTACTGGACTTATCAATCGGAGTAACCTTATTTACATCCCCCAACTGTAAGGCTTTAAAATAACACAGCCAGGAAGCCCCTGTAGCCAGACCGGAGAGAACCAGAAAGCTTAGGGCTTTACTGCTTATCTGGGGCAGCGTACCCCAAGACCCTGCGATAAATACCATGATCCAGGAAAATATCACTACCACAACCGTCCGGAGCGCTGTTGCAACATTAGAATCCGTATTCCGGATGCCATTCTTTGATAGGATTGCGGTCATACCTGCAAACACTGCCGAGCCAAATGCCAATAGAATCCACATATTTGAATAACCCTTTCATAATTTGAATGATCCCTTCTTAGGAAACTATCATCATTAGAATATTATATATTTCATAGAATTCTATTCATATTTGCCTCGGCTTATTATCCCAAAGCTTCCTAGCTTGGATATTCGTCAAACACCTGAAGCAGTGTTTCATAAATTATCCTGGCTGCCTCTGTCTGGAAAG
>JARKQP010000884.1 GCA_029974875.1 Mobilitalea sp.
TCAATGGCTTCCATGTAATCCTCGTTCTTAGGATTAATGGTATGGTCTGCACCGAATTCCTTTGCTACCTTTAAACGGGCATCACTTAAATCGGATACAATAATCTGCTTTGGATTCTTTAATTTCACCAGTTGCAGGATACAAAGGCCGATAGCTCCCGCACCGATAATCAGCACGCTCTTGCCTTCATAATCCTCTACCTTCTTCACCGCCCCGTAAGCAACCGCATAGGGCTCAGCCAAAGCCCCTACTTCATAGCTGGTTCCCTCCGGAAGTTTGTACAATAGCTTTTCAGGGACAGCAACATATTCCGCCATAGCGCCGTCAACGGTCAATACCCCGAAGAATTTCTTGTTCAGGCACATATTGGTGAGGCCTTGCTCACAGTTAATGCACTCTCCGCAGAAGTTAATAGGCTGTACGATTACTCCGTCCCCTACCTTAAACTTTGCCGCATCCATCCCTAATTCTACAACCTCTGCCGTAAATTCATGCCCCATGGTCATAGGGGGTATCCTTCTCCCCGTTAACCCCAATGCCCCGTGTACATCACTGCCACAGATTCCACAGGCACGCACCTTCAATAGCACCTCCCCGTTCCTGGCTACCGGTTTCTTTACGTCTTCCAGGGATAATTGATTCGGACCCAAATACCGTAACGCTTTCATCACTATACCTCCATGATACTATATTATTTGCTTAAAACCATCCGACTGTTATTAGTTGACTGATGATAGTTGTCATACAACTATCATCAAAAAAATATTGCAATTTTTCACTGCTTCCATTGCTCTTATTGCATAAAAGAATTATATAATCCTTTGTGCTATTTGTCAATATGCATAATAAAAAATTACAATATTTTTCTGTATGGGTTAAAACAACTAAAACATATTTAATTCAGCTTTTCTAATGCCCGCTGTAAATGCTCCCGCATATTTTCCTTTGTCCTGGCAGAATCTCTCTGCTTCAGGGAATCTATTAACAGCCGGTGGTACTTAAGTCCAACCTCGCTCCCAATCTCTTCTGTAATGTTACGTATGGTTTCCCTTACAATATCCCTCACAATATTATTTACCTGGATAATCAAAGAATTATTGGTGCTTTTGGCAATAATCATATGGAAATGCAAATCCTCATCCACATATTTTTTTAAGTCATTCTGATATTCTTCCATTCTCCTTAAGCTTCTTTCCAAACGGAATATATCGTTGTCGGTAATCCTGGTCGCTGCAATCCCGGCCGCCTCTACCTCAATAATCA
>JARKQP010000910.1 GCA_029974875.1 Mobilitalea sp.
TTTTCCAATACCCGGAAGGAAGCAAAGAAGCTTTCTCCCTTGATCTTTACCACGATAGAGACCTTACGGTATTCCGCTGCCGGGAAAAAGATGCTCAGGAAACGCTTTACTATGGTTTCATATACCCTGCGTGCCGTAGGAGCTAAAGAACCAAGGGCATTCAAGCCCTGGCCCGTAGGAACAATCGCATAATGGTCCGTGATTTGGCTGTCATTCACATACCTGGTCTTGGCTATATTTTTATAGCTGCCCTGTTCCAGTATCTCCGCCACAAAGCCGGAGAATTGGTTCAGCCCCTGGAGTCCCTTGATATTCTTGTATATTTCCTTCGCTACTGCAGTTGACAATACCCTGGCATCCGTTCTCGGGTAGGTGACCAGCTTTTTCTCATAAAGCTCCTGGGTTATCTTTAGGGTCTCATCCGGGCTGATCTTAAACATTCTTGAGCAGTCGTTCTGCAATTCCGCCAAGTTGTATAATAACGGGGGGTTTTTTGTTTCCTTCTTTTTCTCCAGCTGGCTGATCTCTGCCAGCAGCCTGTCCGGCTGTTCCGGTGACGGCTTCGAGATCCAGGTGCCGTCATCCTTCATTTCCGGAAAGCCCTCTGCCAGATCCGTAATCATTTTTACGGCGGAGGTTTTCTCGGAAAATCCATTTTCTTTATATAATAACCGGGAATTATAATACTGGGAGCCCTCTACTGCACGAAACTCTGCTGTAAATTCCTTGTCCTCTGCCTGGATCCCGCTTAAGACCCGGTAAAAGGGCGTCTTAACAAAGCTTCTGATTTCCCGCTCCCTTCTGACTACCATTCCAAGTACGCAGGTCATGACACGCCCCACAGAAATGGCCGTCCACTTCTGGGATTTAAGGAGGCGCTGTACCTCATTGCCATATTTAAGGGTCAAAATCCTTGAGAAATTGATTCCCATCAAATAGTCCTCCTGGGCGCGGAGGTATGCCGCATTCCCCAGGTTATCATAGGAGGACAGGGGCTTTGCTTCACGGATTCCCCTTAGGATCTCCTCCTCCGTCTGTGAATCAATCCAGACGCGTTTACGGGTCTTGGATGCAGGAACCCTTGCCTCCTGGTCAACCAGCCGGTAAATGTACTCTCCCTCCCGCCCGGAGTCAGTACAGACATAGATAGTATCAACATCCTTACGGTTCAGCAGCTCCTTTACGATATTAAATTGCTTCTTCACATTCTCTATGACTTCATATTTATATTCCTTGGGGAGAAACGGCAGCGTCTCCATGCTCCATTTTTTCAGTGCCGGGTCATATTCCTCTGGATAGCTCATTGTAACAAGATGTCCCACGCACCAGGTTACGACGGCCTCCTCTGATTCAATATAACCATTCTGCTTTCTGCCTGATATTTTTAAGGCTCTGGCAAATTCATTTGCAACACTTGGCTTCTCTGCAATATATAAACTTTTTGACATTCTGTACCAACTTTCATCTCTTTCTTGCGTTACCCATTATACACCAAAAATCATTATTTTGCTATGCTAATTGCTTGAATTATGAATTTGGATCCGTTACAATAGATTCATTATCATAAATCACCACCTGATCAGGAGCCTTAAGGAAAGGAGGGTCCATAAATGGCATCTAAGGATTGCTGCTCATCAGAGAATTCAGAAAACGGCATAATCGTCCGTGTGAATGTAGACGTTCCTAAAATTATTAAATATCTTTGTATTACAGGCATCATTATTGTAGGAATTATCTTTGGGACGAAAACCTTTAAGCATATGCTTGAGCATGGATTTTTTGAGATTATAGAATAAAATGGATTTTAGAAAGGGAAGCACCAGGTGTGCTTCCCTCTTTGATATTTTAACATTTTAGCACTTCAATAATTTCTATACTTTAATAATTTCTATACTTTAATGATTACTATACCCTAGTGGTTACTATATTCTAACGATTTACTATAATCCAATCGTTTCTATCATTTGGCGTCTTAGCCCTCTATTTAGTATAAAGGATATTTGTCCGTTAAGGTCTTAACCATTGCCATCGCTTTTTCCTTGTTTGCCTCTACATCCTTAACCAATAAGTAGATTGCTTCCGCGACCACATCCATATCCTCTGTATTCATACCCCTTGTGGTAACTGCCGCCGTACCCAGACGGATACCGCTGGTAACAAAGGGTGATGCAGGATCATTTGGAATGGAATTCTTATTGCAGGTAATGTTAGCTGCATCCAGAAGCTTCTCCGTATCCTTTCCTGTCACGCCCATGTTCTGGAGATCCACCAGCATTAAGTGGTTATCCGTGCCTCCCGACACCAGGTTAAAGCCCCTCTTCATCAGGCCGTTTGCAAGAGCCTGTGCATTTTCTACTATCTTCCCTGCATAATCCTTAAAGCCAGGATCAAGTGCTTCCTTAAAGCATACCGCCTTTGCAGCAATTACATGCATCAAAGGTCCGCCCTGGATTCCCGGGAATACTGCCTTGTTTAGCTTATACTCTTCTGCAAATTCCGCGCTGGAAAGAATCATACCGCCCCTTGGTCCCCTTAAGGTCTTGTGGGTTGTGGTAGTTGTAACGTGGGCATATGGGATGGGGCTCTCATGCACTCCACCGGCAACGAGACCGGCGATATGAGCCATATCCACCATCAGGAATGCTCCTACCTCATCCGCAATTTCACGGAAGGTCTTGAAATCAATCTTTCTGGCATAAGCGCTTGCTCCGGCAATAATCATCTTTGGCTTGCACTCATGGGCGATCCTTCTTAATTCATCATAGTCAATAAAGCCCTGCTCATTTACTCCATAAGGAACGATATTGAAATAGCTTCCGCTCATATTAACTGGGCTTCCGTGTGTCAGATGTCCGCCATGTGCAAGGTTCATGCCAAGAACTGTATCGCCGGGCTTTAATAAGGCAAAGTATATAGCCATGTTCGCCTGTGCTCCGGAATGGGGCTGGACATTTGCGTAAGTACATCCAAACAGCTGCTTTGCTCTCTCTATTGCGAGATTTTCTGCCATATCTACGAATTCACAGCCGCCATAATATCTCTTTCCGGGATATCCTTCCGCATATTTGTTGGTCAAATGGCTTCCCATGGCAGCCATAACTGCTTTACTTACAAAGTTTTCGGAAGCGATTAACTCGATGTGGCTGTTCTGTCTGCCGATTTCAAGGGATATCGCCTCAGCTAATTCAGGATCAAATGCTTTTACTTCTTCAAATGAGTACATTCTTTTCATTTCCTTTCCGTTTCTACCGTACTTTTACTTGCGTATATGTGTCAGGAACCAAAGTCCTGTCCCATCCTTCTTCGCATATACCAAATAGGACAAAGCAAGCCGCACCTTACCCTATTGCTTACATTCGCTAACATTGTAACATATCATTTTTAAATATGGAAGAACAAATGCGGAGATATCAATTTTTACACCTATAATATTTTTTAATATGAATTATTCCCCTAAATTATAATAGCATGAAACCGGAACAAATCCCCCATCGTCTATATATCAAAGCCTTTCATATAATGAAAAGCTGCAAGGTTAAAGTTATATCAAAAATACAAAGAAAGCAGGTGGCTGATATGAATAAAACCATAAAGTTTATAACGCTTTGCCTGGTGCTTATGCTTTTTGCAACCGGCTGCGGCACCAGAGGTACAACCGGAAATGACGGTAACACCGGTGGTAATAACAGCATTACAGATATTCCGGGCGATGGCGGAGACAGTTCAGGGGATAAGACCACTATGGTGGATTTTGAAGCTGAAGTGATAGAAGCAGGCACTTTCCTGCTGGTTACTCCGGATAAAGAAAGCAATGAAGCCAGATCCTCGGACAGGATCTCCGTCAGCTTCACAGAGCCTGCCCTCAAGGATCAGGGCGGGGCAGCGATTACCCTCAAGGATCTGAAGCCAGGCGACATTCTTAAGATAACCTATAATGGCATGATAGCGGAGTCTTATCCGGCCCAGATCCAGGCTTCTGAGATTACAGTAATAGGCCATAATAACTTAATAGACGGATACCTGGCCATTATCGATGATGTCTGGCAGGAGGACAGCGGATTAAACAGCGACATAGAAATGATAACGGTTGACACAACAGGCTGGATAGAACTGTCCGACATTGAGAAAGAGATTATCCTGGCTAAGATGAAGGAAGCCTACGGCTTTGAAATTACTGTGGGAACCTTTGATGAGCTGGCTGACCAGGGCATTATTGATAAGAAAAACCTGTATTTTGAGAACGGTGTCCATATCGTAATCTCCGACATGAAATATGATGGGAAGGCTGAGAAGATCACTTACTCCATTTCCAAATGGAGGAGCGGCGATGGTGCCGTGGGCTCAGATGGTACTACGGCTGAGCTTAAGGACGGCAGCTGGGTAATCACAAAGGGAACCAGGTGGATCAGTTAAATTTATGGGGCGTGTCTTTAGCGGACACCCAATAAGAAGTGGCAAGGAACATTCAGATTAAGCAGTCGGCAAGCGGAATATGGCAGCAAAAGACGGACTATCGGCGGGAAGCTGATAGTCCGATTTCAACAGCGGGCAGAACGTAATGTTCAAAAGAATACGAAGGTTATCCAAGCAACACAACTATAAATTGTAATCTTTATTACACATTTGCATTACTCAAATAAGTTTACATAAATCTTGGGTTAAAATGCAGTGGAAAGCATAGTCAAGAACAGCAGCTTTCATCTAAAAACAACGTTCTCACTTTATCTACCCCCGTAGCATCCAAAGGGTAGACATTGTCTGCAACACCGTTCTCAATCGGCAGTATGTGTGTGCAGCATTCCAAAACAAGCTCTAAATCGTGGGTAATGATGAAGACAGTCTTTCCCATCTCCCGCAGGTCATTTAGGCCGGCGGATACTTCCCGCATATGTTTCAGGTCAAGGCCGCTTGTCGGCTCGTCAAAAATAATGAAGCTACGCCTGCTGGCAAGGGCGCTGGCAATCGCTACCCTTTGCTTTTGCCCGCCGGAGAGGGACATGGGATGCAGTTCCTTCAAAGGAAGCAGATCCAGGCTATCAAGGATATTCTCGGCTGCCGCTTCTCCCTCATTTTCCATACTGAGCAGCACTTCATCCAACACGCTCTCGGTAAAAAGCTGATGATTTACATCCTGCATCACCATATAAGATCTTTTCAGCAGCTTCCTTGCCCGCAGCCTTTGATTCCCAGCTTCCACCGTACCGCCAAACTTTTTCTCCAATCCGCACAGGCACCGGGCAAAGGTGGATTTTCCCGCTCCGTTTTTTCCGACGATGGCGATAATGGCGCTCCGGGGAACCGAAAAATCCTTCATGCTGAGTGCCGGCCCTATGGCATGCTTGTAAGCATAGGAAAAACCCGAAAAAGTCATGGTCTACTTTGATTCAGGGACTGTGGAGTGCTTTCTTACGATGCCGGAAAGGGAAAGCGGGCGCAGTCCCATCTCCGTGAGCTCCTCCGGCGAGAGGGATCTGAATGTCCGGTCGGTGTATTCTCCTGCGATGCTACCGTCTTTCTTATAGACCACACGGTCGATCAGGTCCCGCAGATAATACAGCCGGTGCTCGGCAATGATAACGGTTTTGCCT
>JARKQP010000915.1 GCA_029974875.1 Mobilitalea sp.
TCCCGGCTAGAAACGTATATCCACCTTCTCCTTGTAGATATGCTTCAACAACCTGCTTTTTAAATTCAAAACTGTATTTCGGCATAATAAAACCGACCTCCAATCGTTAGATTCTAGGTCTAACTTTTGGGGGTCGGTTCACATTATGATAAACCAGGTGCTTTTTATGATGCGGGCATAATATGGCTCATGAGAATTTAAGCATATTTTGAAGGATCCGTAATAAAATTTAACAATTTTTATGCCAGGATATTGAAAATAAGGCATAGTGATAATATACTATTTATATGGCTAAGGTTCTGCCAAATTATTTTACTATGTGCCCATTATTTTTAAGGCATACCTGGGAGAAAACGGAATGAAAATATTCGAAATAGACACAGAAAATAAACTGATTATCAAGTTTAACCATAATGACAAAAACTATAGCTTTTTCGTCAGTCTTCTTGCAAAGAGCAGCGGGTACATAGTGATACCCTCCATCCTAAAGAATAACGAAGTAGTGGATCCGAGCTTATTAAAGGATGCGGAGATTATTTATACGGTAAAGGAGGGAGTGTTCCGGTTTCCTATAAGTAAGCTGCAGCCAGAAATATTCAAGGGACTCCGGGTTTATTATACATATTCCGAGAAGGATACCGCAATTGAAAACCGGAGAGAGTCCTACCGGGTATTTATCGGGGAGATTGTGACTGTTTTGATAACGAACGAGGACGGAAGAAGGAAAAATGTTGAGGGTATATTGAAGGATCTGAGCATTACCGGTATGGGAGTTATTTCGAAGATGGAATTTGAGGAAGGCTCCCTGATGCAGATCCTGTTTAATTTTGAAGGTGTTAATTTCCTCTTATCAGGCAAAATCGTAAGGAAGGAGAAGATACGGAGGTTCCGGGCTTTTTCCTATGGTATTCAATTTACTAACCCGAATTACGGTATCCAACGGATTATTATGGTCAAGCAGGTAAGGAGCAAACAAATTGATGGTAAACAGCAGGAATAAAAGGTTGAAAGAAATGAAACTAATAAAACGAAGTGAGGACCGGGTCCATGCCAGTACTTTCATGGCGATGTGTGCGGTATAAGGGCAATGCCCATAATGATGGCAATGTCCATAATGACGGGCATGGACATAAGGATGAGACAGTCTGGTTACGGGAGGTGTTATTAGTGGCGGAGTCCTTGGGACTTTTTGAAGATACAACGGCCAGGTGGTTCCGGGCGGCACTGGGAAAGCCGACGGCAGTCCAGGAGGAAGCCTGGCCGGCAATTGCAGCAGGCGGGAATGTATTAGTATCGGCTCCCACAGGTACGGGCAAGACCTTATCCGCATTTTTGGTATATATTGACCGGCTGGTAGCCCAGGCGCGGAAAGAAAGTCTGGCCGAAGGGCTTTGGCTGATCTACGTATCACCGCTGAAATCCTTGGCGGGGGATATCCGTGAAAACCTGAGGCGCCCCTTAAGCGGAATACTGGAGGAGGAAGGTAGAAATAATCCTTCCGCGGCAATAACTCCTTTTGATATTAAGATAGCGATTCGAACCGGTGATACCCCACAGAAGGAGCGGAGGAGCATGATCAAAAATCCTCCCCATATCCTGATCACCACCCCCGAATCGCTCTTTTTAATGCTCACAAGCAGATCCGGGCAGGGTCTGCTGCGTACGGCAAAGGCTATTATTATTGATGAATTGCATGCCTTGATTGATTCCAAGAGGGGAGCCCACCTGATGCTTTCCATCGCCAGGCTGGACAAGCTCTGCGGCCATCCCTTACAGAGGATCGGCTTATCGGCAACGATGGAGCCACTGGAAATGGCGGCAGCCTATCTTTCACCGGATGAGGTCAGGGTGGTGGCACCGAGGATGAAAAAGGACGTGGAATTAAAGGTCACTAGCCCCTGGCCTGATTATCAGCTGCTGCAAAAGGACGGTGTCTGGCAGGAGCTTTCAAGGACGGTGTATGAGCATTGCAGGGGACTGCGGAGTGTCATTGCCTTTGTGGAAGGAAGGGCTTATGCGGAAAAGCTGGCTTAT
>JARKQP010000926.1 GCA_029974875.1 Mobilitalea sp.
ATATACGATAAACTGATCAGTTCCATCAGTAATTTTCTAAAGGATATCAAAGGAAACACCATTTTCCTAATGAAGGTTGTAATCGGTGCAGGGGTTGGAATCGGCTCCCTGGCCTTTGTGATTAAATGGTTGCTGGAGAAATTTCCCTTCCCCGTATCCTTCTTCTTCCTGGGAGCAGTCATCGGTGGTATCCCGGCTCTCTATAAAAGGGCTAAGAAAGAAGGTGGCGGTATCAGTATTTCAGCCGGAATCTATTTCCTGCTGGGATTGGCGATCGTTATCTCCATCGGCTTTATTCCTACCGGTAATATCGAAATAAGCGGCGGTACCGGCTTTGCCCATTACCTGATGCTGCTGGTCACCGGAATTATCATTGCCCTGGCTTTAGTTCTTCCAGGAATCAGTACCTCCCATATGCTTTTGATCCTTGGCATGTATGACTCCATGCTGCTGGCGATCACGAAATTTGACGTGGTATATATCGGAATTCTGGGGATTTCAACGCTGATCGGCATTTTCCTGATCACAAAGCCCCTGGAATGGCTTATGAACAAATATACCTACCAGACCTACAGCATGATCATCGGCTTTGTATTGGGCTCTACCTCCGAGATCTTTAGGGATAAGATATTACCTGCAATTCCTGCCGGTGCAGGGCTGGAATGGTGGATCCCCTCCGTTATCCTCTCAGGGATTACCTTTATCCTTGGTTATATCGGAATCATATCCTTATCCAGGTTCTCAAATGACTAGAGAAAGCAGCGGTAACGGTCAGTCGGGGCATATATGGAATTGAGCATATAAAGAATATGAAATTTAAGTAAATAATTAGCCTATTAGAAAGAGATATTTCCCAGCGGAATATCTCTTTTAATGTAATAAGCTTTTAGTGAATTAACTGATACTGGAAATAAAACAGAAAGGAGTCAGAAATGATGATGTTTTTGTCATTTTTGTTTCTTCCGGTGCCTTCAATATGGATATATAATAGTGATATATTGGGCAGGCTATGCTTAGGGCGTGTCTGAAAACTCATTGTGCCGTCCGGAACGCCCTAATAAGTTTTCAGACACATCCTGGGAGCCGGTAAGGATATGGAAGCCTTACTTTAATAATATGGCAGTGAAGAGGATGGAAGCTTATGAAAAATAAACTAAAACGGGCATCAATACAGATCCAGCTGGTGATTGTGATCTGTTTAATCGTATTACCGGTCAATTTCCTTCTGATTATCATTGGAAACAATACGGTGAGAAATGTGGAGCAGCGTCTGATGACCTCCCATGAAAATGAAACGAAGATATTGGAGATCCGGCTGGAGAATATCTATCAGAACATTGACGTTGATTTAAAGAATGCGCTGGTTTCCCAATGGGCCTATCTCGCCACCGTGGATGACTATGAGACCCTGGAGCAGCAAAACCTTGTGAATAAATTGCGGGTTCTATGGCAGAAGGATGACCTGCTGGAGGGGGGCTATCTTAAGCTGAACCAGTCAAAGTATGTAAGCATTACATATAATAATGAGATTTTGGACCTAAAGCAAAAGGATGAGCTTGGAGAGCTGCTTTCTAAAACTGACATGACCCAGCAGGGTTATAACTATGTAACACTTATGACTGAGTCGGGTGACTGGTACTGGATCTGGAATGTAAATTGCAATGGATATTCCTTCGGGGTATTCGCCCCGCTTTCAGAGGTGGTAAAGCTGCTGGATGAATCCATCTCCTCCGGAAGCAATATCTATATTGTAAAGGACGGGGCCATCACAGGCTCCAATACCGGGGCGGAAGGGGAAATATTAGCTTATAAAAAGGGCATGCTGGAGTTTGGCATTGAAGAAAATGACCTGGGCTGCAGGATCGTGAAGCTGGTGCCGGAGGAGAAGATCCGTTCGACGATCCCGGTCTGGGAGCGGCTGATGCAGAGCCTCCCCCTGGTGGCCCTGGTTACTATCCCGGTCTTACTGCTTGTGATCCGCTGGATGGTCATTCTTCCCATGAGCTATTTAAACAGCGCCATGAAGGAGCTGGAACGGGACAACTTAGAATACCGCATTGACGAAAATAAAGCCAGATCCGGTGAATTCCAGTATATGAACCATACCTTTAACCGGATGGCAGCCCAGATATCGGACCTTCGGATTCAAAAATACGAAACGGAGATTGAGAAGCTAAGGATCGAGACTGATAACCTAAGGCTTCAGGTGAATCCCCATCTGCTGTTGAATTCCTTGAATATGATATGCAATCTGGCAAAGCTAAAGGAATTCCAGACCATCCAGAAATATGCCATGAGCCTGGCAGAATACTTCCGCTATGCCCTAAGGAAGAATGAGGAGCTGGTACCCTTGGCCTCCGAGATATCCTTTGTCATGACTTACCTGGAGATCCAGAAGGTCAGGTTTCCAGGAGCCTTTACGAGTGTGTATGAAATTGATGAAACGTTACAGGATATGCGGATTCCCCCACTTCTGATCCAGAACTTCGTGGAGAATTCCTTTAAATATGCCCTGAAAATGGGAAGCTCCATTGAGATTATCCTGGTGATACGCAAAGAAGGAAAAAACCATGCAGTCATTTCCATTGTAGATACGGGGAACGGGATGTCCGCAGAGATCCTGGACAAGCTAAGAAACGGGGAAATCATCCATAATAAGACAGGAAAGCATATCGGGATCTGGAACATCAGGCGGCGGTTGAAGCTGGCCTATGGGGAAGATTATACCCTGAGGTTAAACAGCATGGAGGGAGAAGGAACACAGGTCTGGATTAAGGTTCCGGTCTTCCGGGAGGAGGAACAGCAATGAATCTGTTAATAGTCGATGATGAGGTTTTTGCAATCCAAGGCATTTTGGAGGACATCCATCCCCTGAAAATGTATTTTAAAGAGATATTCACTGCAAACAGCTATGCCCAAGCTGTTAATATCTTTCTGGGACACAAAATAGATATCCTGCTCTGTGATATCGAAATGCCCTATGGGACGGGACTTGACCTGGTAGAATGGGTAAAAAGCCAATCTCCCATGACGGAGTGCATCTTTTTGACCTGCCATGATGAATTCAACTTTGCCAAGCAGGCAATCCAGCTCCGGTGCCTGGATTATATCCTAAAGCCTGCAACGGCCGAGACGGTTAATGCGGTGCTGAGGAAGGCCATCAATGCCATTGGGGCGAAGCAGAAGGATCAGATCTACCGGGATTACGGCAGGATTTATTTTGAGGCAATTGGGGAGCAGGAGAAGGAAGGCGGCGTGGACTCCAGGCATGCCGTAGAAAGGGTGGAGGAGTATATCCGGCTCCATATTGATGAGCCCTTGACCGTGGAGGAATTATCCCAGATGGTCTACTTAAGCCCGGCACATTTAAGCCGCCTATTTAAAAAGAAATATAACATGACCCTGATTGACTATATTACCAATGAGAAGATGAAGCTGGCGAAGGAGCTGCTGGAGCGGGATGAGCTTTCCATTACGGTGATATCTGCAAAAACAGGCTATAACCACTATTCTTATTTTACTAAGATGTTTAAAAAGGTCTATGGGAAAACGCCAAGGGAATACAGGCAGTCCTTTCATGGGAAGAATTTTTAAAGCAATGCCGGAGCAGAAATGTATAAGTAATTATCAAAAATGTTGATAAATAAATCGGATTTGTTTTAGTAACAGGCTTGTTATGTTTTATTCAGGATGGAACATTTCGACTATACTAAAGGTACCAATTCAAATTTAGGATAGGAGGAAAAAAAGAGGTTATGAAGAGGAAAGTATTAGCTTTAATGATGGTTGCAGTCATGTTAATGGCATCCTTTGTGGGCTGCAGCAAAAAGGGAGGGGAAACAGGGAATACGCAGACAAGCTCACCAGGCACAGATTCCCAGGCTGAGGCGACAGCAACATCAGCGCCGGAAAAAACGGAGCACCTGATCATCACATATCTTTATATGGCGGCAGCACCGGCAGACCTTCAGAAGGTGCAGGATGCAGTCAATGCCATCACAGTACCGGCAATCAACGTAGAGGTTGAATTCAAGCCCCTGGGCATTGGTGATTCCTTTACAAACTATTCCCTGTGGATCAGTTCAGGCGAAACGGTTGACCTGATGATGCTGGCCTTCCAGGATATCAAGACCTATGTAAACAGTGGACAGATTGAGGAATTGGATTCTTATATTTCTGAGGAGGCAACACCAACCCTGTATTCCTTAATGCAGGAATTCCCCATCGCAACCAAGGTAACAGGTAAAACCTATGGTATTCCTCCGGTGGGCGTTAATTACGGCGAGAAGCCAGGCATCATAATCCGTAAGGACTATCTGGAAGAGACCGGTTACGGGCAGAAGGATACTTACACCATGGAGGATTTAACCAATGTCTTTGCGGCGATTAAAGAGAAGCACCCGGAATGCTATCCCTTAAGCGCACTTGGTTCCTCTATTACTACTGGAAGCTCCCAATATGCTATGTATTTTGGGGGAGATCCTCTGGGCGGTAATATCAACGCAGGCTTCTTAATGGATGCTGACAGCACTACGGTTGTCAACCTGTTTGAAACAGACGAATATAAGAATTTCTTAAATCAGATGGCACAGTGGTATCAGGCGGGTTATATCGTGCCGGATGCAGCAACAACAGATACCTCCAACAATGAATTATTGCAGACCGGTAAAACCGCAGCCTATGCCATGTCACAAAAGCCGGAGCAGTTTGCAGCGGACTATGGCTTTAAAGTAACCGGAATGGCTACCGGCAAGGGTCGTATGGGTGCATTTTATGGTGCGACAAACTGGGTGGTTCCGATCACCAGTACGAATCCGGCAGCAGCAATGAAGTTCATGGATTATTTATACAGCAACGGTGATTTATCCAACTTAATTCTGAACGGTATTGAAGGAACCCATTTCCAGGTAGTGGATAAGGATAATGGCGTGATAGCATTTGCAGACGGCCTGGATGCGACAACTAGCCCCTATTATAATCTTCTTGGCCTCTGGGGAGACAGAAGAAAAGAGTACACCTTTAGTGCGGCGGCTACACGCAAGGAGCATGATGCCTTCACGGAGGCCTGCATGAGCAACAAATTCAAGTCCTATGGCTTTAATTTTGACAGTACCAATGTATCCAATCAGATTTTAGCCTGCCAGACAGTGCTTGACCAATTCCAGAAAGCATTGGAGACAGGATCCTTAGGAGCTAAGTGGGAAAAAACCTATAATGACATGGTAGGCCAGCTGAAAAATGCAGGAATTGACCAGGTAATTGCTGAATGCCAGAAACAATTTGATGCATACTTAGCACAGTAATTTTTGTATGCATACCTGGCACAGTGTTTTTTGTGATAGACCAATAACTTGATAGTTTAAATGAAATGAGGACATCTCATTCCTGCAATCCAAACAGGGGCCTGTGCCATCATGTGCTGACTCAGGCTCCTTTTTGTAAGCGAAAGTGGAGGTACTATGGGCACGACAACAAAAAGAAAAAAAATCCGGTGGAAAAAAGCGATACCGATCTATCTCCTGCTCCTGCCGGGTACCCTATATATGTTAATTAATAATTATCTGCCTATGTTCGGTATTTTGATTGCCTTTAAGAACATCAATTTCAAAAAAGGAATCCTTGGCAGTGACTGGGCAGGCTTTGATAATTTTAAATTCCTGTTCACCTCGGGCAATGCCTGGATGATGACAAGAAATACGATCCTTTATAATGTGGTATTCATCATTCTGGGCATTGTGATCCCGATTACGGTGGCTCTTCTGATGAATGAAATCCGCTCTAAAATTGCGAACCGTATTTATCAGACCTTAATTTTGTTGCCCTTCCTGATGTCCTGGGTTGTTATCAGCTACCTTGGATATGCATTCCTAAGCCTGGAGACGGGGTATATTAATGCTTCCATCTTAAAGCTCCTACATATAGAACCCATTGATTTCTACCAGGATAAGACCTGGTGGCCCCTTATCATTGTTTTTGTACAGCAATGGAAGGGCATCGGCTTTGGGATGGTGATTTATCTGGCCAGCATTATCGGAATCAGCCAGGATTATTATGAGGCTGCAAAGATTGACGGTGCGACAAAGTGGCAGCAGATTAAGTCCATCACCCTTCCCTGCCTAAAGCCGACGATTATCACCCTATTTATCCTAAGCCTGGGACGCATGTTCTATTCCGATTTTGGCTTATTCTATCAGCTTCCCAGGAACTCCGGTATGCTCTATAGCGCCACCCAGACCATTGACACCTTTGTGTATAATGCATTAATGGTCCAGAATAACTATGGTATGTCTTCCGCGGCAAGCGTTTACCAGTCCATCGTAGGCTTTATTCTTGTTGTCCTTGCGAATGAGGTAATCAAGAAAATCAGCCGTGATGACGCAATGTTCTAAATAGGATTGGAGGTTATGAGATGAACGTTAGGTCAAATGAAGAAAAAAGATTCGAGCTTGCCGGGCATATTGTTTTGAGTATTCTTTGCTTTTTAGCAATTATGCCCTTTATATTATTGATCGCCTCCTCCGTTACGGATGATCATGTGGTTATCACGGAAGGCTATAAATTCATACCCAGGGTATTTAGCCTGGAGGCTTACCGGTATATATTTGCAGAATGGGCCCAGATCGGTCATGCCTATCTGATCACAGTCATTGTAACCATCTGTGGAACCTTCCTGTGTATTATGGTTACGACGATGTTTGCCTTTGGATTAAATTACACGGATATCCCGGGTACTAAGCTGCTCTTTATCCTATGCCTGTTTACTATGCTGTTTAACGGAGGTATTGTTGCTACCTATTATACCTACAGTAATTTCATCCACATCAAAAATACGGTCTTTGCTTTAATTGTACCGGGGCTGATGATGGGAGCCTTCAATGTGATTCTGGTCAAGAACTACATTAGGAACAACATACCCGGTGAATTAATCGAAGCGGCAGAGATGGATGGTGCAGGGCCTATTTATGTTTTTTTTAAGCTGGTCATTCCCCTGTCAACTCCAATTCTTGCTACCATTGGGTTGATGTCCGCCGTCATGTATTGGAATGATTGGAATAATGGCTTGTATTATATTACGGATTCGAAGCTGTTCAGCATCCAGCAGCTGTTGAACCAGATGAACAGTAACATCCAGTATTTGGTTAACAATGCGAATAATCTTGGGACAGTTGATTTAAGCACCCTGCCAAGTACTACGATCCGGATGGCAATTGCGGTGGTTGCAATTCTGCCGATTTTATGTGCCTACCCGTTTTTCCAAAAGTATTTCGCAAAGGGCATTACTGTGGGCGCGGTGAAAGGTTGAGTGCCGTGTGAGATTTGTTTGTATTAAGAGCAAGCTGCAAAAAAAATGAAAGGCATGGGTGTTAGAATGAAAATAACCAATATGAGGGTGAATCATATTATAAACCCGGTGGGATATGATGTTGTGTGCCAGACCTTTTCCTGGAACTATGAAGAGGATAACAGGTCAATGAAAAAACTCCTGGAATGCAGGGTCGAAATCGCCGGGGACGGACAATTTAAGGAGCCGGTCCATGACAGTGGATTCCGGACTGACATTTCAAATATCAGCTATGAGCTTGCTATGGATTTGGAGCCATGTACCAGATATTATTGGAAGGTGACTGCGAGGGATAGTGAGGGAGAAGCTTACCAAAGTGGGATTGCTTTCTTTGAGACAGGAAAATGTGACGGGAGCTGGAGTGCCAAATGGATCAGTATCAGGGATGGGAAGAAGGCCAGCCCGATTGTCAGGAAAGCCTTTGTAATTACGAAGCCGGTAAAACGGGTCAGGGGTTATATGACAGGGCTAGGCTTATATGAATGCTATGTAAACGGCAAGCTGGTTAACGACGGATTTCTGCAGCCGGGCTTCCATAATTATCGTCATTGGGTACAGTACCAGACCTATGATCTGACAGGAGCAGTGCAGAAGGGAGAGAATGTTCTGGGCTTTCTGCTGGGGGCAGGCTGGTATAAGGGGCGCTTTGGTGTAAATGGCGGCTTTGAGGATAACTTTGGTGAAAATTATCAGCTGCTTTGTGAGATCAGCATCGAATATCAGGATGGAAGCCAGGAAACCATCGGCTCGGACCAGAGCTTCGTCTATGAGGAGGGCCCTGTAATTTCCAGCAACATCTATGATGGGGAAATCTATGATAGGACGAAGGAACCGGAGGGCTGGCAGCTGGCCGGCTTTGATGCTTCAGCCTGGAAGCACGTGGAAGAGAAGGAGCCGGAGAATATCGGATCCCTTTCTGAGCGGTACAGCATTCCGATTGTCTGCAAGGAACGAAGGAAGAACCTTAAGGTGCTGCGGGGAAGTGGGGGTGAGCTGATCCTGGATCTGGGGCAGAACATCTCAGGCTGGATTGTATTCAAGGATAAGCTGAAAAAAGGGGAAAGGCTTCTGTTAAAGCACGTGGAGCTCCTGGAAGACGGTAATATCTGCCAAAAGAATTTGTTAGGTGCAAAGCAGGAATTCGAATATATCAGTGACGGTAGGGGAAGAATGGTCCGCCCTCACTTTACCTATTATGGTTTCCAGTATGTACAAGTAGAGGGCTGGCCGGAAGCAGAGAGGCTTATAGCGGCAAGCTCTGAGGTAGCGGGTTTTGAAGCAACAGGTTTAGAATCAGCGGACGTTGAGGATTTCGAAGCCTGGGTGCTATACTCTGATCTGGATACAACGGGAAGCATTATAACAGGGAATGCCAAGGTCAACCAATTCATCAGCAACGCATATTGGAGCCAGCGGGATAATTTTGTCGATCACCCGACGGACTGCCCACAGCGCTCCGAGCGTCTGGGGTGGACGGGTGATGCCCAGATGTACTGCTCCACCGCATGCCTTACCATGTATACACCTGCATTTTACCGTAAGTACATGAAGGATGTGAATGAAGAACAAAAGCGCCTGGAGGGGCTCGTTCCATTTATTGTCCCCAGAATCAGGGGAAGGGGAATGGAAGAAAAGCCGGAGAATGATATGACCTCGGCAGCCTGGTCCGATGTGGCAACGATCCTGCCCTGGACAATGTACCTTTACTATGGTGATAGAAACCTCCTGCGGGAGGAGTATCCGGGAATGAAGGCCTGGGTGGATTCTGTGATACAAAAGGATCTGGCAAACGGTGATAAGAAACTCTGGCAATGCGGCTTCCATTTTGGCGACTGGCTTGCCCTGGACAATCCGGAACCAGGACCCTTTGGACTAACGGATTCCTTTTATATTGCATCCTGCTATTATTTCTACAGTACGAAGCTGCTCAGTAAAGCCGCCCGGGTGCTTGGGCTTACGGAGGATGAGAAATTCTACGGAGGACGGGCAGAGCAAATCAGGGAAGAATTGGTCAGGGAATATTTTGGGGAAGACGGAATATGTAAAATCGATACCCAGACCGCCTATGTCCTTGCTATTTATTTTGACATTGTGTCAGAAGAGGCAATAGCAAAGAATGGCCAAAAGCTGGTCGGGAAAATAGAAAAGAACGGCGGACACCTGGATACAGGCTTTGTCGGAACCGTCTATCTGTGCCAGGCTCTTTCCAAGGCCGGATTCAGTGAGGCTGCATACGATCTATTACTGAAAGAGGACTATCCAAGCTGGCTCTACCAGGTGAACATGGGAGCGACAACCGTATGGGAAAGCTGGAATGCGCTGGATGGGACAGGAAGGCTGAGCGCGGAATCAAGCTTAAACCACTATGCCTTTGGCTCTATCGTGGAATGGCTGTACCGGGATGTCTGCGGTATTAACCCAATGGAGGAGTATCCTGGATTCCGGAAGGTATTGCTGCAGCCGAAGCCAAGCAGGAAATTAGGTGAGGCAAAAGCCAGTGTCCTGGCCCCAACGGGTTATTACAAATCGGAGTGGAAATTTGTTTCGGAACATACAGTTAAAATCCTGGTATCCGTTCCATTCTCAGGAGCCGCCATCCTGCAATTACCGGATGGCTCCGGGATGAGGGAGCTGGAGGCCGGAGATTATGAATACGAGGTATGCCTGGCCTGAGAAAAGCATGAAATGTCACCGGCATGGGATGGGCAAAAACAGTGTTGCAATTAATCCGTTGATATTGTAAAATTGATTATGATATAGCAAGCAATGAATATAAGATCGGATGAAATCTTAGGTAATTGTGAAACGGGATGAATGTAAGGCGTCAGGCTCATTACATTCATTAACTTCACAGTTGCCTATTTTTTTGATCATAAAAGTAACAAAAGCTAATTGATAGCTGGAAAGAAGGAGAAATATGAGTAATATAAAGCATAATGATATGACCACAGGAAATCCTGTAAAGATCATTATAAAATTTGCAATACCCATGATGCTTAGCAGTATCGTGCAGCAGCTCTATAGTGTGGTGGATTCCATAATCCTTGGCCGATTCGTTGGGAAGAATGCCCTTGCAGCAATCGGAGCGACCCAGGCAGTGATTTTTTTGATGGTATGCCTGATCATTGGCCTTACCATGGGAACCTGCATCATAGCCTCCCAGCTCTTTGGGGCGAAGGAATACGATAAGGTAAAGAATGTTGCAGGAGCAGCTATTTATATCTCCTTTGGTGCATGGATTTTAATTGCCATCCTGGGTCTTGTATTTTCCACGCCGATCCTGAAGGCACTTGGTACCCCGGATGAGATATTCCATGATGCCAGGCTTTATCTGGTAATCAATATGGTATTTTGTCTTGCACCAATTACGTATAATATGGCAGCCAATATCATGAGATCCCTGGGGGACAGCAAATCTTCCCTATATGCCTTAATTGCAGCAACCGTAGTACATATTGTCCTGGATCTGATACTGGTGCTGGCGTTTGGCATGGGAATTGCAGGGGTTGCATTTGCCACCATTGTATCGGAATTCCTCTCTACCTTCTTGTGCCTGTATTATATCAGGAAGAAGCATCCGATACTCCATATAAAAAAGGAGCACTTGAAGCCTCATTTTGAAGTGATTGGAAGAATTATTGCTGTAGGTATCCCAATGTCCCTCCAGAACTTATTTACCTCCGTTGGTATGATTGCCCTTCAGAGTATTGTAAACCGTTTTGGGATGGATGCAATTGCCGCATATGCTGCGGCGGGTAAGATAGACCAGATCGCCCTAATGCCCTTGAACAGTCTGGGGATGGCGGTTTCGACCTTTACCGGCCAGAATTACGGCTCCAGGAATTACAGCCGTATCAAAGAGGGTGTAAAATCCAGTGCTAAAATTGCCATACTGCTGGGCATAGCCCTGGCGTTGGTCATTTTCCCCTTCCGCGGCCTGTGGGCAAGTATGTTCATATCTGCAAAGGAGACAGGTGTTATCGCCATTTGTAAGGAGTACCTTGGAATTGTATCCGTCTTTTACTGGCTGGCGGGAGTGATGTATGTATTCCTGTCCATGTTCCGGGGTATGGGAAGAATGGTCATGTCCACCGTTAGTGCAGGCCTGGAGCCCCTGGCTAAAATTATCGCCGCATCAGCTCTTGCCTACGCCGTAGGCCGGGGCGGGATTTGGTTTGCCTGGCCGGTTGGCTGGTTGTGTGCGGTGCTGGTTCCGCTGGTTTTATTTATTACAGGGCGGTGGAGCAGGGAAAAGGCGCGGTGATCCTTTTATATTCCCTAAGAGACTGACTAAGGATAAGGAGCTTTGTCCTATGGCTTATGTGGCTGTGGGGCGAAGCTTTTTTATTATAGTTAAGTAAAATAGATAAATGCAAAAGGCGGTATTTAAGGCTTTTCATCTAATATTTTATAATTTTGATGTAATTCTGATTCATGCACAGAACAGTATTGTAATAAAAAGCACATATATATAATACAAAGGACGGGGATCAATTTATAATGAACATAATATTTATTATATTTAAGAGGGGGAGGTCAGATATGTTAAAAATATCATGGATTAAAATAAACAATCTTAAAGAGGGCTGTATCACGGACAATGCGCCCAATATTGCATTTTCACTGGAGTCAGACAGAGCTGGAGAGTGCCTAAAGAGTGCTACTATCACATGCGGGGGAAGGACATGGGAAACGACAGATCAAATTAACAATTTGTTTATGGGTGAGCTACAACCTTTTACGGAATATGAAGTACAGATCAAAGCCACTGGCAGTAGTGGGGATTTTGCTGAGGGAACGGCCTTTTTTCAGACGGGTAGATTGGATACACCGTGGAAAGCGAAGTGGATAACGGATGGTGGATATGATTTTCCGGATAAGGTTTCTCCCAAGCCGCTGACATTCCGTTATAATTTCCCTGCCGAAAAAGCGGTGAAGCGTGCCTGGATTAACGCTACAGCACTCGGAGTTTACGAGCTTATGCTCAATGGGAAAAAGGTTGGGAAGGATTACTTTGCACCAGGCTTTACTTCCTACGGGCATCAGATTCAATATCAAACCTATGACACGACGAATGAAATAATGAGGTCTAATACGCTACAGGTAGTTGTAGCAGGTGGGTGGGCAGTCGGGTCATTTAATTATGTACGAAAGAATAAAATAAGTGCCGACAGGCAGGCTTTTTTGTGTGAGCTCTATATTGAACATGAAGATGGAACCAACGAAGTTATTATGACCAATGAAGATTGGGAGGTTACCGGGGATGGTAATTATCAAATGGCAGAATGGTATGATGGTGAGGTTTATGATGCAAGAATCGACTTGAATAAAATTAAGTGGAAAAAGGTAAGTATTACAAGGCCACGGGCGATGCCAAAGCTGATCGCAGGGTATGGGGCTCCCGTACGTGTACAGGAGGTTATGGCTCCGATTTCCTGTACAAAATCGCCGGCAGGAGAATTAATATATGACTTTGGACAAAACTTCGCAGGCGTCATTTCAGCTAAAATAAGGGGAAAGCAAGGACAGGAGATTATCTTCCGTCATGCTGAGGTACTGGTTGACGGTGAGCTGTTTGTGAAGTCCTTACGAACTGCGAAAGCAACAGCCAAATATTATTGTATTGACGGAGAACAGCATTATTTTCCAAAACTCACCTATATGGGATTTCGATATGTGGGAGTTAGTGGAATCAAAGGGAATGAATTAGAATTGAAGGCTTTTGTATTACATTCGGATTTTGAGGAGACCGGAAGCTTTCATTGTTCAAATGAATTAATTAACCAGCTTCAAAGTAATATCCGCTGGGGTGGAAAATCTAACTTTGTTGATATTCCTACTGATTGTCCACAGCGTGACGAACGCCAAGGCTGGACAGGGGATATCGCTGTGTTTGCACGCACGGCATGCTTCAATTTTGATATGAGCCGTTTTTTGGGGAAATGGCTTCTTGATATGCGTTCAGAGCAAGGTAAGGGTGGGGGCTTGCCTATGGTAATACCCAAGGGAGGCGACTCCTGGCCAAGTCTTGCTAATTCCTGTTGGGGAGATAGCTGTGTGTTGGTTCCTTGGGCAGAATATCTCGCAAGAGGAGACAAGGAGCTTTTAAGAAAGCAATATCCAACGATCAAACGTTTTTTAAAAGCTGCAAAATGGTGGTCAGGATTTTTATCGGTTACACCGAATGGTCGATATATTTGGCGTTTCCCATTTCATTTTGGAGACTGGTGTGCTCCGGGAGAAACAGTAAAGCAATGGATTATGAAGGGGAAATGGGTTGGTACAGCCTATTTTGCAAATTCCTGCAATTTGACAGCAAGAATTGCGGAGGTAATTGGCGAGAAGGAGGATTCTATTTATTATAAAGAGCTGGCGCAAAAAATAATAAAAGCATATCGAAAGGTGTTTACAGACGGTAGGGGCAAGCTGAAAAAAGAATTTCAAACAGCCTATGTCCTTCCATTACATTTTGGTATGACGGAGGGGGCGGAAGCTGATGCAATGGTGGAAAACTTAGTTCGCTTAGTGCAGGAAGCGGATAATCACTTGACGACAGGCTTTACAGGCACACCCTACCTTCTGTTTGCGCTCTCAGATCATGGATATATTGATGTTGCATATGACCTACTGCTCCAGGAAACTGCTCCGTCATGGCTTTATGAAGTCAAGGCGGGTGGAACGACTATTTGGGAAAGGTGGGATGCATTACGGCCGGACGGAACAATTAATATTGGTGATTTGACAGGTAAGAAGTCGGATGAAGATTCCGCTGGCGGAATGGTATCCTTCAACCATTATGCAAATGGAGCTGTGGGAGACTGGCTATACCGCAGGATTGCAGGAATTGAAGCGACAGGAGGAGGTTATAAAACCTTTAAAATTGAACCGCTGCCCGGTGGTGGGATCAATAAGGCGAAAGGAGAGCTTCAAACGCCTTACGGGACCGTGACGTCCGACTGGTATATTAATGATGGGAAGTTCCACATTAAAATTAAGGTGCCTGTTTCCACATCCTGCTCCCTGGTACTGCCCGATGGAGAAAAGCATCAATTAGTTAGTGGTGAATACAGCTATTTTTGCGAGATGCCCCAAAAAACCTCTGTGGGAGCGGCAGGTGGAATGGTATCTTAAACTGAAATTTTAAAACATAGAAAGGAAGGTAAAGCGTGAGTGGTAAAGAGATAATAGAACAAATGTCACTAGAAGAAAAAATTGCATTGTGCAGTGGCAAGGATTTCTGGCATACCAAGGATTTTAAGAAATACGGCATACCCTCCGTCATGGTGACAGACGGCCCCCATGGCTTGAGAAAGCAGATGGAGGGAGCCGATATGCTGGGAATTAACAACGCAGTGGCTACCACCTGCTTTCCTACAGCGGTAACATCAGGAGCAACCTGGAACAGGGAGCTTATGAAGGAAATCGGGGCAGCTATTGGTGAGGAGGCAAAAGCTGAGGATGTAGCTGTGGTATTAGGGCCGGGGGTGAATATAAAAAGAAATCCCCTATGCGGACGTAACTTTGAATATTTTTCCGAGGATCCATATCATTCCGGTGAGATGGGAGCAGCCATGGTGGAAGGGCTGCAATCGGACGGGATTGGAGCCAGTGTAAAGCATTTTGCGGCAAATAGCCAGGAATACAAAAGATTTTCCTCAGACAGCCAGGTGGATGAGAGAACCTTGAGGGAAATATATCTACAGGCCTTTGAGACAGTGGTAACAAAGGCACAGCCTAAAACGGTCATGTGCGCTTACAATAAAATAAACGGCACCTTCTGCAGTGATAGCAAACACCTGCTAACAGATATCCTGCGCTGGGAATGGGGGTTTCACGGAATGGTCATTACTGACTGGGGAGCTATGGGGAACCGTACCGAGGGCTTTAAGGCAGGCTGTGATCTGAGTATGCCCGGCGGTTCTGCTTATCAGGAAAAGGAAGTACAGAAGGCAGTGAGAGAGGGAAGGCTAAAGGAAGCGGATATAGATAAATCCGCAGAGAGGGTTTTAGAGACCGTATTACAAGGGCAAGAAGCCCTAAGTACGAAAAAAAGCAGTACCTTTGATGCAGAGGGGCATCAGAAGCTGGCGGTGAGGGCGGCGACAGAAGGGGCAGTGCTTTTAAAAAACACGGACAAAATTCTTCCGATTAAGGAGATGAAGAAAGCTGTATTGATCGGTCATATGGCTAGTCAAATCCGGTATCAAGGAGCCGGGAGCAGCCACATTAATCCTACCCGTCTTATTCAGGTGACGGAGGTATTGGAGGATGTAGCGTATGTGGAGGGATGTGACGTACGGGGAAATATTACAAAGGAGCAGCTAAAGGAGGTAGAAAGGGCGGCAAAGAAAGCGGAAACAGCAATTGTATTTGCAGGACTTACTGACCAATATGAGGCCGAAGGCTTTGACCGGGACAATTTGGATATACCGGAGGGGCATAACCAGATGATTGAGGCTGCGCTAAAAGGGAACCCAAATACCGTGGTCGTATTGATGGGGGGAAGCGTTATGTCGCTTCCTTGGTTCGACAAGGTCAAAGGACTTCTTTCTATGGGCTTGTGCGGACAGGCAGGAGGGCAGGCTGTTGGAGACCTCCTGACAGGCAAAGTAAGTCCCAGTGGGAAGCTGACAGAAACCTGGCCTTTACAGCTTGAGGATGTGCCGAGCTATGGCTATTATGCCGGAGAACGTAAGAATGCCCAATACAGGGAAGGGATTTACATCGGATACCGCTATTATGATAAAGCAGGGATGGAGGTAAGGTTCCCCTTTGGTTATGGGCTGAGCTATACAGATTTTACCTATACGGACTTAAAAGTACAGGATAATATCGTATCTGCAGTGGTCACCAATTCCGGTAGCAGGGCAGGGGCAGAGGTAGTACAGCTTTATATTGCACCTCCTCAGGACGGCTTACATAGAGCAAAGCAAGAACTAAAAGGATTTGAAAAGGTATTCCTGGAGCCTGGGGAATCCAGCGTGATATCCTTTGAGCTGGAGGATCGGTGCTTTGCCGTTTACCAGGATGGCTGGAGGGTGCCAGAAGGAAGCTATGAGATCCTAATCGGTTCATCTTCTAGAGATATACGTTTAAAAGCAGAGGTTCACAAAAATGGAGAAATAGTGGATGTCCCTTCTTGGCAGAAGGGGAGCTGGTATGAAAAGCCAAAGGGAAGGCCGTCAAAAAGTGAATGGGAAAAACTGATGGGAAAAGCAGTGGTAGACGATGATGATGCGGGATTGAAAAAGGGGAATTTTGATATGGACAGTACATTGCTGGAATTGAAAGATTATAGCTTAATAGCTAGAATCATGTGCAATGTTATTGAGAATACCATCGCTAAGGACATGGGTATCAAACCGGATTATACCAATGCCGAATTCCGTATGGCGGCCTGCTCCTCTGTAGATGCCTCCTTAAGGAGCATGGTTATCAGCTCCTGCGGAAAATTTCCTGCGAAATTGGCAGCCTTTATCTTGGAATCAGCAAATGGACATCCCATAAAAGCTTTAGGAAAGCTAATTAAATGAGAATTATAAGGTGATTTATGTGGGAATTAGAATTAATCAAACGTTAATATATATTTCTTTAGGAGGAAATTGAATATGGCAAAAAAACAATATCCATTAAATGCAAAAAATATTTTCGGGCTTTCTACAATGCGCTGGATAACGGTAGCTGGCTCTTCGCTTATGACCTCGGCATTCATGCTTTATCTTACAGACTATTCAGGACTTGCGAACGCAGCGGTGGTGGCTACGGTTTTACTCACTGTGGGGCGTATTTTTGATGCTGTGGATGATCCGCTGCAAGGCTGGATTATGGATCGTTCCAAGCCAACAAGGATTGGAAAGTTTAAGCCTTTTTTACTTGGAGGAATTCTTCTTGCGGCTATCGCAGCAATCATGCTATTCAACATTCCGCAGAGCCCGCCGGAATGGGTGAAAATTATATTCCTGTTTGCAGGATATTTTATGTTTGAAATAGGAATATCCTTTCAACCGGACATGGCTATAAAATCTACCATGACAGATAAGCCCCACATAAGGGAAAAGCTCTTGGTGATCCCAAGGATAGTGGAACAGTTTGTTGCGGTACCTTTCTCGTTTTTCATGACAATAGCCCTGGTAATTGGGAAAAATATAGGGGATAACAACAAGGGCTTTGGGCGTGCAACAATCATCTTTATTGCCCCGATCACATTGATCGCTTTTATCGGTGCATTGTGCATAAAAGAGGGACCCTATGTGGAGCATAGTGAAGAAAAGGTTGGGATCAAGGATATTATACAGATGTTTAAATCCAACCGCCCTCTTTTGATCAGCCAGCTATCCGGCATAATTGGCGGTTGTGTGTTCACTTTTATTATGGCAGCCATATCTTACTATATTAAATGGGCATATGGACCGGAAAACTTTGCTATAAATTCCGCCATTTTTGGAGGATCTATCTTATTTGCAATTATTCTGGGTACGCTGCTGGCACCAAAGCTTTTTAAGAAGAGTACGCCGGTGCAGGGGGTTATTATCTGCAATATTGCCCAGGTTGTGCCGCTGGCACTTATCTTTATTCTCAATTTTTTTGCTGTTCCACCCTTTGCACTGTTTATGGCCTTAGTTTTTCTGTCCCTAATTTTCTCGGGTATGAACTATATTCCTGGGAGCATGATTAGCATGGAGTGCATGGATTATAATATGTGGAAAAATGGAAAAGGAATGCAGGGCATGGTTCAGGCAGTAACCAGCTTTGTAAATAAAGCCCAAGTGGCTATTGCAGGCTTCGCGACAGGTGCTGTTCTCATGGCCATCAACTACGACGCAGCATTGTATGAATCAGAGGAATTCATTGCCTCTGGAGGGACGATACCGGAATCACTTTTAGGCAGCCTGACCATTGTCTTTTGTCTTATCCCAATCATTCTGGGAATCGTAGCAGCTCTTATCTTAAAGGCATACCCACTAAAGAAGGAAGAGCGTGACAGGATGTACCAGGAGCTGCAGGAGAAAAGAGATAGGAATAAGTAAAGGTAAGAGGCATAATTAATTTAACGGCTTCTTACGGTATTCCATCGGTGTTCTGCCATATTGCTTTTTAAATGAAGTTTGAAAATGGCTCTGGCTGGAGAAGCACAGGTAATTACTGATATGGCTGAGGCTTCTGTCAGTATAAGCGAGCAAATACTTTGCTTCCTCCAGCTTGCAGCGGAGAATAAAAGCACTCAAGTCAAACCCCAGCTCATTTTTAAACCGGCGGGTGAAATAGGAACGGCTAAAACCAAAATGCTTTGCAATGTCCGCAGCAGTCAAGCGGACATTTGTATTTTCCATAATGTATTGAACCGCCTTTTGAATTACATTATCGCTTGTGGCAGGAACCTGTGACATGGAGACGCGGTAGGTAAAATCATAGATTGCTTCATAATTAAGCTGGTATAGGGCTTCGATTGTCGTAAGGGTTTCCACCTTTTGAATGTATAGATCTGACAGCTGAAATGCGGCTTCCGTAGGGAGACCACCGCGGATTGCTGCACGAGTAGCCACAGTAATTATAACAATGGAGGTGTTTTTAGCTTGGCGGATGGCATTTGTGGCGATAACACCTTCATGGACAGTAGGGGAATCCATAGGAAAGTTTTTCAACGCCTCTATATTTCCGCCTTCGATGATGCCAATAAGCTGTTTCTCTATGTCATAGGAATTATTAAACACCCCAGTTTCCTTGTTAAGATGCATATTTTTCGCATGCTGGTCCGTCATCTCAAAAAAACTTTGAGAGAGGCTGGTATCAATGATATCGGTTAGGTTCAAAGAAATTCGGTTTAACATATAGCTTAGGAAAAGCAGCTTTGTCACAAAAGCAGTAATGGTCATCGTTGGGATACTGTGAAAAAAGCCGTCAAAATCCTTCCGCTCATCTACCGTAACATAGTATTCCCGATACATAATCCGTAATGCTTCTAAATGATATGGAACATTAGTGACAGGCCCTATAACCAGCCTGGTGGATGGATCCTGTTGAAGCCGGATACATCCGAAGAAAGAATAAAAAGGAGTAGGGGTATAGGAAAGTGGGGCTTCCTGCAGCCATAAAATATCCAGGTAGGAAATAGGGGGAGAGGTTAAAGTGGCCTGCTTGGGACAAGAAAAAATTAAATTATAATCCTGATAAACATAAATAGGGATTAAAGAATCCCGATAAAAGTATTCACAAAAACAGCTCAAATCCTGCATTTTAACACCCGTGCCTTTCAATTTTTTGATGACCTATTCAAAAATTGAATAGGTCTGAATAGAAAGGTTAAAAATGTACTTTTTTCAACCTACCTCCTCATTCCTATCAATTATTTCGGTGGCTCCGTGTGAAAACATGAAATAGGTAAAAAATAATCAAAAACAATCAAAAGTAATCTATGGACATGAAACAATTTTATAATAAATCAAACATTTTTGCAATGTGTTTCATGTGGATAGTGATCATAATTATTACACCATGAAAGAGCTTTCTGATATAATGAAGGTGTAATGATTGCTGTACACAAAAGCTCCTTAAGGAAGAAGTAAGATATCATGAATTTAACGACGGTTAAAAACTTATGTACGATGCTGTCCAACACCTATCAGTTAGGGGTTTACTATTTTGACAGTGAAAGAAATCTTATATTTTTTGAGGCTGACCGGAAGGATATTATCATCAATCAGCAGTATTTCGAGATTGACCGGCTTGCTACAAGCTGTATCCTTTATAAGGAAACCAAGATATCGATCAATAACTTTGGCATGGCATGGGTCAGTATTCCGGTCATAGTCACAGAGATCGTCAGAGGAGTTATTATAATAGGGCCGTTTTTGGCGAATAACATGGCAGAAGAGACCGTAGCAGAAGCCCTGAGGGAAAAAGGACTTGAACAGGAGTATCTGGAAGGAATATTCAAATATATTATGAGCTTGCCAATCCATCCATATCATGAATATATAAAGATGATAAAGGCAACCTTTTACTATCTTTACCATGAGGAGATTGATGAAAGCACCTTGAGCTCGTCAAAGGAGCAGATGGAATTGGGCAGCATGGTAAAGAGCTTGGAAAGCGATTGGATTGACGCAAACAAGCTGGAGTTCCACGGAACCTTGACGCTGGAAAGGGCACTGATGGAAGCCGTACGGACGGGAGATATACAAAAATTCATGAAATTAAATGAAGTGGTGTCTCTTGGTAAGGCAGGAAATATCAGTGTGGGAAATGAACTACGGCAGGAAAAAAATTTATTTATTGTGACCACAACCCTGGTGACACGTGCTGCGATCGAGGGTGGGCTGAGCAGTGAGATTGCATTTACCATCAGTGATATTTATATCCAGCAGGTAGAGAATCTAAAGTCTATTCCAAAAATTGCGGAGCTTAATACAAAAATGGTCTTAGATTTTACAAGGAGAGTGCATGAGCTCTTAGAGCCAAAGGGGGTTACCCTCTTAATTAGCCAGGCTTGTGAATATGTTAAGGCACATGTGTATGAGGAGATAACTCTGACAGGCATGGCAAGTCAGCTCCGTATAAGCAATGGACATCTGTCAAGACGCTTTCATCAGGAGATGGGAAAATCCATTACAGACTATATCAAAGAGGTGAAAGTAAATGAGGCTCAATTCTTGCTGAAATATTCCGCCTACACCTTGGCGGAAATTAGTGAAAAGTTGGCTTTTAGCTCACAGAGCTATTTCAATGCCGTATTTAAAGAGGTAACTGGAAAGACGCCAAAGCAATATAAAACTGAAATCAACCAGACCAATTATTAAGAAGGAGTTTTGTTCCATGGCTTGTCAGGCTACGGAGCAAGGCTCCTTTTTATATAAAGGTAAATGATGTATCCAAAGGTTTGATATCAGTGAAAGGCTGTAGTGATTTCAAAATGTTATAGTATTTCAATGGAATTACGAGTAAAAATTGGTTAATATTTTATTAATTGAAAACAATTCAAAGGATTGTTTATGGAAATAGGATATCATACGAAGGAATTTCAATATAAATATACACATAATCTTTTAACAGATCATTATTTTGATAAAAATATTCGTATTTTAATATATTTTAAATCGAGTGAGGGATAAAATTATGATATAACGTAGTAGTCACGTTTGAACATTAAGGAGGATATGAAATGAAAGGTATTAAGAAATTATTCGTAATGTTATTATGCATGGCACTGATTATCACCTCATTCAGTGGCTGTAAAAAATCCGACAATACATCGGATGCAGCAAGTGGTAATGATGGAACAACGACGGGGGCTTCTCCGACTGCAGCAGAGAAAGAACTTGTTGAGATTGACTATACAGAACCTGCAGAGTTCACCTACTGGTTATATGCTACACCGAATGATTACTATTCAAATTATAGTGAAAATCCGGGGGTATGGTATCTGAATAAAAAGTTCAACATGACGCTTACGGTAGAACAACCGGCGGCGGGGACAGAAAGTGATGCTTTAAGCCTTATGTTTGGTACGGGAGAATATACAGACATGATTGATACCAGTTATTATACAGGCTCAATCAGCCAGCTATATGATGATGGTATTATTGTCAACATAGCGGATTATCTTGATTATATGCCTAATTTCAAGAAGCTACTGGATTCCGACGAAGTGTTCCGTAAGAATACTTATAATGATGAAGGTCAAATATTAAAGTTAACTTATATTAATGATGTAGATAGCGTTATGTGGGGGGGATTAGTATACAGACGTGACATTTTAGAAACAATGACAGGTGGTAATATCCAGTTCCCAAGTGGGAAGGATGAGCCTACTACCATCGAAGATTGGGACCATATGCTTCCAATCATGAAACAATATTTTGAAGTATCCGGTATGCCTGATTATGGTGTATTAATTCTCCCTTCTACCGGATATTTTGGGGTAAGTAACTTAGTAAACAGCTTTGGTGTTGGTGCATCTTATTATGTAGAGGATGCTACCGTAAAATATGGGCCGATGGAAGATGGATTTTACAATTATTTGAAGAAAATGAATGAGTGGTACAAAGCAGGTTATATCTATAAAGACTTTGCGAGTAGAACCAATGATCTCTTCTACTTACCCAATACCTCTTTAACCTATGGCGGTGGAGCGGGCATCTGGTTCGGTTTATCTAACCAATTGGGGGATGCTCTATCAATGCCCGATTACGGTCTGAATGTCGACGTTCAAGGTATTCCGGATCCAATTGATACAGAAACCGGAGTAACAGCAGCACCGAACTACATGTATAATGGTCACAGTGAGCAGCAGGGCGGTGCTATGGTAACTACAGCCTGCAAGAATATTGAAAGACTATTGGCAACGATGGACTTCATGTATTCAGAAGAAGGTTCTTATATAAAAGGCTATGGTCTTGATAAAGAACATGGGTCAGCAGAAAATGAAATTTATCAGAAATACGGCTTGGCGGATGGAGCATATACAATTTCAGAAGATGGTACCTTTTCCTATAACAATAAATTAGATGCTGTGGGAGGACCTTTAAAAGATTCTGTTTTATTTAGAGGATCACGTTTTCCTGGTTTAAGCAGTGAGGTGCATAATATGGAAACTATGACAGATATGCAATTGGCAGCCAGTGATAAATGGACTATGTACCAGGATAGCAGTATGTCAATGCCAATATCTCTATCCAAATCAGCTGAGGAAGATGAAACTTATACCAGCAATCAGACCAATATTGATGATTACTTAAATTCCATGGTAGTAAAGTTCATTCTTGGAACAGAAGAATTGAACGATCAAAGTTGGGCAGCCTTTAAAGCGCAGATTGAATCTTTTGGAATACAGGATAATCTTGCGATCCAACAAGCTGCTTATGATCGTTTCCTTGCTAGATAATGATTATAATATGTTTTAAAACTGAATGGCAGGCACATAGGCGTGAGGTATGGGAACATCCCATACCTCACCTTATGAGAAGCTATACGCAAATCTAGAGATTAATAAAGTTAAAGTAACTAATATATTCTGATAATTTACTGTTTCAATGTATCAAATTGTAAGCGCCGCGTTAAATCGGCGGATTGGAGGATAAATGAGTTCGACAAAAGAATTGAATAAAGCTCCCAATGTGGTGAAAACCTCTTGGAAGCGTGATTTTAAAATGAATTGGAAAATATATCTGATCGTTCTGCCGATCATCGTATACTTTATCATATTTAATTACCTACCGATGGGCGGATTAATCATGGCGTTCCAAAAATTCAGTCCCGTAAAAGGTTTTTTTGGAAGTGATTTTGTAGGATTTGATAATTTTATTCAGTTCTTTACCGCACCAAACTTTTTACAAATACTTAGAAATACCTTTGTAATCAGTTTATTAGGTTTACTAATCGGATTTCCACTCTCGATTTTTTTTGCATTATTGCTCAATGAAATCTACATAACCCTGTTTAAGAAGACGGTACAAACCATCAGCTATATGCCTTATTTCGTTTCGACCGTAGTAATCTGCGGACTGGTTATCGATTTTCTATCTTCCAATGGAGTCATTACAAACCTTTTAGCTAAGATCGGGTTTGAGCGGCAGAACTTTTTATTAAATCCGAATTACTTCTGGGGGATTAACCTTCTGTCTGATGTATGGCAGGGGCTTGGCTATGGATCGATTATCTTCATCGCTGCCATAGCCGGGGTAAGTCCGGAACAGCACGAAGCTGCTGCAATTGATGGTGCAACAAGACTGAAGAGGGCATGGCATGTAACGCTCCCGGGTATCATGCCAACCATTATAACGATGCTCATTTTAAGATGTGGTTTGTTAATGACCGTAGGCTTTGACAAAATTCTGTTATTATATAATCCAAGTATCTATGAAACAGCGGATGTTATTTCCACTAATGTTCAGCGTATGGGTCTTGAGAAGATGCAATATGGTTATTCTGCTGCAGTTGGTCTATTTAACTCAATAGTAGGTACAACCTTGCTTCTTGTTTCCAACGCAATCAGTAGAAAATATACGGAGCATTCTGTTCTTTAACAACGACTAGACGTAAAATATCTTGATATTATGTACATGTAGTACTGCGGAGCAAAGCAGAATGCGCAATGAGAATATCTCGAGTTTTAACAAATGGAGGATAAATAAAATGGTAGAAAAAGTATCGTTTAGCAGAATTATATTCAATATCATAAACTATGGATTTATGATATTGGTATGCATTACCTGTATCGCACCAATATGGCATGTTACTATGGCGTCTATTAGTGATCCGAGAGAGCTAATGGCAGCAACCGGTCTTTTGCTTAAGCCACTTGGGAAAGCAACCATGAAAGGGTATGAGCTTGTTTTAAAAAACCCTAACATTATCACTGGATATATGAATACTCTTATCTATGTTGTAACTACCACACTGATTGGAACCATCCTAACTGTCATTGCAGGTTTTGTAATCAGCCGTGAAAACATGAAGTTAAAGATGCCAATCACACTGTTTATGCTATTTACATTGATGTTCGGAGGAGGTCTGATCCCAAGTTATATGGTAAACCGGACGCTTGGTTTAATTAATACCCCATATGCTATCATTATTCCTGGAGTGATCAACGGCTTTTACATCATAATGATGAAGTCAGCGTTTGACCAGTTGCCGGCAAGCTATGAGGAGTCCGCGAAGATTGACGGAGCGGAACCGTTGACCATCCTTCTTAAGATATTGGTGCCGCTTATTAAATCAACGATTGCCGTTATCGTAATGTTTAATGTGGTAATGCAATGGAATTCATGGTTCCCAGCATCCATTTACTTAACGAAGAGAAGAGACCTATGGCCGTTACAGCTGTTTATGAGAGAAATTCTAGTGCAAAACGATACAGCTAGAATTCTAAGCGGTTCGGACGCAATCAGTAAAGCTGATTATACTACGAACTTAGTAAAATACTGTGTTGTGGTAGTTGGAACCTTTCCCATCTTATGTATCTATCCGTTTGTACAAAAATACTTTGTAAAGGGTGTTACACTGGGTGGGGTGAAAGGGTAGACGGGTCTGGAAACATAGAAGATAGTAAAGTTTACATAAGCAACTAGAAAGGAGATTTTGAAAATGCAATATGTATGCAAGAATACACGTAATCCGATATTACCGCTGGAGTATCACGTTCCAGATAGCGAGGCTCATTTGATGCCGGATGGTAAGTTATACATCTATGGAAGCTATGATGACTATGACTGGGATAATGTTTTCTGTAGTGAGAAATATCATGTTGTATCCACAGCGGATATGAAGGAGTGGACATTTCATGAGGTATCCTTTGAAGGGAAAGATGTACCGTGGTTTAAAGACCCGAGTGCACCGAAGTATCAGGGCATAGACTGGACTAAGCCGACCCCATTTATGTTAAAAACGCATGACGGTCTTGATTTGACAGCAGAAAATGAAAAATATGAAATGGTTAATGAAGTAGACATGCCAGCTCTTCTATTTGCACCGGATTGTATCCATCGTGATGGGAAATATTATCTGTACTTTTGTATGGTGGATAATAGTGAGGGTGTAGCAGTATCTGATAAACCTATGGGGCCTTTTACCAATCCGATTCAGTTGCCTTGTGGAGGGATTGATCCGGCAATCTTTATTGATGAGGATGGACAGGCATATTATTACTGGGGACAGCTCTTTTCACATGGTGTAAAGCTGAACCCCGATATGATATCTTTTGATGAATCACAAATCGTAGATAATCTTGTGACAGAAGAGGACCATTATTTTCATGAAGGTTCTTCCATGAGAAAAATTGGAGATACCTACTACTATGTATATGCAGATATGGAGAGAGGAAAACCGACTTCTCTTGGCTATTCGACCAGCAAATCACCGTTGGGGCCTTTTACTTATCGCGGTATTATCATAGATAATGATGGGTGTGATCCTGCAAGTTGGAATAATCATGGCTCTATAGAGTGTTTTAATGGTCAGTGGTATGTGTTTTATCACCGTAACAGCAGAGGTGTTCAAAAGAATCGTAGACTGTGTATTGAGAAAATAGCAATCTTAGAGGATGGAACCATTCCAGAAGTTAAGATGACCTCTCAGGGAATAGGAGAGCCTTTTGGTCCAGAGGAACTGGTTTATGGCTATCAGGCATGTGGTCTGACAGGGATCGCACGAATTGATCTTGATGGTAATGGAAGCGAGTGGATTACTGGAATTTCGGATGGCGATACCGCCGTATTTCGTTATGTTAAGAACAAAGATGGATGGAAAAAAGCAGAGATAAAAGCGCAAGGTAGTGGAAGGATAAAAATTTTACTGGATGAGGTGGAAGCAGGTCTAGCCATTGTTAAAGATGGTGAAAGTGAGACGGTGGCACTACATTGTAACTTAGTTCAAACTGAACTGGAACTGAAATTGGTATTTGAAAATCCTGAGGATTTAAATCTGATCAGTATTCAATTGTTTTAAGATAATAAAAGAAAAGACCCCAAAATTCCAGTTGCTAATCAGATGCTATAGAAGTAGAAGCTGGAACTTTCATATAAGAGAGGTCTCTATTTTAACGCTTATTGTTTTTATCACAAAAGCAGGATATCTGGAGTAGTGGCTACCGTATATGGAAAGTGAGATAGAAGAGTATTATCAGTAAGAAAGGAAAAATGGCTGATGGAAATAAAAAATATAAAAGAGCTAGTTAATAAGATGACTTTGGAAGAAAAAGCAAGCCTGTGTTCAGGACATGATTTTTGGCACACGAAGGGTATCGAGCGTCTGGGTATCCCGTCGTTAATGGTAACAGATGGTCCTCATGGGCTTAGAAAACAAAATGATGCAGCCGATAATCTTGGAATCAATGACAGCATTAAGGCGGTTTGCTTCCCAGCAGGGTGTGCAACGGCATCCAGCTTTGATAGAGAATTGGTTGCCATGCTTGGAGAAACACTGGGAGAAGAATGTCAGGCAGAAAAGGTCAGCACAATTTTAGGGCCGGCTATGAATATTAAACGCTCCCCATTATGCGGACGTAATTTTGAATATTATTCTGAGGATCCACTTGTATCAACAGAAATGGCAGGTGCACTTGTCCGAGGTGTACAGAGCAAAAATATTGGAACCAGCCCAAAGCATTTCATGGCGAATAATCAGGAGTATCATCGAATGACCAGTTCTTCTGAAATGGATGAGCGAACAATGCGGGAAATCTACCTTGCGTCCTTTGAGGGGATGGTTAAGAAGGAAAAACCATGGACAATCATGAATTCCTATAATAAGCTGAATGGCACCTATCTTTGTGAACATAGAGAAATGTTGACAGATATTCTTCGTAAGGAATGGGGATTTGACGGTTATGTTATGACAGATTGGGGCGCAATGAATGAACGTGTGGAGGCGCTGAAGGCGGGATGCAATCTGGAGATGCCATCCTGTGGAGGAGCCACAGATGCGGAAATCGTGGCAGCAGTGCAGAATAGAACACTGGATGAGTCTGTTCTGGATACGTCCTGTGAGGAATTCTTGAATATTGTTTTAAGATATAAGGAAAATCTTGATGAAACTGCAGTATTTCAGTATGAGAGAGACCATGAGATCGCCCGTCAAGTGGAGGAAGAGTGTATTGTTCTTTTAAAAAATGAAGATGCAATTCTTCCGCTGTCACCGGATAAAAATGCTGTTTTTATTGGAAAATATGCAAAAATACCACGTTATCAGGGTGGGGGAAGCTCCCATATCAACAGCTTTAAGGTCGAGTCAGCACTGGATGCAGTGGGAGTTATAGAGAATGTTAGCAAAGCAAATATCACCTTTGCACAGGGATTTAACGATGCAGAGGATAAAGTGGATGAAACGTTAATGGCAGAAGCGGTTGAGGCCGCCAAACGTGCCGAAATTGCAGTAATCTTTGCAGGGCTTCCGGATAATTTCGAATCCGAGGGCTACGATCGGAAACATATGTGTATGCCAAACTGCCAGAATCAGTTGATTGAGGCCGTGGCGGCAGTTCAGCCAAATATCGTTGTTGTACTTCATAATGGTGCGCCTGTTGAGATGCCATGGATTGGCAAGGTAAAAGCAGTGCTGGAAGCATATCTTGGCGGACAGGCGGTCGGCGCAGCTGTAGTTAATGTGTTATATGGAAATGTAAATCCCAGCGGACATCTGGCAGAGACATTTCCACTTCGTTTACAGGACACACCATGTTATCTGAATTATGGCGGAGAACACGACAAATCTGTTTATTCCGAAGGCGTATTTGTAGGATATCGCTATTATATATCAAAGGATATGGAAGTGCTGTTCCCATTTGGACATGGACTGTCCTACACAACATTTGCTTATAGCAATCTTACCGTAGACAAAGAAAGCGTGAAAGAAAGCGAAAAATTGACCGTATCGGTTGATGTGACAAATACCGGTTCCCGTACAGGCAAAGAGGTTGTTCAACTTTACGTGGCAGCAAAGGGAGGCACCATTATCCGTCCAGTGAGAGAGCTGAGAGGATTCGAGAAAATAGAACTTGCGCCAGGGGAGACGAAGACGGTGCAGTTATTACTGGATAACCGATCCTACGCATACTGGAGTACAGAGCTTCATGATTGGCATGTGGAAAGTGGTGAATATGAGATTCAAATTGGAAGAAACGCACAGGAAGTAGTGCTTTCCTGTTCCATACATGTTGTATCAGAAGTCAATATTCCGAAAGTATTTACCCTCAATTCTACCATAGGAGAGATCGTGGCAGATCCAAAAGGAAATGCGATTTTTGAGCAAGCGATGGCATCGATGATGGGCGGAGATGCTCAGGTAGTGGCAGAACAATCTCAGGGCGGGGATTCTGCTATCAGCAATGAAATGATGGCGGCCACGATGGAAGCAATGCCGCTCAGACAGCTTATCAGTTTTGCGCCCGGAGTAACAAAAGAAACATTGAATCCGTTAATTATGGCGTTAAATGATTAAAAACAATAAGAATGGAGGTTATTATTATGGAGATAGTACAGATTACCTGTGAATCTATGAAGAATCCAATTTCAGTTACTACGCAAACACCTACTTTTTCATGGAAAATAATATCTGAGCAGAATAATGTATTTCAGGAGGCATATCAGCTGATTGTTTCTCAGGAAGGGAAAGGCATCGTCTGGGATAGTGGAATCGTAAAAGAAACTGACACAGTAGGTATCCTTTATGCAGGAGAGCCGTTGGAGTCATGTTCCCGATATCGGTATCAAATAACCATATGGAATAATATAGGGGAACAGGTTTCCAGTAGTGAGTGTTATTTTGAAACAGCATTTTTCCATTATAGTGAATGGAGTGGTGCAAAATGGATCGAACCGGAAGCACTTCCCCAGCTTAAGGAAAATCCACTAAAACAAGCATACCAAGAGTGGCAGGATATTGTGGAAGCAATGATGCGTGGAGAAGCAACAGAAATGCGGCTGGAAGGAGATATTCTGGAGTCGTTACCATTGGAGCCATATGATCCGGCTGTACGCATGAGAAAATCTTTTTCCTGTAAAGGAGGAATTCAGAGGGCAAGATTATACGTTACGGCACATGGAATTTATGATGTTAGAATTAATGGAAAAGAGGTTACCGATGCACTTTTAAACCCTGGATTTACGACCTATGACAAGAGAATCCTATATCAGGTATATGAAGTAGAGGATCTGTTAAGTGATGAAAATGCCATTTCTGTTACAATTGCAGACGGATGGTATAAGGGAAAGATTGCTATTGGACGTGGTTGTGAATACGGAGAGGTTCTGGGACTCCTGCTGAAGCTGGTAATCTGGTATGAAAATGGAGAGACTCAGTTGATAGAAAGCGATCAGAGCTGGAACTATAGTTACGACGGTCCGGTTCAAACTGCAGATTTGTTTCTTGGAGAGGTGTATGATGCTACAAAAGATGATGGCGACCCATCCTTAGTAACTCATGATGCGAATAATTGGAAGCCGGTCTATGTGAAAGAAGGAGCAGATGAGAAGCTTGAAGCTCAAATATATCCTCCGGTACGCATCTTTCAGGAAGTGCCTGCTGTGAAAGTATGGACAGCACCAAATGGTGACACACTTGTAGATTTTGGACAAAATCTTGCAGGAATGCTCCGCGTAGAGATTGTAGGAAGTGCAGGAGAATGTATAACGTTTGAACACGGGGAGACATTGGATAAGGACGGAAATTATTTTTACATTTTTTCGGAAAGCAACAAAGCACAAAAAGATGTTTATATTTGTAAAGGTGAGAATACGGAAATCTATCAACCTAAATTTACCTATCATGGATTTCGGTATGTACGTGTAACTGGAGGGAAAGAATGGACAAAAGAACAGTTTACGGCATTGGCAATCAGTTCCGATAATATGGTGACGGGAACATTTAACTGTTCAGATGAGAAAATGAATCGTCTGCAGCAGAATATTTACTGGAGTCAGCGTTCTAATAATATAGCAATTCCTACGGATTGTCCCACAAGAGAGAAAGCTGGGTGGACGGGTGATGTTGTTGTATATGGTGCAACGGCTTTGTTCAATCAGGAGATGACAGCTTTTTACAAAGATTGGCTTAAGAGCATCCGAACCGAGCAGGGAGAGAGTGGACATATTTTTGGAACAGTGCCCCAGATTAAAAGCTATGTTTCTCAGGCACAAGCCGGTTCTCTGGGATGGGGAGATGTTATTCTGACACTTCCGTGGCAATTGTATCAGTTGTATGGAGAAAAGACAGTTCTGAAAGAAAACTACGAGGCAATGGGAAAATGGTTATATGCAATGGAACAGGCTGCTTATGAATTGCCGAATGCTTATAATACATTAGGTCAACAAAATGCATTTTCGGATCAGCTGGAAGGTAGACGGTTAGAAAATCAGCATTATTTAATTAATTCAGGATTTCACTTTGGCGATTGGATTATTCCAAGTGTAGTAAATGAACAAGGCTTTTCCGATGGTCCGGCATCTGCCTTTTTGACAATGAATTATGCGGATACCAGTCTACTCGCACATATTGCAGATTTATATGCAGAAATTTCAGAAATTCTGGGCTACTTTGATAATGCAAAAAAATATCATCAATATGCAAATCGTGTAAGAGAAGCGTTTACAGAAGAATATGTAACAAAAGACCAGCGATTAGGGCAGGAAATGCAGGGGAATTATATTCTTGCATTAAAGTACAAAATGGTACCCGAAGACATTGCAAAAGCATTTGCAAAAAGATTGAATGAATTGATTACTCAAAATGAATTCCGTCTTGATACCGGATTTATGTCGACACCACATCTTCTTGATGTCTTGTGTGATTACGGCCATCAGGATACTGCATGGAAGGTACTGTTTCAGAAGGAGTGCCCATCCTGGCTTTATGAGATTGAAAAGGGAGCAACAACGATATGGGAAAACTGGGATGCAATTCGCCAGGATGGGGCAATAGGTGAGTGCTCTTTTAACCATTATGCATTTGGATGTGTTGGTGATTTCCTGTATCGAAGAGCCCTAGGTATCCAGAATGCCGGTGTTGGATATGATCAGATTCTGATTGCTCCGGAATATAATATTCCGCTGAATAAGGTGGAAGGTTCTTATGATAGTGTTAGAGGAAAGATACAGCTTTGCTGGGAAAAAGCTGGAGAAGAAATCCATATCTCCGGCAGCATTCCGGCTAATACCAATGCCCTTTTGTGTTTGCCGAACGGCGAAAGAAAAACACTTGGTAATGGAAAATTTACAATTAACGTAACCGCGAAAGGAGATCAGTTATGTGTGAACAGAATTTAAATTTTGAAGAAGCATGAAACAAGTGAAAAGGGGAGCGCATTTTGAAAGCTAATTTTGGCGGCCTTTGCCATTTTGATATCCCTGCTTCAGCCATTGCAGGTGTTTTGGCATTAGCTTTCCTATGGCTCGGCGACACAGCAAAGCAGCATGAAAGTATTGCCCGGGATTTAATCGAGCGCTGTGAACAGTATTCCCCAGGTGATGTTACATCTTAGATTAAAAAGATATATAAGACAGCAGATTTATATATATATTATTGAGTTGAAAATGGAAAGGCACGCAGCCTTATAAAACAAACGAACCATTGGTTGCATTAATTTTTTTATAAGGCTGCTTTTCCATAGTTTTGACACGGTGCCTTGCACCTTTTTGTTTGTTGGGATCATTTCAGACCAAACTCCTGGAATAATTCTTTTTGAAAGTCTTTATCTTTCGTACTCTGGATTAGGTCCCCGATACGGTTTGCTTCAATAAGTTTTTGAATTAGAATGTTTACTCTCTCTGTACCCTTCTCAATTCCCTGCTGGATGCCTTGTTCGATTCCTTCTTGATACTTTTCTCTGTCACGCATCAATAATGTCATGTATTCCACCTCCATTTCTTTACTGGATCGAACCCTGATCACTCTTTCATGTAGCATTCTGATCAATGGGCTCTCCGTTTTGGCAGCCTGTTCCTCTGTTGAATTCTCCAGGTATCTGAAAAACTCCATCAGCTCACTGCCTACATCATCTAGGCTGCCCCTTGTATTTAAAAATAGTTTTGTGGTTCCATCCTCCAGCTTCAAGGAGCTGTCTTCCAGGCAGCAGTTCTCATAGGTATAAATATGCCTTCCCTTTCCAAAGGGATCAAAGGTACACAGGAAGATTACATAGCTCATCTTCAGTTCAGTATATTCTTCTCCTTTATCAATCACATCAAGGTCTATCATTCCCTGATAGTACCGGCTGCGTTTGGGCATATCCTTCTTGTTTACCCGTTGCATCTCCACATTATAAATTGTGTGCTTTTCATCCTTCACATATACATCCAGCCGGATTGCCTTGCTCTCCAGGAGCAGGTCAATTATCTTCTGTTCCTGCATGAAGATGACCTTTTCGATGGGCATCCCCAATATGACCTCTAATACAGCCCTGCAGACCTGTTCATCGTCCATCACTCTGACAAACATATAATCATTGCTTAAATTAACTTCTTCCAGTAATGACATCATACTCTCCTATCCCTAATATATGCCCTGCTCAGGTTGGGTTGATTCATCACTGTAACTATATTATAGAACCTTTCCGTGATAAATACAACCAAAAAGCAGCTTTCTCTTACCTGCTGATCCGTTACTTCATGAATTCCTATTGCGGTAAATCGTTACGGGTGATACATTGGCAGAAATGCCTGAAGCTGCAAAGTACAGCTAAAATTTAACATGATAAAAGATATAACCGTTTCCTATTGGGACAAAAGTAAATCCCGGAAACAAAATGCATAGCATAAAATATACCATCTTTACGGAAGTAAAAGCATCCTGATGAATGCTATTATAACAGCGCATTATATAAAAATCCAGTGTTTTTGGTTCGGGAAAGTAACGAAATATAAGCGTTTTTTTGTCAGATATGAACAATGATCGGTATTATCAACGCTATTCGATATGGTAATTCCATCCTCATCCTATAGATAGAAGGGCAAGCATTCATGATTGTCCCAGGCCAATGGATTGATTATTTCCTAATTACCATAAGTACAGCATAGCGTAAGATTTGGAGTAAGCTGATTTTAATACGGTGCCTGGCAATTTTTTGCCGGAGTTTACATTATGCGTTATTTGAATCGTGCAATAGGAATTGAATATTGTAACAGGTGTTTTTCTTATATGATAATGTTACAGGTGTCTTTTTGATATTTACAGTATAGATGTCCCATAGTATAATGTGCATATAATAATACGTTATATATAAGATAACTTCTCAAAATTATAACCTACTGGTATTAACATAGATTGTAAATCAGATACTGGTAGCTTTGAAAAAAGAGGACGTTTATAAAAAGAGGATCAAGCTTAAAGATTCCGGGAAGTTATGCTGATATTAAGGGAAGGTTGAAAGAAAGTCACTTCCAAACTATTTATTAAGGCCTGTTCACTTTTTGGATAGGTCATCAAAAAGTGAAAGGCACGGGTATAAACATGAGGATTGTAAATATTGAAAAGCTATCAAAGGAAGCATTTGCACCATTTGGATCATACTATGATTTTGAAAATCCGGAAGGACATGCATTAATGGGAGAATTACACAAGTTTTTTCCGGACCGTTTATCAGAATCTTATACAGGCAGGCTGGGATTTTCGCAAATTACAGTTAAGAAGCCGGAAGAAATGATTATTAATGCTATTGAATACCATACAACAACACCTGAACTAATATTACCGTTAAATGATGATATGATTATTCATGTTGCTCCTGCATCAGCAGGAACACCGGTAGTGGACCAGACGAGAGCATTCCGTGTTCCTAAGAATACCCTGGTTAAGATTAATACGGCAATCTGGCATCTGGCACCTTTACCCGTAAATGAAGCAGAGCTAAAAGCAATTATTATATTGCCGGAATGCACTTATATGAATGACATAAAGGTAGTTGAACTAAAAGAAGGGGAGCAATTTATTATTCGATAATTTGTTTTAGGGTGTAAATTTTTTGTAGAAAGAGATATTAGGCGATTAAACCAGGAATACACAAAGTGCCAACGGTTATTTGACACAA
>JARKQP010000939.1 GCA_029974875.1 Mobilitalea sp.
AGTAGCGTATCCAGGCACCATGGCTATAAGCATCAGGAAGGACATATAGGTCTGGGCTTCTTTATAAGATTTTGCAAAGGCGCTGAGGGCTATTTGAATGCCCGAAAACGTCATTCCCAGCGCCACCGTAATGGCCAGCGCCAATACAACCGCCAACGGCTGCACGTGAAAGCCTGATATTTGTGAACCCATGCCCATGGTTAGCGAGTTGGGATTTATTGTATAACCAATTGCCATTCCCGCAACTATTGCAACAACACTTACAAAGGAAAATAGTGTAACGGAAAGATATTTTCCCATGAGGAGGGAGCCTCTGTCAGGCATTGTCGTAAGAAGGGGATCAAAGGTTTTACGTTCCTTTTCTCCTTCCACCAGATCCGTAGCATCCGGTATCCCGCCGATGGATACCAGCATTCCTATCATCATTGGCAGCAGCATCAATAGTATCATGTTACTCCCCTGCTGGTTTTCTGCCATATTGCTGCGTTCTATGACAATGGGCTGGAGTATGTCCTCGCTCAGCCCCAGGGCTTTAATTCTTTCGCTGACTACCCCGGCCTTGAATTGCTCTATTGCTTCGGCAACGATGCTCACACTTGCCTGGGACTTTGTTTTTGACTCATCATACTGTAAAGTGATTTTAAATGGCTTGCCCTGCTCCAGCTTTTCTGCAAAGCCGGTTTCAAAATCAAGGATACATCTGACCTCCTCGCTTTTTAGCGCCTCCGCAGGGTTATCCGTTTCCACCAGCACCAGATTGGAATTGCGCTTCAAAAGCTTATTCTGCACCAGCTCTTTTACCTCGGCGGTATTTGACGCCGTAGAAAGGGTTATGGTTATATTTTCGCTTAGCTCCTTCGTAAACTTCTCCGCGCCTCCGCCCATAATCGTGTTAATCAGCGGAATCAGCAGCATTGGAATCAGGATGCTTGTAAGAATCGTCCTTCTGTCACGGGTCAGATCCTTCACTTCTTTTTTAAAAACGATCCAAATATGTTTAAGCTTCATTTTGCACCTGCCAGTCTGATGAAAATTTCTTCCAGATCATCATTTCCATACTTTTCTTTTATTTCTGCCAGGGAGCCTGTTTCTACAAGCTTTCCTTTGTGAATAATACCTATCCTGTCACAAAGCTTGTCAACTTCCTTCATGGTATGACTTGAAAATACGATGGTTTTACCTTCATCCCTGCATTTTAGAATGAATGCCTGTACTTCTCTGGCAGCGCCCA
>JARKQP010000007.1 GCA_029974875.1 Mobilitalea sp.
TCCAATATTTTTTGCTCCACTTCGTCAGCAGGAGCTTCATGTTCTGCGGTTATTCTGCCGTCAGTAATTATCTCCGGCAATACTTTTCTGTCTATTTTACCGTTTGGAGTAAGAGGAAGCCTCTCCAAAAACATAAATGCCGAAGGAACCATATATTCCGGCAATGTTTTGAGCATGTGCCGCCTCATCTCCGATACAGGCAGCTCCCTGTCGGCTACATAATAGGCCGCGAGATACTTGTTTCCTTTTCTGTCCTCCCTTGCCGTTACTACATTTTCTCGTATTCCCCCATATTCCCTAAGGGTTCCTTCTATTTCAGAAAGCTCTATCCTGTAACCCCTTACCTTGACCTGATTGTCCATTCTTCCTATATACTCTATGTTTCCATCCCTTTTCCACCTTGCCAGGTCCCCCGTCTTATACATCTTAAAACTATTCTTCTCACCGTTTAAGCCTCTGCCCTCCATTGTACCGAACAGGTCCGGTATGAACTTCTCTCTTGTGAGCGCTTCATTGCTCATATATCCTCTTGCCAGCCCGTCTCCGGCTATACAAAGCTCCCCTGCTACACCTATGGGCTGTATCATATTGTTTTTATCCAAAATGTATATCCGTGTATTGGCTATAGGCCTTCCTATGTTTACTTCATCCTCACAGGTTAATTCACTCACTGCCGACCATACTGTTGTCTCTGTGGGACCGTACATGTTATATATCCTTGCAGGGGTAATGCTCTTAATCCGTCTCAGCAAGGCAGCCGGCAGTTCTTCCCCGCCGAGCATTATACACTTCACCTTTTTAAGACAGTCACTATTCCTGCAGCCGTTTATCAGAAGCTGCATCCTTGAAGGGGTCATCTGCAGCATGTCCACATGGTATTTTTCGATCATATCCCCCAGCAGCCTTGAATCCATTTGCTCATTCTCATCCGCTACTGCTATGCTCATCCCTATGGATAGAGGCAGTAATGTCTCCAGTACAAAAATATCAAAGGATATGGTAGTCAAAGCCAATATGGTGCCTGCCGGATCGAACTCAATTCTGTCAGTTATGCCCTTTATAAAGTTGCATACCGACCTGTGCTCTATCATCACACCTTTGGGTTTCCCTGTGGAACCCGATGTGTATATTACATAAGCAAGGTCATTTGAACTACCGGCGGCCTCAATGCTTATCCCTTCCTCATGACCGGGCCCTTCGCAGGTGACATCCAGTATCTCAACATCTTTCCCTAACTTTTTACCAAAAGTTCCGGGGCTTGTAAGCACTATGCCCACTTTGCTGTCTTCCAGCATAAAATCTATTCTCTCACAGGGATAATTCGGATCGATGGGCAGGTACGCTCCTCCTGCCTTCAGCACTGCCATAATGGCTATTACCATATTTTGAGAGCGTTCTGTCATCACTCCTACAATACTTCCCGGTCCGATACCCTTTTTCCTCAGCATCCACCCCAGCCTGTTTGCTGTATCATTCAACTGTCTGTATGTAATTCTGTCACCTTTAAATATTAAAGCTGCTTTCTCCGGCGTCTTTTCTACCTGTTCCTCGAATAACCGATGGATTGACTTGTTTTTAGAGTATTCGGTAAATGTTCTGTTAAATCCCTGGATAATAAGCTTTCGTTCCTTTGAATCCAGAATATTTATTTTG
>JARKQP010000010.1 GCA_029974875.1 Mobilitalea sp.
GCATACCAAAAGGATGGGGGACAGATTTTTATCGACGGAAAAGAAGCTAAGATCACATCACCTAAGGATTCGAAGGATTTGGGAATAGCGGTAATTTATCAGGAATTTATGCTGGCCCCGGATTTAACGGTGGCCGAGAACATATCCATTGATAAGCTGGCAAGCACCGGAGCCTTTGTAAACTGGAAGCGGCTAAAGAAAATCGCAAGTGATCAATTGGAAAAGCTGGGGTTTGGTAATATTGACCCGGGAGTGAAGGTAGAAAATTTAAGTATTGCATACCAGCAGATTGTCGAAATCTGCAAATGCTTAACAAGAAATGCGGATGTCATTGTTTTTGATGAGCCCACGGCAGTTCTTACCTTCACGGAAATTGAAAAGCTGTTTGCAATTATACGGAGGTTAAAGGATGAGGGTGCCAGCATTATTTACATATCACACAGGCTGGACGAAATATTTGAATTAAGCGACAATATTACGGTGCTCAAGGATGGCGGCTACGTGGATACGGTCCCTACGAAATCAATTACAAAGGAGATCCTTGTCAATATGATGGTAGGGAGGACCATTACACAGATGTTTCCGGGGAGGTCTGCCAAAATCGGAAAGGAAATCCTCCGGGTGGAGAACCTTAATGCCGGAGCTATGGTAAAGGATGTAAGCTTTACCCTGAGGGAGGGCGAAATCCTCGGATTCAGCGGACTGGTCGGCGCCGGAAGGACGGAGACCATGAGGGCTATTTTCGGGGCAGATAAGATAGATTCAGGAAAAGTCATTTATTTTGGAAAAGAGGTCTGCTTCAGGCATCCCGGGGAAGCCATCAAGAACGGCTTTGGACTGCTTCCCGAAGACAGAAAAAAACAGGGCTTACTGCTGGAGCAGAGCATCAGGACCAATACGACCCTGGCCTCCATGGGCAAGATCAAAAATAAAGCAGACATCATTAACCATAAAAAAGAGAAAAAATATGTTAAAGAATTATTGCAGGGCATTAACACGAAATACGGTTCGACGGAGGATAATGCCAATAGCTTAAGCGGTGGGAACCAACAAAAGATTGCATTATCAAAATGGCTTTCCGCAGACTGTAAGTGCATTGTATTTGATGAACCAACCCGGGGTGTGGACGTGGGCGCCAAAACAGAAATCTATAAGATTATGAACCAGCTGGCGGAGAATGGGGTTGGAATCATCATGATTTCCTCAGAAATGACGGAGATCATCGGTATGTGCGACAGGGTCGTCATTATGTGTCAGGGAAGTGTCGGAGGCGAGCTTGACAAGGAATTAATTGCGGAAAACTCATTAATAAAATATGCAATGGGGGTATAACAAAATGGACCAAACTAAAACAAAACGGATCAAGAACCTATTGATTGAAAACAATACATACTTAATTTTTTTGCTGTTATTTATCGTATGCAGTATTTTATCCGACACCTTTCTTACAACAATGAATATAAGAAATATTGCGCTCCAGCAGTCAGGTCCCATCCTGGTTGCAATTGGCATGCTTTTTGTGGTGCTGACCGGAGGGATTGACCTGTCGGTCGGCTCGGTTATGGCAGTTGGCGCTTCTGTTTCCGCTATTTTGATTCGTGACTATAACATACATTTTATTCCGGCGCTGCTTCTTGCCTTGCTCACCGGCATGGCCTTCGGGCTCTTTACCGGAATCCTGGTGGCCTATGCCAATTTCCAAGGCTTTGTCGCTTCCCTGGCCACCATGACGATAGCAAGGGGCGCGGCCTTTGTCATGACGAACGGTACTCCGATCAAGGTGCCGGATAAAACGCTGAATAACCTGGTAAAAGCGACCTACTTCTTCCCCATTATTATCATTGCAATTACGGTTGTCATATTGTTTGCCTTAATCCAGCATTATACCGCCTGGGGGCGTACTGTAATTGCAATCGGCAGCAACAGCACCGCGGTACGGCTGGCAGGTATCAGGACAAAGCGGTATCTGATGTCCGTATATGCCGTGGCAGGAAGCTTATCAGCCTTTGCAGGTGTCTTTATTGCAGCCAGGGCTTCCACGGGCAGTGCTACGGTGGGACTGGGGCAGGAGCTGGATGCAATCGCGGCCTGTGTTATCGGCGGCGCGAGCCTTGCAGGAGGAAAGGGCTTTGTAGTTAAAACCGTAGCCGGAGCCCTGGTCCTGGCGCTGATCGGCAATATCATGAACCTGATGGCAGTACCTTCTTATCCCCAGGACATCATTAAAGGCTTTATTATCATAGCAGCCGTATTGCTTCAGATTGTAACAAATAAATCAGACAAAACAGTGTAATTTAGAATATTCCCACAAACCTGAATACAAGGAGCTTTTGAAAGTGCTCATTTATAAAAGGAGGAATGAACGATGCTACAAGCAGTTATGACACAGCCCGGTACAATTGTTTTTAACGAGGTTCCCGTTCCCGGGGTGGGGGCAGACCAGATTAAAGTAAAAATCATGCGGATAGGCGTATGCGGCTCCGATGTCCATGTAAACCATGGTAAGCACCCCTTCACCAGCTATCCAGTGGTACAGGGGCATGAGGTATCGGCAGAGGTGGTTGAAGCCGGTGCACAGGTAACGAATGTACGGGTCGGGGATAAAGTGACCATCCAGCCCCAGGTAGTCTGTGGTACCTGCTATCCCTGTACCCATGGCATGTATAATGATTGTGAAGAACTGAAGGTAATGGGATTCCAGACGACAGGAATGGCCAGTGAATATTTTGTCGTAGATGCCCAAAAAGCATTAAAGCTTCCCGATGGCATGAGCTGGGAGCATGGAGCCATGATAGAGCCTCTGGCGGTGGCGGTGCATGCCGTCCGGCGCGCCGGAGATGTTACAGGTAAGAAAATACTGGTATTTGGCGGCGGTCCCATCGGCAATCTGGTAGCCCAGACGGCGAAGGCCATGGGGGCATCGGATGTCTTATTAGCGGAAGTAAGCCAGTACCGTCTGGAGGCAGCCGAAAAATGCGGGATAAAAACCCTGAACAACAGGGAAGGGGATCTGCTGGATAAAATCATAGCTGTCTTTGGGAAGGACAGGGCAGATTTCATCTTTGAATGCATCGGCATTAATGCTACCATGAAGCAGGCCATCCAGTATGCCAGGAAAGGAAGTACGATTATTGTGGTCGGAGTCTTTGGTGACCTGGCAACGGTTGACATGGCATCCGTGCAGGATCATGAATTGTCCATCATCGCAAGCGCTATGTACAGGGAAGAGGATTATATCAAGGCCATTGAGATCGTTAACGAAGGTCTGGTTGACTTTGACACCCTGATTACCGACCGGATCAAGTTTAAGGATTATCCTGAGGCATACAAGCTGATTGATGAGCAGAAGGATAAGGTGATGAAGGTCATGGTTGAATTGGATTAGGGGACATCATTTACTTCTATTGCTGATTCATCTGACAACTTTAAATGATCACGCATTTCGTTGATAAAGGGCTTCATGTTTGTTATAATAATGTTGTTACTTAATAACAAACGATACGGTGTTTGTTTAAAAGAAAAAGTTATTGAATCATAAAGGAGAGCATTTATGTTAAAGGGTCAACAGCTAAATAAAAACGTGCCTATTCCGTTATATTTCCAGTTAAAAGAGCTTATTATGGAGGAAATCAGGAATGGGAGCTATAAAAGCGGAGAATTAATTCCCACGGAAAATGAGATCGGGGAAATGTTTGAAATCAGCCGGACTACGGTAAGACAGGCCATCCGGGAGCTGGAGAATGAAGGGTGGCTGTACCGGGTCAAGAGTAAGGGTACCTTTGTATCAAAGCCGAAGATAAACCAGAGCTTTATCCAGGCCTTAGGCTCTTTCAACGAGCAGATTATCCGGTCTGGAAGAACTCCCCGCACTGAGCTGCTGGACTTTAAATGCATAGCGCCCACGGAACAGGTGGCGGCTGCGCTGAAGCTTGGACCGGAGGATAAGGTGGTATTTATCCACCGCAGGCGGTATGCGGATAATGAGCCCATCGTTATGGTAAAAACATATTTGCCCTATCATTTATGCAGCTTTGTTATGAAGCATGACCTGGAGAACGAGTCATTATATCCGATCCTGGCAATCAATGAGGAAACTAAGATATATAAAATAAAGCGTCTGGTCGAAGCAACGGAAGCCAAGGCTTATGATATAAAGAACTTGAACATAAGCAGGGGCAAGGCTGTCCAACGGTTTATCTCTGTTGGATACAATGTGTTTGATACGCCGATTGAATATTCGATTGCCAGATACAGAGGCGACAGAAACACCTTTGAAGTGGTTGTTGGTGCAAATAATTCATATAGCCAATCCATAAAAAAATAAGAAGGCTATGTGAGGAAAACTCTGCCTTCCAGCAAAGGAAAACCTTGCTTTTTAGCAAGTTTTGGCGAGGAGGCCAATCGACATGGCAAAATATATATTGGCCCATGATCTTGGAACCTCGGGAGATAAAGCAACCCTATTTTCCGGGGACGGCAAATTAATGGGCAGTATGGTTAGCAGTTATGACACCTTTTATTTTAACAATACATGGGCGGAGCAGGATGCCCTGGACTGGTGGGAAGCAGTATGTAATTCAAGTAAAAGCCTGATCAGGACATTGGACATTGATCCGGCTGATATTGCGGCAGTCAGCTTTAGCGGACAGATGATGGGCTGCCTGTGTGTGGATAAAAAAGGCAATCCCTTAAGAAGGGCTATTATCTGGGCAGACCAGCGTGCACAAAAGCAGGCGGCCCAGATTAATGAGCATATCAGCCAGAAGGATTTTTATCATATTGTAGGCCACCGCAACACGGCCTCTTATGGGATACAAAAGCTGATGTGGGTCCGTGACAATGAGCCGGAGATTTATGAACAGACCTACAAGACCCTCAATGCGAAGGATTTTATTGTATTCCGCCTTACGGGGAAGGTCTATACGGAATATTCGGATGGCAACAGCAACGCTTGCTTTGACCTTTTGAATTTAACCTGGTCGGACCGGATTATAGAATATGCAGGAATTGATCCTGACAAGCTGCCTGAGCTTAAGCCCTCGACCTTTGTTGCAGGAGGTGTGACAGGGGAAGCGGCAAAAGCTACGGGTCTGGCCGAGGGGACACCGGTGGTTCTTGGGGGAGGAGACGGGGTAACTGCCAATGTAGGCTCCGGCTCCATCAGCCCGGGAAAGACCTATTGCTGTATGGGAACCTCGGCATGGATCACGACAACCTCGGAGAAGCCGATCTTTGATGAGGAGATGCGTACAGTCACGTGGGCACACGTGATACCGGGCTTATATGCCCCGAACGGAACAATGCAGTATGCCGGCGGTGCATACAGCTGGCT
>JARKQP010000019.1 GCA_029974875.1 Mobilitalea sp.
GCCGGCTATCTATCAAAAGCTGCTGGAAAGCCAATTAGACCAGAGGAAGAAAAAGCTGGCAAAATTAAATAGGCTGTTTCTTCAATATCAGCAGGTTCCGCCCTTTGGAAGTGACAAGTTCGGAGATTACTCGGTTCTTGCCGGGGCACGAATCAGAGAAGAGGCTAATATTAAATGGTTGGAGCTTTGCTTGGAGGCTGTGAAGGCTGAAATAAAAGAATAAGTAAATTGAGAAACGGTTGTACCAGATAGGGTACAGCCGTTTTTTCAAACTAAAATTACCAGAATAAATGTGCTAAAAAATTGTTTTGACTTCCTTTATTAAAAAAAGTATGTTAATAGGAGGGAAAGTATTTTTGGATGAAGGAATGGGAAAGCAAGATGCTGGAAGAGAAGTTGTTTGAAATATTCAAAAGAATGTCTGCAACAGAGTATATATCAGCTGAACGGTTGGCCAAAGCGGTAGGTGTCAGTGAAAAAACCATAAGGACACGGTTGTGCATGTTGGATGATTGGTTGCAGCAAAATCAGGCAGCCCTTATCTCTAAACCAAGATACGGGTACCGGATTATTACAGAGCATTATGATGAATTGTATCATAGGCTGCTGCAGGAGCAGGAAGGAAGCCAAGGGATACCCGATAATCTGCAGGAGAGGGTACAGTATGTTTTACTGTATTTATTATGCCAGACGAATTATGTAAAGTCAGAGGATTTAATTGATTTTTTATATATATCAAAGGGAACTCTGTCCGGAGTATTAAAACAGGTAGAACAAATCTTAAACAATTACCGATTACGCCTGGATAGACGGCCGAATTATGGAATCAAAATAATAGGACGAGAGTTTGATATCCGTAATTGCATGCTGGAGTATTTCGTAAAAAGAAGCCTGATCGATATAGAGCAGGAAAAGCAGAAAGCAGATATTGAAAAAATCACCATTTTGGTGGAAGAATTATTGGGAAAATATGATGTGCATTTGTCTGAAATTGCTTATGAGAATATAGTTTTAGTATTATACATCACTCTGGAACGAATAAAAAGAGGCCATCAGGTAGAAAGCTTGGATGGACAGCAATATATTGATAAATCGACCCAAGAATTTCTCATGTTAGAAGAAATTATCGATAAAATGGAGATAGATTATTCAGTTTCTTTTGCAAAGAAGGAACATGATTACCTGCTGCTGCATTTAATGAGCAAGCAAACTACGAAGGGAGCAAACCAGGAAGAAGCAAGTGTTGTAATTAGTGAAGAAGTAAGTAATCTTGTTGACGGCATGTTAGAATTCATACATCAGGAAACGATGTATGATTTTTACAGTGATTTTGAAGTACAAATGCTACTAAAACAGCATATGGTCAAAATGGATATTCGCCTTCGTTATCATATTTTTCTGGATAATCCAATGCTGGAAGAGATAAAAGAAAATCATTTAATTGCATATACAATAGCCACTTTGGCGACAACAGTATTAAAGGATTATTATAAAACAGCTATATCCGAGGAAGAAACAGGCTACTTGGCTCTTATCTTCTTGTTGGGCTTGGAGCGCAAGCAAAATGAGGAAAAGCAAAAATTAAATATTCTAATTGTATGCGTTTCAGGAAAAGGAAGCTCTCAACTATTAAAGTATAAATACATGCATAGATTTCATGATTACGTTCAAGAGGTCTATACTTGCGATATGCTGGAGTTAAAAGAATTTGACTTGGAAAAAATCAATTTTGTTTTCACTACAGTGCCGATCCCCTGGGAAATATCAAAACCTGTTGTTGAAATAGGGCTGTTCTTGTATGAAAAAGAGGTTCCTAAAATTCTAAAAGTGTTAAAGCAACAGCAGCAGATTGTTTGGGAGCTTTATTTTTCGGAAAAAGGCTTCTGTGATTCCTTGAAAGCAGAAAAAAAAGAAGAAGCCCTGAAAGAGCTTTGCAGGTATGCGCAAGGGCAGGAAAATATAAAAGAGGATTTGTTTTCTTCCGTGTTAGAAAGGGAAAGCTATGGTTCCACTGACTTTGGAAATTTAATTGCGGTTCCCCATCCCAATAAAGTAATGGTTGATTATACAAGAGTATATGTGGCGATTTTAGAGAAGCCGGTCAAATGGGAACGCCAGGAGGTGCAGATCATTTTCCTGACTTTAATCGGAAGAAATGAAGATAAGAATTTACCTAAATTCTATGAAGTATTTTTAGACTTTTTGATGGATAAAGAGAAAGTCAGACGATTGATACAGACAAGAAAATATGATGTGTTAATTCAATTATTAGAGAAATGAATGCCATGTTCAACTGTTGCCAGATTGAATATGGCATTTTTATAGCTGGAGTTGGATAGGGATATTTGCTAAGCTAAACACAAGGAGGCAGAAGATATGGATTTAGAGGAAATTGTTATGAGTATTATTGTCAATGGCGGTGATGCCAAGAGTAAGGCGTTGGAAGCAATTCAGGCAGCCAGTGAAGGCAGCTTTTTGGTTGCCGGGGAAAAAATAAAGGAATGCGAAAAAGCATTGAGGCAGGCGCATGAGGTTCAGACAGAGCTTTTAACACAGGAAGCAGCCGGTAAAGAAAAGCTTACCGTAACTCTTCTCATGGTGCATGCGCAGGATCATATGATGAATGCTCTTACAACAAAGGATTTAGCGTTAGAGATGATCGAGATGTATAAAAGAATTAATAAAAATTAAGCAGGAAAGGAGGGCAAAAATGACGTATATTACATTGTTATGTGCGGGTGGAATGTCTACCAGTATTTTGGCGAAGAAAATGGAAAAGGAAGCGCAGAGCCAGGGAAAAGAAGTGAAGGTAATAGCTATGTCTGAATCGGCGTTTAAAACCCATAAGGAACCGACAGATGTTTTGCTTTTAGGTCCGCAGGTTGGACATATTCTGGACCGTATGAAAAAAGAGTGTGAACCAAAAGGAATTAAGGTAGCAATGATTGATAGGATGATTTACGGACAAATGAATGGGAAAGCGGTTCTGGAGAAGGCACTCGCTTTATTAGAGGAATAGGGGTATGAAAACAGAGAGGCAGGTAGAGCTGGAAGGGGCATATAATTTCCGTGATATTGGCGGTTATCGGACGATGGACGGACATAGGGTCAGGAAAGGATTGCTATATCGTTCAGATGAACTGTGTTATTGTACAGAAAACGATGTGAAGGTGCTTCAGAACCTGGGTCTAAAAAGTATCATTGATTACCGCAGCGAACGGGAGAGAAAAGGAAAAGAGGATGTTGTTATAGAGGATGTAACAATATATTATCTTGATCCAAAGGCAGATGTGGCAGCTATGGCATCGGCGGGACTGGCAGAGCTGACGGAACACGGATACAATGAATTGACGGCAGCTGCGGCAAAAAAACTAATGGTAGAGCAGAACCGCCAATTTGTATTGGCAGAAAGCAGCAAAGCAGCTTATCAGGAAATGTTTCGATTGATTTTAGACAAAACCAACTTACCATTGGTACAGCATTGCCGTGGCGGAAAAGACCGGACGGGGTATGGGGCAGCTTTAATATTGCTATTATTGGGCGTTGGGAAAGAAACTGTATTACAGGACTATATGGACACAAATTTATGTAAATATGAAAAAAACCAAAATAGTCTGCAGGCATTATTAGAAAAAACCCATAATGAAGATTTCGTGCAAGCGGTCCGTTATTTAAAGGAAGCAGAGGAAGAATTTCTTTTAACAGCACTTGATGAAATAACAAAGCAATATGGAACAGTGGAAGAGTATGCGATGCAGGAATTAGGTCTAACAAAGGAACGACAGAAAACATTAAAAGAGATGTTTTTAGAGGAGGTATGGGAATATGGGAAATAATAAGGTAATGGAGCAGGTGTTAAACGCAGCAGAGAAATTCCAAAGTAATCGTATTGTACGTGCGATTTCTGCCGGTATGATGGGAATAATGGCAATGATGCTGATTAGCAGCTTTGCCACATTAATCGGAGCTATTAATTTTTGGGGAATCGGAGCATTTTTGGCTAATACAGGAATTAAGGATATTATGAATCAGATAGTGAATATGTCCAATGGTATTATAGCCATATACATAGCCTTTGTGGTGGCTTATAAAATGGGCGATATTTATGAGATTGAAGCATTAAATTGTGGAATTATGGGGTTAATGTCCTTTTTGATCTTAACTCCTTTGGTAGAGATTTCAGAAGGTAAAATGGGAATAAATCTGTCGGATGTGGGCTCCGGCGGTGTATTCGTAGCCTTGCTATCCGCAGTGGTATTCTCGCGCCTTTACATCTTCCTGGTACAGAAAAAAATTACGATAAAAATGCCCGACGTAGTACCACCCATCGTAGGAAATGCCTTTGCATCGATTCTTCCGGGGGCAATAGCTGCCCTTGGCTCCGGTATTATATATGAGATTATGATACATACATCCTTTGGCAGCCTGTCAAATTTAATTTACACCATATTACAAAAACCACTTACCGCTTTAGGCTCTAATATTGTTGCTGCTATGGTAATTGTAGCTATGATTGAATTTTTCTGGTTCTTTGGTATTCATGGTGTTATGGTAGTTATGCCGATCCTGATGGCTGTATTCTATGCGCCGCAGGTTGCTAATATGGAAGCATATAATGCAGGAACAGCCTTGCCATATTTATTTACCTTTGGTTTTATTTTGGGTAACCGTGGTGCAAGAAGCTTTGCAGTTTCATTGCTTGCCATATTTAGATGCAAATCAAAGCAGTTAAACGCTGTGGGTAAAGCAGGCTTTGTTCCGGCTCTATTTGGAATTTCGGAGCCTATTAAATTCGGTATCCCACAGGTTATGAACATTAGGATGCTGATTCCCCTTATGTTAACGCCTGCGGTGTCTGTATTTAGTGCCTGGTTATTAACAATTGCCGGATTTATGCCATATCACAATGGCGTTTCTCTTCCAACCGGATTTCCAATTATCGTGAATGGGTTTTTCACGAATGGATGGCAGGGAATTATCGCACAGTTAGTGCAATTAGTACTTTGTATTATTATTTATATTCCATTTATGAAATGGGAGGACAGTGCGCATTTGGCAGAAGAAGCTAAGAAGCGTGAAATGCTTGCGCAGGAAGAGGCTGGTAAATAGGAGGGTGAATATGAAAAGCTTTCGAAAAGACTTTTTATGGGGTGGTGCAACCGCCGCAAACCAATTCGAAGGGGCATGGAATGAAGGCGGAAAGGGTCCTTCTATCCCGGATATGTGTACCGGAGGATCAAAGACAGTCCCAAAACGGATTACAAAAGAAATACATACGGAGCTCTATTATCCGAGCCATATTGCATCAGACTTCTACCATCATTATGAAGAAGATATAGAGCTGATGGCAGAAATGGGATTTAAGATATATCGGATGTCTATTGCATGGACTCGAATTTTCCCAACGGGCATGGAAGAGGAGCCGAGGGAAGAGGGGCTGGCCTTTTATGATAAGGTTTTTGATAAGTGTGCTGCAAGTGGAATAGAACCCTTAGTGACCATATCGCATTATGAGATGCCCTACGCATTAGTAGAAAAATATAACGGCTGGGCAAGCAGGAAATGTATAGAATATTTTGAACGGTATTGCAAGGTGATCTTTGAACGTTATAAAAATAAAGTAAAGTATTGGCTAACCTTTAACGAAATTAATTTTGGCACGGTGGCAATTGGGAGTACTTTTTCTTTAGGCCTTTTGAAGGATTTTGAGGGATATATAACGGAGCCGGAGGTATCCCAGCAGGATCAGTTCCAGGCACTGCATCATCAATTGGTTGCCAGTGCAAAGGTGGTGCAGCTGGCACATAGCCAATACCCAAATTTTAAAATGGGTAATATGATTGGCTTCTGTACTCTGTATCCGTATAGCTGTAATCCCGATGATGTATTATTGGCACAGCAGAGGATGCAGGTTCTGGATTGGTTTTGCTCTGATGTTATGGTGAGAGGAAGCTATCCTTCCTATATGGACCGGTATTTTGATGAGCATCAAATACAGATTGTAATGGAGCCGGAGGACCATGGGATATTGAAAAATGGCACAGTGGATTTTTATACCTTTAGTTATTATATGACCAGCTGCGTCAGTGCAGGTCCGGAGCTTGGGAAAACAGGCGGCAATATGTTTGGAGGCATTGTAAATCCGTATTTGGAAACCTCGGATTGGGGCTGGCAGATCGATGCAAAGGGACTCCGTTATACACTGAATGAGATCTATGACCGCTATCATATTCCGGTCATGGTTGTGGAAAATGGCTTGGGAGCCCATGATACCATCAATGAAGCCGGAGAAATAATTGATGATTACCGCATTAGTTATTTACGGAGCCATATAGAACAAATGAAAGAAGCTGTTGCTGACGGCGTTGATTTATGGGGATACACGCCCTGGGGCTGCATAGATTTGGTAAGTGCTTCAACGGGTGAAATGGCAAAAAGATATGGATTTGTTTATGTTGACCGGCATGATGATGCAACGGGTACCTTAGAACGTAAAAAGAAAAGATCTTTTACCTGGTATCAAAAAGTAATAGCAAGTAATGGGGAAGCATTAGATTAAACAAATACAGTATTACTCTGCAGGACGAACAGAATGAAAAATAGGAAGGCGATATCCTTTGCGGTTGCTTGATGTATACCCCATTGTTTATCAAATGGATATACGTCAGCTAAAGGTATTATTCACAAACGGTACCCTGATAGTAAGACACAGAAAAAGAAGCTGTGCCTTACTATCAGGGTACCGTTTATCCCTTAATAATCTTTATATTTTTCTTGCTCTCATTTTTGCATATGGATCTGTTCTGGGAATCCACTTTAAGAATTCCTCCACCTGCATGTTCCAGAATCTCCATTCATGTCCATATCCGGGTACGGATAACCAGGTTACATTTGCTTCATGGGCTAAAAGGGTCTCTTTAAAATCCAGGTTCATCTGGTAGAGCATATCCTCCGTGCCACAGGACAGATAAATTGGAGGCAGGGATTTTTTTTCTGTCTTTGCCTGCCCAAGCAAATACTCACAGTCATAGGGGCCATCCTCTTCCCCTGTGTTCTCCAATACTTTGACTGCCCCGGAAAAGGCCCCGATGGCTGCATATTTTTCCGGCTTGCCCAGTCCGTGCAAAAGCGCTCCGTAGCCACCCATAGATAATCCTGCAATATAAGTATGCTCGGGCTTATCAGATACCGGAAACATATTGGTAATGAACTCCGGCACTTCTTCATCCAGAAAACGGAAGAATTCATCCCCGCCCGGTACATTGCGGTAAAATTTATTTTCTCCCGAAATCATAACAACTGCAATATTGCGTTCTTCCGCAAACATTTCCACATTGCTATAGCTGCACCAGTCACCGTTGTTGTTTCCAAATCCGTGCAATAAATACAAAACCGGATATTTTCCGTTTATTACATGGGATGCTTTTGTTCCCTCAAACCCCATGGATTCTGGTATGGTGGCGGTGGGAATTACAACTGTCATTGCGACAGTTCTTTTTAATACATAAGAAATTACTTTACACTCAAATCTTGCCATAATAATGTCCATGCCCATCATTTTGGGCATTGCCCTCTACTGCACAGATTGCCATGAAAGTGCGGCATGGACCCGGTCCTCCCTTCATTTACATATTTTGTTTTTCAACTTATCCTCCTCTTTTCGCTGTCCTTTATCCTTTTACTGCGCCTAGGGCAATTCCCTTTGCAAAGTACTTCTGCAAAAAAGGATAGATAACCAGTATCGGCAGCAGTGCCACAAAAGCAATAGCCATCCTTACACTTACAGTTGGAATCTTCATTAGTGCATTTGCAGAAGAAGCCGAGGCATTGGCTTGCAGTGCCTGCGCATCCTGTATCATTTTATTCAGCAGCAGCTGTACGGTATAGAGCTTTGTGTCATTTACATAATATAGTCCATTTGTCCAATCATTCCAATAGCTCAAGCCGGTAAACAGTCCTATTGTCACCAGAATTGGAGTACCCATTGGAAGTACGATTTTGCGGAAAATATAGAAATAGGATGCTCCGTCAATTTTACCTGCTTCATATAGCGCTTCCGGGATGCTGGTCATAAAGTAGGTACGGATTAGAACCACGTTCATGGCACTTAACATGAAGTTTGGTACAATCAGTGCCCATATTGTATTTTTTATATGGAATACATTTGACCACATCAGGTAAGAGGGTACCAATCCTCCATTAAACAGCATTGTGAAAAATATGTAAAAGCTGATGATGTTACGGAAGGGCAGTTTTTTCACCGATAAGGCATAGGCCATGGTGCTGGATAATGTCAGGTTTAGAACCGTTCCAAGGATAGTAACCAGAATGGTCATGCCATAGGCCCGAAACAGGGTCGTTCCATTTGCCAGAATATACCGGTAAGCGGCTAGGCTGAATTCCCTGGGGAAAAAGGAATATCCGTATTTCAGCAGTGATGCATCCGACGATATGGAGGACATGAACAATAGTACCAGGGGGAATACCATAATAATGGTAATAAGGATCATTACTGTATTGATCAGGATCTGGTAGCGCCAGTAAGATTTTGATTTTATCATTTCACTCCTCCTAAAACATCGCATTATCTTTGCTGAATTTACGAACCATACCATTTACACTCATTACCAGCAGGAAGCCTACTACGGATTGGAAAAAGCCTGCCGCGGCGGAGCGTCCCAGTCCCCCTGTTGTCATTAGAGCCCGGTATACGTAAGTATCAATGGTGTTTGTGACATCATATAAGCTGCCGGAATTCTGTGGCACCTGATAGAAGAGGCCAAAATCAGAGGAAAAAATCCGGCCCACCCCCAGGATTGTCAGGGTTATAATGGAAGGAACCAGACATGGGATTGTAATCTTCTTAATCTGCTGCCAGCGGGTAGCTCCGTCCAGCTTTGCCGCTTCATAAAAGGCTCCGTCAATACCGGCAATACCGGCAATATAGATCAAGGTTCCATAACCGCACCCTTTCCAGAGATTAACAAGCACAAGAATGAAGGGCCAGTATTTTGGTTCCGAATACCACTTAACCGTATCCAGATCCAGGGGTTCCAGGATTCCTTTATTCAGGATACCGTTTTCCGCACTGAGGAATGCAAATACAATATAGCTTACTATAATGATGGAGATGAGAAAGGGGAGCATAATAGCACTTTGATAAATCTTTTTTGCCCTTTTTGACACTACATCCGTAATCAAAATGGCCAGTAAAATGCCGACGGCTGTTCCCAGTATCAAAAAAACTACATTATAGGATAAGGTATTGCGGATAATGATCCAGGCATCCCGCTGAAATAAATAAGTAAAATTGTCAAGTCCTACCCAGTCACTATGATAGATGCCTTTTGCTTTGTTGTATTTTTTAAAGGCTACAATGATTCCCGTCATCGGTATATAATTATTGATGAACAGATACACGGCCCCCGGAAGAATCATGATATACAGAGGAATGTATTGCTTCATCTGCGTCCAGGTCATTCTTCGCTTTTTTTCCCTTTTCATGACGGTCCTCCCTTATCTGTTTACTGTGCGCTGTACCACTCGTCAAACTGCTTTTGCTTCTCGTCCATTACCGTCTGCAGGCTGGCTGCATATAATGCGTCATTGAATTCCTTAATACCGCTTTCCGGATCCACGGCACCGGCGCCGAGGGCTGTCAGATACTGGTTTGAAACTAATGTCAAGGCAGCTATTTCATTTGTGACAGGAATGGTATTAAAGGTAAAGCCATATGCTTTGGATAAAATTGCGCTGTCACGGACCTTCTGGTATTCATCCCAGATATCAGGAGAGGTTCCGTCCCAAACATAGCTGTTGTACTGGTTTAACATAGCCCATCCAAAATCCTGATGATATCCTACATTGTCTGCGGTTACTCCCTCCGGATAATTTATGGTTCCATCCTCCTGTACAATATAATCCTTTCCTTCTATGCCCCAGTTGAGAAGATCGTTGGCCTCTTTTGTTTTGTAGATCCAATTCAGTAAGGCTACCGCTTTTTCCGGATCCTCTGAATTTGCAGAGACAGAATATCCAAGAGCATTGGTAGTGGAGGTATAGCATACCGGCTCGGTAACCCGTATTACGGTGGTATCGTATCCTGTTGCCGCATCCTTTTCAGCCTTTGAGTTAGGCTTCCAATAGGAAGTAAAGGAGAAGGTATTACCTGCCCTCATCAGGGATTCGCCGGCATCCGTGCTGGTGGCAAGATCCTGTGACAAATACCCCTTCTGGTTCCATTCATACATGGTCTCCACCAGAGAGCGGAATTCATCGGATTCGTACCAGTTGGTAACGGTAGTATCCTGTCCGTTGTTCATCAGAACTCCATAATTTCCCCCGCCCAATGCGTCAAAGGTTGTTTGGACGCAGGGCTGTGTCAGGGTATTTAGACCGTTGTACATGATCATATCCGGATGAAGCTCCTTAACCTTTGCATAAAGGGCAGTCATATCCTGCATACTCTTAATATCCTCTGCCTTAAAACCGCTTTCCTCAAGCAGGTCGGTTCTTACAACATAACATACCGGGTTGCTTCTTTCATGCATGTTTGGAACTCCCCATAAGAAATCCCCGATGGTGCAGCAGGAGATATCCTCTTTTCCGATGAGACTGACCAGATCCTTACCTACTGTATCGATATAGGGAGTGATATCAACCAGATATCCCGCATCAATATAGGGTCCTACATTGGAACCGAATATCGGCAGAATGTCCAGCTTGTCATTGGAAGACATTATCATTTGAATCTGCTGGGTATAGGTTCCCAAAGTGATAGGCATCAGATCTACCTTCATGTTTAGCTGGGCCATAGTAAGCTCATTAAAGGCTGCCTCTACGGCATCCACATCCCTTGCGTCGTTTCCAACCCAATACATAAGGGTAGCTTCATAAGGCTCCTCCCCCGAGGTCATGCTTTCCTGGGAATCCGCTGTTGAATCCTTGGGAGTGGTGGGATTGCTGGAATTACTGCAACCCGTCAGCCCCATAGCCGTAATGGCTGTTGCCAGGAATAAGGCCATCCATGTTTTTCTTTTCATATTTCTTTCCTCCTTTTTTCTGCTACTGTTTTTACATAACAGTAGGCTTTTCTATGTAAAGCAGAAACCCTTATACTTTACATAGAAAAGTATAAGGATTTCTAAGGAGACATTCATTCACTTTCTGAAACTGTTATTTGCACTATTTGATATATTTTTCTTTTCTGCCCTCTTATAATCCTTTGGGGCATAGCCGGTTTTCTTCTTAAACAGCCGTGAAAAATAAGCAAAATTATCATAACCGATTTCTAATGCTATCTCAGAAATACTTAGCCTGGAGGTTAATAGTAATTCCTTGGCCCGGTCCATCCTACAGTCAAGAATATAGCTTCCTAATGATTGGCCATACTTTTTTTTGAATAGCTTTGCTAAATATGCAGTATTATAATAAGCGATATCCCCTATGCTGTCCCTTGTAATCTGTTCCTGATAATGGGAATCGATATAAGCCTTAATCTGTTCTACCACGGAATCTGATTCCTCCGGATCAGTCTCCGGCCAGGATATGTTACCTTCCTCAAAGAGCTTAACCTCACCCTGCTTCATTGGCTGGCTCAGATAGGCCTGTTCCATTGCGAGATAGCTGGTGCGTATCTCATTCAACGGCTGGTCCACATGATAAAAAATATCCATTTTACATTCCAAAACACACGCTACCTGTGCAATCACTTTTTTGAACATTTCTCCCCAAGGAATGGAGATGCTTTTATCCATTTTGGTCAGGACCAGGATCCATGCGTCATATTCATTTTTTATAAAGGCCTCTATCTGGACGCCTTCTTCGGATAGAAGCTCATCAAAAATATTCTTAAGGGCAAACTGCTCCATGGAAAAATTAAAAGATTCTATCCGGGAATTCTTTTTTGTGAATTTCATAAGAGCCAGTGTAAAGCTATCCTCATTTCTGTATGGAAGCTGTCTGCTTAACGCCAGCTCCTCAAGTTCCTCCTCCGAATAAGCGTAAACCATCAAAAGAGCCTCAATCCAAAAATGTTTCCTGTTTTCACTTATCCCCTTGAACCATTTGTCTCCCATCCGGCTTTTTTCTTCAATGCTCTTTCTTCTTTTACTTTCCTTTACCGTGCGCTCAAGGATATGGTAAAGCTTTGTAAACTGAATCGGCTTTAAATAATAATCAAAGCATTGGAGCTCCACTGCCTTTTTGGCATAATCAAAATTGGCATAGCTGGTACAGAAAATAGTCACTATGAGCGGCATATGCTTATTAATCCAGGCTAAAAGCTCCAGTCCGGTTCCGTTTGGCATTTCAATATCTGTTACGACAATCTGTATTTCTTCCCTTTGGAGGATATCTAAGGCACTTTCCATGCTTTTGGCTGTAAATACCTGGTCAAAGCCTAGGGTAGGATAATCAATTCCCGATTCCAGCGCTTCCAGTATATATTTGTTATCATCCACTAATAAAATCTTCATCTTGCTCCTCCTTTACCGGAAAAAACATGGTGATTTCAGCGCCGCCGTTAGGACTGTTGCCAAAGTGGATAGAAGCGCTTTCCCCATATAGCATCTTCATTCTCTTGATGGCATTTCTGATTCCTACTTGATAGGATTCATCGCTGACCCTAAAATTTCCGAGATTATAATCCTTGCACAATTCCTCATCCATACCCTTACCGGAATCCCGGACGATGATTTTTACAAAAGAGTTTCCCTGGATATCCGTTCTGGTGGTTTCAATCTCCACCAGGAAGGCTTTTTCAATGTCCATTCCATATTTTAAAGAATTCTCGACGAAGGTTTGGATGATTAAAGGAGGTAGTGGAAAGTTTTCCAGGCCTTTCTCCATTTTGATCCTTGTTTTGAATTCGGAGCCGTTAATACTTTCCTGTACCCTTAGATAATTCACCAAAAAATCCAGTTCCTCCTTCAGAGGCACGGGAGCCACGCTTTTTTTGAAAATATATCTCAGATATTTTGAAACCTGCAGCGTAAGATTCTGAATTTCCTTTATCCGCCCGGTCTCAGACATACAATAGATGACGTTCAGACAATTAATATAAAAATGAGGGCGGATCTGAAGCTGTGCGTAGTCCAGCTCTACTTTTTTCTTTTCAAGCTGCTGCTCGTAAATGTCAATTTTAAGGCGGTTAATCTCATCTGCAAGTTGATTTAATACCTTTGCCGCTTCTGCGAATTCCACGATTCCATTCTCCTCATGAAAGCGTATCTGGCTTGAATATTGCAGAAGATTATCATAAAAATACTTAGCTTGTCCTAAAATATTCTTTTTCAGGTAAAAGAGGTCCCAGACGACGATGATCAGATAAAGCACCAGAAATAGCGTAAATAAAAATTGAAAAGCAAGGGGCATTGTAATATTCTGAGGCTTCAACTGGATATGTACCTGAAAATCCGCATAACGCAGTTCCCTATAGCCACTGCTGCTTTGCTTCCCGTTCTTTACATAACTGGAAATAGAGCCGTCTGCTTTCCGTTCCTGGATAAAAGAAACCTGATCTTTCTTATCATATAATGTAACCTGAATACCTCCTTCGGCAGCCATATCGGTAATCTGCTCCGTAAAGGTGGATGCCTGCATCCAGCAGCCGGCATATCCTTTCATGCCCCTGACTACAGTGCAAATATAATTATTCTCATACAGGTGCCATTTTCCATCCCTTGTATTATTAAGCTTTTTATTCTTTATTTCATCCAGAATGTCCGCAAGGAATTTTTCACGTATATCTACGCTGGCATACCCATACTCGACGACTTTTCCCGACTTTGGATCATAATAAAAGAAATTTAGTTCGTGTCCATAGGTATTAGCCATTCTCCTAAACATATCCTTAAGGCTAGAAACAGAATTGACCTGTTCAAAAATGGACAGAGCTGCATTAACTTCTGCATCGAAGGCGTCTGATACCCTTTGGACCTCACTCCCGTCATAGAGCATTACCTGCAGGGCAGAGCCTAAATAAGAAAAGGTGGCATTCCGCTCAGTCAGATAGGCCTCTGCAATATTATTTTCCAAATGCCTTGTCTGTTTTTGAAAATAACTTAAAATTGAGCTTTCAAAAATCAACTGAAAAATCCCCGCAGTTATTAAGATCATTACACTGCCAAATATTTTACTTGATAATTTTTTCTTTTTTCCCATTCTCTTCACCAGATCCTTAACCGACATGACATTATTATAACATGGCGGGTAGGTCTTGAGAATTCAAAAATTGTAGGATGTAATTATACCTTAAGCAGGGAATAAGCCAGGGCAGGAAAGGCCTTACGGCATTACATATATTGGGGGACTTTATTAGCAGAGGTAATGATATATATTAATAATGCTAAGTTGAAAAATGTCGTAAGAAATAATAAGATGGGAAATGTGTTGGTATTCAAAACAAAAATACCGGAATCGGTATGGTGGAGGCAGTGCAATGCAATTATTAAAGGACAGAATCAGGAAAGACGGAAAGATCCGCTCCGGTAATGTTTTAAAGGTCGATAGCTTTTTGAACCATCAGATGGATATCGAGTTATTTGGAGAGATTGGCAAGGAATTTAAGAGAAGATTTGCTGACAGTGAGGTCACAAAGATACTTACAATAGAGGCATCAGGAATCGGTATTGCCTGCATAGCGGCGCAGTATTTTAATGTACCGGTTGTATTTGCAAAGAAAAACCAGACGAAGAATATCGCAGGGGATGTCTATACGAGCAAGGTGGAATCCTTTACCCACGGCAGGATTTATGACATTATCGTATCCAAGGATTTCCTAAAGCCGGAGGATAAGGTATTGATCATTGATGATTTCCTTGCGAATGGGGCTGCTTTGCTGGGGCTTACCAAGCTGGTTAAGGATGCCGGGGCTACCCTTGTAGGTGCAGGTATCGTGATTGAAAAGGGCTTCCAGGAAGGCGGCAGCCTGATCCGGGGCAGCGGAGTAAGGGTAGAATCACTGGCCATTGTGGATTCTATGGATGAGGACAACGGTATCGTCTTCCGAGAGGAAGGAACGGTGTAAAGACCGGTGCCTTGGACCAGTTTGAAGTCCGGTTCCCTTGGATAAGTAAAAAC
>JARKQP010000026.1 GCA_029974875.1 Mobilitalea sp.
GCCGGCTACTATAAAGAGCATCCGGTAATTACCTTTGATACTATTTATAACACCGGCCAGTGGAAGATCTTTGCCGTATTCATTACCAACGGCTCCTCTGCCAAGGAAAAATTGTTTGATTATAGGAAGTCCACCTTCAAGGATGCTTCGGATTTTCTGAACTTTGTCTATCAGATACGGATCCGCTCCGTCTTAAAAACAGGTGTTGATATTAATGAAAATGATCAGATTCTTTGTTTGTCTACCTGCTCCTATGAGGTCGATGACTACCGTACTGTGGTTGTAGCCCGTAAGGTGCGCGATGGTGAGGCACCGACTGTAGATATTGAAAAGCTTGAGGTAAATAAGTCCCCGCTCTACCCGGCCTCCTATTACTACCGCTATGGCGGAAAAGCTCCTGAGCTATATGAAACCTTTGAAGAAGCTTTGGGGCATGGTGTAATTGACTGGTATTAACGAGTTCTATAATGTAGGCTGTCATAGCTTTAATTATGTTGTTTAGCTTACCTATGCATAAAATAAAAGCAGAATTAAACGGATGGGCGGTGTATCCATCATCTCAGGTACTCTTTTCAGAGTGTGTCGGGAACCATTTCCGACCTCGTATAATTCTGCTTTTAATCAGTATATTCAGTTTCTATAATTATATTAATATTATTTAGTTGTTTCGTCAATAGTATATTCTTTAATTCTACCACCATGTAATCTACGGGCTATTTTTGATTCTTGAATATCATACATTGTTGAAACATATAAATATCCATTCTTTATATCCAACTTAATTCCAACTACGACATTCTCCTTATACCGTTTAATAAGTTCGATAGTATCCGCCCCTAATTCATTTGGGTTTATGCCTATATAATCAGGCCGGGCAATAATATCCGGGATATAGTCAATGTATCTCAAACATTTAAAATGTTTTTGTTTTACTATATGACTTGGTAATCCTTTGGATCTGTAAATAATTTGCTCTTCAATTGAAATCCCAAGTAGCTCATTAAATTTTGCTATATAATTACCAACAATTATCATATCATCCATCAATGCTGTACACCTCAGCAATATTTTAATCAAAGTATATGACAGCTTATTGGTATATTCAAGTAAAACGCTTTTGATTTTGGAAAATTCAGTAATTTTAACCAAGAAAAAGGCGGATTTTAGTCATATTAACATATGCCAACTATAGCCTGTGCTTAAAATCTTCATACCCAAATTTACGTATGGTTTTTAAGCCTTCCTTTTCTGTGTTCAAGAAAATGGCAGGCAGGCCAATTCCATTAAAGGTATTGTTCTTTACCATAGAATAAATCGCCATATCACAGAAAACCAGCCGGTCTCCAACATTTAAGGGCTCAGGGAAGGAATAGTCCCCGATGACATCCCCTGCCAGGCAGGTGGGTCCCCCCAGGCGGTAAGTGTATGAAAATTCGCCTGGCTGTCCGGAGCCAATGATACCGGGACGGTAAGGCATCTCCAATACATCCGGCATATGGCAGGCGGCCGAGGTATCCATAATTGCCAGCAAAATATCATTCTCATTCAAATCCAATACGGAGCTTACCAGGTATCCTGCGTTCAAGGCTACCGCTTCACCCGGCTCAAGATAGACTGCAACTCCGTACTTCTCCTTGATCCTGCTGATGCAGCGGATTAAGGTCTGGATATCATAATCATCTCTTGTTATGTGGTGACCGCCACCAAAGTTAATCCACTTCATCCCATGCATCAGATGGCCGAACTTTTCCTCTACAACCTCCAAAGTCCTCTCCAGGACATCGGAGTTCTGTTCACACATGGTATGGAAATGCAGTCCGTCAATTCCTGTCAGATCAACTCCCTCCAGTGCAGAGGCCTTAATTCCAAACCGGGAGCCGCTAAAGCAGGGATTGTACATATCGGTTTCGATCTCGGAATATTCAGGATTGATGCGGAGGCCGCAGGATATCTTTTTGGGGCTGTCCATAACCTTAGCCTTATATTTTTCCCACTGCTGTATCGAGTTGAAAACCATATGGTCACAAAGGGAAATGATTTCATCCATTTCATCCTCACGGTAAGCCGGTGCAAAGATATGCACCTCCTTGCCCATCTCCTCATGGCCCAATTTCGCCTCAAACAGGGAGCTTGCTGTAGTTCCGCTCAAATATTCCCCAAGCATGGGATAAGTAGAATACATGGAATATGCTTTCTGTGCTAATAGTATCTCACAGCCCGTAGCGTCCATCACTGATTTTAATATCTCACAATTTTTGCGCAGCAAGCTCTCTTCAATTACATAGGAAGGGGTAGGTACTTTATATTTATCGAAATTCATATCTATCTCCTGTTATTCTACCATCTCAGGATCAAAGCTTTCCTTCCAAGGCAGGCCGCATTCATTTAATTTATCCATAAACGGATCCGGGTCAAACTCTTCCACGTTGTGTACGCCTGGCTTCTTCCATTTACCGGTCAGCACCATCATGGCACCGATCATTGCCGGAACACCGGTCGTATAAGAGATTGCCTGGGAGCCGACCTCACGGTAGCATTCCTCATGGTCACATACATTGTATACATAATATTTTGCTTCCTTACCGTCCTTCACGCCGGTATAGATGCAGCCGATATTCGTCTTCCCCTTTGTCCTTGGTCCCAAGGAAGCGGGATCTGGAAGTACTGCCTTTAAAAACTG
>JARKQP010000038.1 GCA_029974875.1 Mobilitalea sp.
TTATTTACAGCGGATAAATTTGACCTTATCGAGAAATGTGCGGAAGAGGTTGCCCGGTATGTACTGATGGGTTACCCCGGAGTGGAAAAAGTAAATGTAACGATTAAAAAACCATGGGCTCCGATAGGCAGGATCGTAAAGCATGCCGGCGTAAGAATAGAGCGTTCCTGGAATAAGGCCTATATTGCATTGGGTTCCAACCTGGGAGATAAAGAGCAGTACCTGAGGTCGGCGCTGGAAGCGATGAATGACGGCTGTACCCAGGTGGTGAAGACGTCAACCTTCCAAGTGACCAAACCAGTCGGCTATGTGGAACAGGATGATTTCCTCAACTGTGTTGCAGAGGTAAGGACACTGTTATCCCCGCAGCTATTACTAGACCGGCTACATCAGATTGAAAATGAGTTCGGGCGTGTCAGGACCGTTAAATGGGGGCCAAGAACCCTGGACTTGGATATTATTTTTTATGGGGATGCCGTCATTAATACAGAGACCCTGGTCGTGCCCCATCCAAGAATGCAGGAAAGGTTGTTCGTGCTTTCCCCTTTGGCGGAGATTGCCCCGCATATAAAGCATCCGATCTTGAATAGAACAGTAGCGGAGTTGGAGAAGGAAATAAGGGAGAAGGAAAAGAAATAGCGGAGCGCTGATAGGAATATAACGTGTAAAAATATTATGAAATTGTGGATATCATTCTCGGATTTCTTATGGCTCGTGGATATTGTTCTATTAGAATAGAAAAAACTCCTTTGGGAAAAGAGATGTCCAGTGAGAGAAAAGCTAAGTAGAGAAAAGTTAAGTAGAAAAAGGCTAAGTAGAGAAAGGCAAAGTAGAGAAAGGCTAAGGAAGAGAAGATTAAAGAAGGGAAAATTCATCCGTGGGCGGATAAAGGAGATTATAAATGGCTTGTAATGAGTCTGAGAAGAATGAAACGATAGACCGGATCAATCTGATTTTACAGCATTCGGATTATAGGAAGTATCTTAATCGGAATGAAGCGGCGGAGGTTAACCGGCGTTTTTGCCGCCATGGTTTATCCCACTTTCTGGATGTGGCAAGAATAGCCTATATTATGAATATGGAACAGAACTTGGGTTATCCGAAGGATATTATCTATGCGGTAGGCCTGTTGCATGATATCGGGCGTTGGAAACAATATATGGAGGGTATTCCTCATGCTATTGCCAGCAGCAAATTGGCTGAGCCGATTTTAACAGAATGCGGGTATCTTGATTGGGAAAGAAAGCTGGTCCTGGATGCAATCCTTAGCCACAGTTCCAGCAAAGAGGGAAAGAATAGCCTGGATAAGATCATTTACAAGGCAGATAAGGCATCAAGAGCCTGTTTTCAGTGCAGTGCGGTTTCGGAGTGTGACTGGTCTGAGGAAAAGAAGAACCATAAAATAAAGTATTGATGATATTCATAGGAATATCATTGGCATTAGATAAGCGGAGGGTTCAAAGGTTGATTATTGGAAATAAGGATTTTGAGATAGGGAAAAGAACTTATGTGATGGGAATCTTGAATGTAACTCCGGATTCCTTTTCTGATGGGGGAAGGTTTAGCAGTTTGGACAATGCCCTGCTTCATGCAAAGGAATTGATTGATCAGGGGGCTGACATCATTGATGTGGGTGGGGAGTCAACAAGGCCGAACCATGTCATGGTACCGGCAGAAGAGGAGCTGGAAAGGGTCATACCCGTTATCAGTGCATTACACCGGGAATTTGATATCCCGGTTTCAGTGGATACGTATAAGTCGGTGGTTGCGGAGGAAGCGGTTAAGGCAGGAGCCCATCTGATTAACGATGTCTGGGGCTTTAAGAAGGATCCGGCTATGGCTAAGGTGGCAGCAACGCTGGAGGTACCCTGCTGTCTGATGCATAACAGGGAAAAAGCAGAGTACCGGGACTATCTTGCGGAGGTCATCGCTGATCTTGAGGAATCTATTGCAATAGCCCTAAATGCAGGCGTAAAACCGGAGAACATTATATTAGACCCCGGCATCGGGTTTGCGAAAAGCTACGGACAAAACCTGGAGCTGATGAACCATCTGGAGCTTCTGAAAAGGCTGGGCTATCCGGTGCTTTTGGGAACCTCCAGGAAGTCCATGATTGGAAATACCTTAAATCTTCCGACAGAGGACAGGGTAGAAGGAACCCTTGCTACCACCGTGATAGGAATTATGAAAGGCTGCGACTTTGTTCGGGTGCATGATGTGCTGCAGAACAAGAGAGCCTGCCTGATGACGGATGCAATCCTGCGAAGCTGATAAACAGGGAATGGTTTTTCTGCGGATAATTAAGGTGCTTATCGTCTTTGGACTGTCCCTCAGGAGTCATTCTGGAGCTGTTCCTGTCTGATCCCTCGCTTTGCATTCCTCATAGCTTTTAATAAAATTATGAATCACAGGATTCCTGTTGTGGGTATTCCAGGCCAAAACCAGGGAGGATTCCCGGATAGAATCACTTTTCTGGAAGGGAATGAATTTCATGGAGGGATTGTGGACTGCAACACTGTTGGAATAGGTAAAAGCCAGCCCCATGCCAGCCTCGACCCAAAGCATGGCGGTATTTAAGTCAGGGGCAATTTTTAGCTTTGGATAGAAGCCATGTGCCTTACAAAATTCAATTGCACCGTCAGCCGCATATTTGCTGTCGTCCCTGGACAATAGGATAAAGGTTTCCTCCTTGAATTTACCAGGGAGGAAAAGGTCTAAGCCTGATAATGGATTTCTCCGTGAAATTATGATTCCGTCCTGGACCCTTTCGATTAATTTGTACCGGAGCAGGGAAAGGCTTGAGATATCAAAGAAGAAAGTAATAATAAAATCATAGGTAAAATCTAAAATACCATCGGTTAGATTCTGGAAGGAGCCCCGCTTCATGTCTATGCTCTGATTCGGAAAGCTTTTGTGGTATTGGTGCAGGACATTTTGCATCATACCTTCTAAGGTGAATTCCTCTAGGATTCCAAATTTCAGATTACCATTGTAGCCTTTAAAGATATTTTGCGCGTTCTGGACCAGGTGCGTATAATCCGTATATAATTTTGAAAGCTCTTTATACAGGTATTCTCCGCTTTTTGTAAGGTTGACATTTCGGTTATCCCGCAGCAGCAACAGGAGGTTCAGTTCCCGTTCCATTGCAGTGATCTGGCGGCTTAAGGTGGACTGGGAAATATTTAGCTCTGTTGCGGCTGTTGTAAAATTCCTGTGCTTTGCTACAGTAATAAAATATTGCAGTTGACGCATCTCCATAAAAAATCTCCTCTCCATGTGAATATGTTAGTTGATTAAGAAACAGCACAGGAAATTACAATCCATTCTATTTTAAGTTGCTGCTTAATCCATAGAAGACTACAACCCAGTCTATTCTCAATCGCTCCTAAATATATTATAAACTAACATCTACGAATATTGCAATATGTGCATGGTATCATGCAGAATATCGCATGTTTATCCCCTGGCTTCCAGCTATAATTTAAGTATAGAGATGCTATTGATCCTACTTTTATTATGATGGAGGTTAAACTATGTTATCAAAAAGAGAAAATGCTTTATTGGCTTTAAAGGGGGAAATTCCGGAATATGTCCCCTGCTTTTATGATGCCTGCCAGATCATTCCGGCAGCCACGTCCCTGGAAACCCCAGCTATGGGAGCACCTGGCTATGATGGCTATGGGGTTCACCAGACACCCACCGAAAGCGCAGGAGGAATGTTCACTCCCACGCCGACGGTGAAGCCGGTGCTAAAGGATGTTACAGAGTGGAAGAGTGTGGTTCACTTCCCGGATTACTCCCAGGTTCCCTTTGAGATGATTGTGGCAAAGGAAAGGGAGCTGATGCATTTGAAGCCGGAGCTGTTTGTACAGGATTTATTCTGCCCTAACGGAATTTTTGAGCGGCTGCATTTCCTTATGGGCTTTGGGGATGCCATGTGCGCAATCTATGATGAGCCGGAAGCGGTATATGATCTGGTAGGAGCGATTGCCGATAAAAAGATAGAATACCTGAAGCTGGCGGAAGTGTATTATAAGCCGGATTATTTTACGCTGCTGGATGATTATTCCCATCTGAACGGACTGTTTATATCACCGGATATTTTCAGGAAATTCTTTAAGCCCCATCTTGCCAGGATTGTTGCAGCCTGTAAACAGACGGGCATGGTATACAAGCAGCATTGCTGCGGGAAGCTGGAGGATCTCTTTGATGATTTCCTGGATATCGGAATAACTGCCTTTGACCCCGTGCAGCCGGTCAATGATATAGTGAAGCTGAAGGAAAAAGCAAAAGGAAAGGCCGGAATTATGGGGGGCCTGGATGTCCAAAGGATAGTAGACCGTGTGGATGCCACAGAGCAGGAGATTGAGGCAGAAGTAAAACGGTGTATAGCTTCCTATGGGCCTGGAGGCGGATACATGGTATATGGAGCCTCCGTAAATATGTTTAACCCTGCCCAGTACGCTCCCGGAGGCAGGATATTTGCAGTAAACCAGGCCTGTGAAAGGCATGGCAGGATCTATTAAGATAGTATTTTAAAAAGTGGGGCATTATAAAAAGTGAGGCATTGTAAAAAGTGGAGCATTGCAAAGTAGATGGGAATAGCCATCTATGGAGCTGTGCTCCATTTTTTATGCGAAGCCTGTACCGGACGCCCTATGAAGAAAAATGTACAAAAGCAAGGGGAAATAAAGGGTTGGATTAATCGCAGCATGGAACTGCTTATATAGTAATATTACTCATAATGATAAATATTACTACCTAATTTTTTGGTGATTATGCTGTGTAATCCAATGACTTTGATTGATGCCTTTTTATATAATGTGGTTGTAATTACAAAAAAAAACACTGATATCATGATACAGTTAAGTTTTGAAATATCTATAGAAAAGTTTGCGGGGGTGATAGGCTATAACAATATCTGGAGCCAATAATGTGGAGAGTTTACAAGATTTCAATTTTGTTATATTGCCATGGGGGCAGATTCCTTTTATGAAATGTCCTATATACAGCTGAAGTTAGTAACCAGCTAGAAAAACTGGCTTCCTACAGGAATATTATTATATCATTAATGGAGGATGAAGGAAATGAAAAAGTATAAAGTAGCAATAATTATATCTCTCATTTTTATGATTTTAGGCTCGTTTTTAGCCTACGCGATACAAACCGATGGGGGAAAGGTTAAGGTTAAGGAAGTTAAAATTGCGATAAATAATGGAGAAATAGTAACCGGTGTCCTGTATACACCGGAAGGAGCATCTGTAACAGCCCCCGCTCCGGCAGTTTTAGCTTTGCATGGGTCATATAATACGGCTGGTCATCAAAGCCCATATGCCATAGAGCTTTCAAGAAGAGGATATATCGTGCTCGCAGTTAATTATGGAGCGCATGCTTATACGGAATTCATATCCGGGGCTGTAGATGCCGGTGCTACAGCCTGCTTAGATTATTTAGCAGGACTTCCTATGGTTGACAAAACAAAAATTGCTATTGAAGGACACTCCTATGGCGGAATTATTGGCAGCATTGCGGCAATACAGCGGCCCGACCTGGTAAATTCTTTAGTAATGGTTGCAGCATACACCGCAGTTCCCTTATCTCCGGAGATACCCTATAACATTGCCCTTATTGCAGACCAGTACGACGAATTTGCTTTATATGGTGAGGTTGCAAAGTCGATGGATGCACCTAAATCCGAAGCAATTAAATCCTATTTTGGGACAACGGATGATATTGTACCCGGAAAATTGTATGGAACCTTTGAAAATGAGACAGCCAGGGT
>JARKQP010000085.1 GCA_029974875.1 Mobilitalea sp.
ATGTGGTGATTAAGATAATCTCAAATATAATTATTGTAATTAGTAATTACCTATTAAGCAGATTAATGGTTTTTAAACAGCATCAGTAAATATTCTATGCATCAGGATAGTTATAGCCATACCATCCTAATGCAAAAGAGAGCATTGGCTTTTTTCTTATTTCTGCATATAGCCCATTATGTCCGGCTTAAGCTCTGTGAATAATAAATCTAGCCCTCAGCGCATTCTGCTTCCAGATTTCCTTTATGTCTTTGTACTTTCTTATCTTTCAAAAAGAAGGCTAGAACCAAAGCAACCATCGTCAATCCTAATATAAAGATAAACGTAAAATTAATTCCCATTAAGGTTGCGTCCAGCATTCCTGACTGATACGCCGCGGGATTTGTATCCGCCATTTCTAAAGCGGGAGCGTGGGCCGAAGCGACATTTGACATTAAGGTTACAAGAACCGCGGCTCCAAGGGCACCTGCCACCTGCTTTGACATATTGACTACGGCAGTGGCATGGGTGATCAATTTGCTCGGCAGGGCATTCATCCCTGCGGTCTGCATGGGCATCAGTACAAGGGCGATCCCAATGTAGCGGATGGCGCTAAAAACCGCAATGATAAACACAGGTGTATCCCGTTGCAGCCGGATAAATGGCAGGGTGGCAATAACCAGAAGTATAACACCCGGAACAGCCAGCTTTTTAGCGCCGTGCCGGTCAAAAAGACGGCCTGATACCAGGGAGCATATGGCCAGCAGCAGGGCTCCCGGAAGAAGCGTCAAGCCGCTGATAAATGCTGATTTTCCAAGCACTGTCTGAAGGAAGATCGGCACAATAATGCCCACCCCTGCAAATGCTATATTTAATATACTGCCGATTAATGTCGTAAGTGTAAAGACCTGTGACCGGAAGACACGCATCTCAAGCATTGGCTGGTCCAGCTTCAGCTGACGTATTACAAAGCACGCCGTTATGGCTGTGCCTATGAGTATTGCGGCAAGTACGCTGGTATCGGTCCACCCTTTGTTTCCCGCATTGCTAAACCCATACAGCACCAGCCCGAACCCTGCTGTTGAAAGAAGTATGGATAGGATATCTATCTTTGGATCCCGTAAGGGAATGACATCCTTAACAAAGACCGCG
>JARKQP010000087.1 GCA_029974875.1 Mobilitalea sp.
CGGATTTATTAACAATAGCATTTTGAAATTGTTTGGCAAGGAACCTGTTAACTGGTACCAGGAAGCAAAATATTGGCCGGTCATCCTGCTCTTTGTACATACATGGAAGGGTATTGGATACTCCCTTCTGATGTATACGGCACGTATTGTCGGAATACCCTCCGATTACTACGAAGCGGCCAGGATCGATGGTGCATCGAAATGGCAGCAGATTAAGCATATAACGTTTCCCTTGCTGAAGCCGGTATTAATTCTGATGACGATCTTGTCCCTCGGCAGGATGTTTAATTCTGATTTTGGGCTCTTTTACCAGGTTCCGATGAATTCGGGAGCACTTTATAGTGTGACACAAACGATAGACACTTATTCATTTAGGGCATTGATGAAGCTTGGTGATATCACAATGGCATCTGCAACCGGTGTATTCCAGTCCTGCGTTGGATTTATCCTATTGATATCCGCGAATACAGTTGTAAGAAAATTAAGCAAAGATGATTCATTATTTTAGGAGGTGGTTTTTGTGAATCAACTAGGCAGGGATAGGAAATGGGAAATAAGTGCGCATATTTTAATGCTGATACTTTCAGTTACTGCAATTATACCGTTTGTTCTTTTGATCATGTCATCCTTCACGTATGAGAACACGGTTTTATTAAATGGATACAGCTTTTTTCCTGAGAATTTTTCACTGGAAGCATACCGCTACATATTCGATCAAGTGGCTGTCATCGGGCGTGGTTATATGATGACAATTATCATAACGGTAGCTGGAACGGTATTTGGTGTCGGCATAGGCTCCTTGTGCGGGTATACCATAAGCAGGAAGAATCTGCCTGGCAGGGCTTTTATACTTTTTATGATCACCTTTACCATGATGTTCAACGGCGGCCTGACAGCACAGTATCTGGTTTATACCAAACTGCTGCACATGAAGGATACCCTGTGGGGGTTAATCATCCCGAACCTGCTTACGAACGGTTATTTTATCATGATGTTCCGGAATTATTATGAGAACTCAATTCCAGAATCGCTGATTGAGGCAGCTAAAATTGATGGGGCAAGCGAATTTAAGACCTTTAAGAACATCGTATTCCCGCTTTCCCTGCCGATTGTCGTAACAGTGGCGCTCCCGGTAGCATTAATGTACTGGAATGACTGGATCAATGGTATGTATTACCTTACCCTGGGCAGCAGGCTTCAGAGTATCCAGACCATATTAAACAATATGAATGAAAATATTAAATTCCTGCAAAGCAACAGCATGAGCGGTTTGTCATCCCAGCTGGATGCTACGATGATACCGGCTACA
>JARKQP010000096.1 GCA_029974875.1 Mobilitalea sp.
ATCCCATAGCACAAGCTAGTAAGGCCCCTGGGAGACGACCAGGTGGATAGGACAGGGGTGGAAGTGCGGCAACGCATGGAGCTGACTGTTACTAATAGGCCGAGGGCTTGACCTAAAAAAGGTTTTCAGTTATAATGGATGGAACATTTTCGGAGGAAGAGGAAATATCTTTCTTATCCTTTTGGGGTGCGTGGCGCCCCGTGTGTAGTTATTTAATGTATTCCTCGATAGCTCAATGGTAGAGCACACGGCTGTTAACCGTGGGGTTGTAGGTTCGAGCCCTACTCGGGGAGTTGAATTTGAGATATGGACGGCAATTATTTGGGTTTATATCAAGAGTTTAAAGTAAGGAAAGTTATTCTTGACATGAAAAATAGAATGTGATAGAATAGCAAATGCGGCTCCATGGTCAAGCGGTTAAGACACCGCCCTTTCACGGCGGTAACAGGGGTTCAAATCCCCTTGGAGTCATTGTTTATGATAGTAACCAATTACGCAAGGAACTTCGGTTCTTAAATACCGATGTGGCTCGGTCGGCAGAGCAGCTGATAGTAATCACTATGTTATCGGTTCAAGTCTAAAGAGCTTTGGTTTCAAAGGATTTTTAGTTTCAAAGTTTTTTGACAAAAATTTGGACCTTTAGCTCAGTTGGTTAGAGCAACCGGCTCATAACCGGTCGGTCCGGGGTTCAAGTCCCTGAAGGTCCATTAAAAGCATGGCCCAGTGGCTCAGTTGGTTAGAGCGCCGCCCTGTCACGGCGGAGGTCGAGGGTTCGAGTCCCTTCTGGGTCGTTAGATTATTAACACCTGATACAAGCTGATATTTTTCAAGTCAATAGTTTTGGATAAAAGGATTTACAGGAATCACTTGCTATAATTGAGTGATTATGGTAATATAAATTATTAAAAGTTGTCCTTTAGCTTTTGATAATAAATACCCAGGGATCTTAGCTCAGCTGGGAGAGCATCTGCCTTACAAGCAGAGGGTCATAGGTTCGAGCCCTATAGGTCCCATTTGTGCCGGCGTGGCGGAACTGGCAGACGCACAGGACTTAAAATCCTGCGGGACTAATCTCCCGTACCGGTTCGATTCCGGTCGCCGGCATTATTCTATAATAAATATAGAATAGTGCTTTTTCTTTTAAAATATGTGTATGTGTGCTTAGCTCAGCTGGATAGAGCGTCTGGCTACGGACCAGAAGGTCGGGGGTTCGAATCCTCTAGCACACAGTCAGAGTGCATTAGATACGAAAGCTGCGTATTTAATGCATTTTTTCGTGCATTTAATTATTACTTTCAGCCATTAAGTATTTACGTTTTAAATGTGTTGTGATACAATAGCGCAAAGGAGGCTGACGGCAGCACATGGATAAAAAAGAGTTTCTTGAAGGTTTAAGGCAGGCATTGGATGGTGAGGTAAGTCCGAAGGTCATAGAGGAAAATATCCGGTATTATGATCAATATATTGCCTCCGGATCTTCAGAAGAAAGAATTCTGGACGAATTAGGTAACCCGCGGTTAATAGCGAAAACAATCATAGAAGCAGAAAAGGCGACAAAGGAAAAATATCATTTTAATGGCTCCCAAGGATACTATGGCTATCATCCAGAAAGAGAAGAGACCCATGGGGAGCAGGAAAATGATAACCCCGGACAAACTAAAATATATACAAATTTGACCTGGTGGCAGAAAATAATATTGGTATTAATCCTTATTGTATTTCTTATTGTACTTTTCTTGATCGGAAGGATAGTAATTGTATTCATATTAGCATTCGCCGTACCAATTATTTTTGTT
>JARKQP010000124.1 GCA_029974875.1 Mobilitalea sp.
AAGCAAACGGAGCACCGGCAAGACAATTAACATCCTGGATGAACCGACGACGGGGCTACATTTTGCGGATGTGCATAAATTAATTGAAATTATGAAACGCTTTTCCGATGCAGGAAATACGGTAGTAGTAATCGAACATAATCTGGATGTGATCAAGACAGCGGATTACATCATAGATATTGGCCCGGAAGGCGGGGATAAGGGAGGTACCATAATTGCAATGGGAACTCCGGAGGAAGTGGCGGACAATCCGGTTTCCTACACAGGTGCCTATGTTAAGAAGTATTTGGAACATTAGGGTACACTCCGGGAACTATATGTATAAGGAGTTTCCGGGAGTACCTAGGGAAAGACGGAGGGTAAAGGCATGGAGAATGGTTTTTTTGCAATGATGTCCAGGATGAAGCTGATCGAGCGGTGGGCATTAATGCGTAATTCCAACTCGGAAAATATCAGTGAGCATTCCCTTGAGGTGAGCATTCTGGCGCATGCACTGGCAATTATCAGTAACGAGAGGCTGGGAAACCATCTGAACGCGGAGAAAGCAGCCCTGATAGGGCTGTACCATGATGCAACGGAGATCATTACGGGAGACATGCCGACACCGATTAAATATTTCAATGAAAATATCCAGGGTGCCTTTAAGGCGATAGAAGCGGATGCGGCAAGGCGACTGCTTGGGATGCTGCCGGAGGACATGAGGGCAAGCTATGAATCCATCTTCTTTCAGGAAGAAGGGGAGGCTTACCTGTGGAGATTGGTGAAGGCAGCGGATAAACTATCGGCGTTAATCAAATGTATTGAGGAAAGAAAAGCGGGAAATACGGAATTTGCTAGTGCGGAAAAATCTCTTTGTCTTATCCTGGAAAAGATGGAGCTGGCAGAAGTGGATATCTTTACAAGAGATTTTCTTCCGGCCTATGAAAATACCCTGGATGAATTAAATGGACATGACTAGTAGATGGACATGATGGGTAGACGGTCATGATGAGTAGACGGGTATGATGGGTAAGACTGGCATAATCAGTAGACGAGTATGATTGGTTAAGGCCAGCTTGTACAGCGTTTACGAAAGAACTGGTGAAAGAACAGGTTATAGTTCGGAGAATGACTTTTCTTAGGCAGCTAAGGGTAAGCATATTCCTAAGATTGAATTGGGGAGAAGAATTATGGTTACGATTGATGGCAAATGGGTAATGGAAGGGCTTGTTGATGACGATCCCAGGAGAATTAAGACCAGCGGGGAGCTTTCCGATTATATTAATGAGGTGGGCTTCCTTCCCCTGTTTAAGAATTCTGTACAGGGCTTTTCAGTAGAGGAAATCACCGGAATAAATTCCTGGTGGTCGGATAGGCCGGAGGAGGATCCTTGGGCATGGCGTGAGGTGGTCGCTACGGAAGGCAGAATCGCCTATGGCAAATTATTTGGCAACCGTGCCGGCTTTGTATCAAGGGAGTGGTATCCGTATCTGGCAGCCTTCCGGCGAGATGGATATGATTTTGACAGCAGGTATGAGGATGGCCTGGCAAGCTATCATGCAAAGAAGATAATGGAGGTTCTGGAGCTGCGGGATGAAATACCCTCCAATGAATTAAAGGCAGCAGCCGGCTTTGGCAAGGGCGGGGAAAAAGGCTTCGAGGGAGTCATGACCCTGCTGCAGATGCAGACCTATATAACAGTCAAAGGCTTCCATAGAAGGTGCAACAAGAAGCAGGAGGAATATGGCTGGCCCGTAGCAAGCTATACCCTAAGCGAGAACCTGTTTGGAGGGGAGCATGTACGGTCCGCATACCATTTAAGTGCTTCCCAGGCTAAGGATAGAATTGTTGGCTGGATCATGAGTGAGTTCTCTATGGCTTCCCGTTCTGAGATAGAAAAGGCGATCAAATAAGTCATAGATATGCCATATGTAACAGGATGGGATCTAAAATAGAGTATAAGTATATGAATAACGAGTTTATTAATATACATGTTCATATATAAATCAAAAGTTCAATAAAAAGCACAAATGATCATAAAATATACTTGATAAAAATTCGAAAAGGTCATATAATGATCTTGTTCCCTTATGGTAAAGCTGCCTGTTTCTTTTGGAATAAATTTTGAGCAATTTCAGAAGGGGATAGGCAGATCGTATTTTATTAAGTTTTATGAACCGTATGTCAGGAGGATTATTTATGTTAATAAAAGAGCTTGTTGATAAAGGGCATGTTTGTTTCCAGCAACACTTTGATACTTGGGAAGCAGCAATAGAAGCTTCTTGTCAGCCATTAATTTCAGATCATTCTATCGATAAAGAATATGTGGACGCCATTATTGAATGCGTAAAAAAATATGGGCCCTATATTGTTCTGGCTCCTAATATTGCAATGCCACATTCACAGGAAGGAGCAGTAGGTGTGAATGATACGGCTATTAGCTTTATGAAGGTTGAGGATCCGGTGCACTTTGAAGAAGGCAATCCGGAGAAAGACGCAAAATTATTTTTTGTACTGGCATCAGTTGATCATAATATCCATTTGAAGAATATGGAGAAGCTGGCTTTATTACTTTTAAATGAAGAATTGGTAGAGGAACTTCTTGAGGCAAAGACGGTAGAGGATTTGCTTAGGATTGATCAAAAATATTTATAGTATTTTAAAGGGATATAAAGGGACATAATTAAATGGACATAACTGAATGGATCTAATTAAATGGGTATAATGAAACAGATATGATAAAACGGATATAATAAAACGGATATAATAAAACAGATATACTAAATAGATATATTAAACAGGTATAATTAAATAATTAGATAGATGTAGACAGATATATAAGGATGTAAGCCTATTAAGCATCATAATCTTTGCCGCCGAAGATTATGATGCTATTTTATTTTTTATGGAAGTCAGGAACATGTATAAACGTTCCTGTAACCGGATAAGTGTTCAGGCTCCGCTGTAGATAACGTACCATTAATTTTCCTGCATCATTTGGGGCAAAATAAAACAGCTAGATTAAAGTAATAGATTAAATGAACAAAGTTCATAAAAAGAGATTTAATTACTATAAATTAAAACTAAACTAACACGACATGCAATAAAAAGCGCAAAATGATCATATAGATATGATAATATTCATATAATGCTATTGACATAAACATATAAGGACACTATAATAAATTTATAAATATAATATAAACAAAAAATAAACATAATTAATAAGTATTATGAAAAAGGGGGAATTTCCATTAGAGGAAGTTACAAAAGGAATAGGCATTTGTAAGGTTATATTGGTACAAATTTATAACAATCTTTAAGTGAAAGAATGGAGGGCAATATGGAAATTTTATTAAAGGTATGGACTTATTTTGCGAACAATATTTTAACGCAACCAGCATTCTTTATTGGTTTAATCGTTATTTTCGGTTATCTTTTATTAAAGAAACCCTGGTATGATGTCCTTTCAGGTGGCGTAAAAGCAGTCTGTGGTTATATGATTTTGGCGGTTGGTTCCGGCGGCCTGGTTAATAACTTCCGTCCAATCCTTGTTGGTTTAAAGGATAGATTTAGCCTTGATGCTATGGTAATTGACCCATACTTCGGGCAAAATGCGGTAACAGCAGGTGTGGAAGAGGTATTTGGCAAGACCTTTTCAAATGTAATGATTCTTTTGTTGATTGCCTTTGTTGTTAATATTTTATTGGTTCGTTTTAGGAAGATTACTAAGCTCCGTGCTGTATTTACAACAGGCCATGTACAGGTACAACAGGCTTCAACAGCATTTTGGTTAATATTATTCGCACTACCGGTAATTGCTGCAAATGATACATTGATTTTAGTGGTAATGGCTATTATACTTGGTTTATATTGGGCAGTGGGTAGTAATCTGACAGTACGCGCGACTCAGGAGCTGACTGATGGCGGCGGCTTTGCAATAGCTCATCAACAGATGTTTGCAATTGCAATTGCATCCGTATTGGCAGAAAAGATGGGACGGAGGAAGGGTAAGAAAGAATCGAAGAAGCTGGAAGATATTCAGTTCCCTGGTTTCCTGTCTATCTTTAATGAGAACATGGTTGCAACCTCTATCCTTATGTTCATTTTCTTTGGAGCAATTTTATTGATCTTAGGAAAGGACTATTTGGTTCAAGCGGAGTTTATGAAGAGTACGGATAGTTTCCTTTTCTACATACTTAAAACTTGCCTGAACTTCTCGGTGTACTTAGCGGTATTGCAGTTGGGTGTAAGAACCTTCGTAACGGAGCTGACCCAATCCTTCCAGGGTATCTCCCATAAATTGCTACCGGGTGCCGTACCGGGTGTAGACTGTGCTGTTGCATATGGATTCGGTTCGCCAAATGCTGTTACGGTTGGTTTCTTAGCCGGTGCCACAGGACAGTTTCTAGCCATCATTGCATTAATTTTATTAAAGAGTCCGGTACTTGTAATCGCAGGATTCGTTCCGGTATTCTTTGACAATGCAACGATCGCAGTATTTGCTAATAATAAAGGCGGTATTAAGGCAGCGTTATTATTCCCGTTCCTTGCAGGGCTTTGCCAGGTATTTGGTTCCGCTATCATTGCCAGCTGGGTAGGTATGGCGGCATATGGCGGTTACTTAGGAATGTGGGACTGGGCAGTTGTATGGCCTGTATTTACAGTTGTTATGAAATACTTAAGCTACTTTGGTATAGCTATAGTTGTGATTGCATTAATTGCAATTCCCCAATTACAGTATTTAAAAGACAAGAAGCATTACTTCCTTATTACGGATGATTACGAAGAGTATAAGAAAGTCAAAGCTGAAGAAGCTAATTAGTAGGATGCAAAGTAATTTCATTAAGGAGTGAATAATATGTTGAACATAATGGTCGCGTGCGCCAATGGCGCAGGAACAAGCCTGATGATGAAAATGACAGCGGAAAAGGTCATTAAATCTCTGGATTTAAAAGTGAGTAAATTGCATCACTGCTCCTTAAGCGAAGGAAAAAGTGCAGCAACACAATTTGATATTGTCTTATGCCCGTTGAATTTTGTCTCAATGTTTAAAGACGCAGAGGCAAAGGGCGTAAAAGTAATTGGGTTAAAGAATGTCCTATCCCAAGCCGAAATGGAGCAAAAGCTTAAAGAGGCAGGTATAGTATAAAAAGAAAAGTAACTGTAAAAGAGGCTGTATCCCCCGGTGCAGCCTCTTTGCCATAAGGAGAATTGGCTATGGAGGAAGAATTGGTATCCCAGGGTAGGAGAATAAAGCTAATCGTCAGTGATATAGACGGAACCTTGTTAAATTCAAAAAGAGAAATCAGCAAGGAGAGTATGGATGCAATTTGGAAGTCGCGTGATAAGGGAATTATGTTTTCCGTCTGTACAGGAAGAATTGCCACAATGACAGAATATTATACGGAAAAGTTACAGATTGAGACACCGGTTATAACTGCAAACGGTGCCGTAATCTGGGATTGTGTAAGGAAAAAAACAATATTTGATGTACCTATGAATACGGATGAGGTCATGGAGCTTCTGAAAATGTGCAAATCACTTAAGATGGATTATAGTGCCCTGACCTTAGGGACTAGTTATTTTTCGAAGACTAGTCTTCGGTTGAATCGCTTTTTGGAATATAATCAGTTTGCGCGTGATCATGGAATGGAAGAAATGAAGCTGGATTTTTTTGATGAAGAGCACAAGTGCATTCAAGGATTAAAGATTTATAAGGTTTTAATTTACGAGAGGGAATTGAAAAAATTAAAAATAATGCAGGATTATATTGATACGCTTCCTGATACAGGATTTACTTCGTCTGAACCCGGGTTGATCGATGTGTCTGAAGCCCGGGTAAATAAAGGATATGGATTGAAGAAGCTGGCAGAGTATCTTGGATTGAAGAAAGAAGAGATATGTGTATTTGGTGATTATGATAATGACATACCCATGCTTGAAAATGCGGGATTTCCGGTGGCGATGGGGAATAGCTGTGAAAAACTGAAGGAGCATGCAAGCTTGGTCACAAGAACGAATGATAATGATGGTGTTGCTTGGGCGATCATGCGTTATATATTAGGTTGACAAATTAATATTCCGATGCATATGGCTGTATTACCTGAAAAAAGACCTTGTAAAACTGAACCGACCCCCAAAAAGTCAGACTTTAAGGGGTCACCTCAAACTACACAATCCTACAAGGTCTCTTACTTTTATAAGATTATCTCTTTTGGGATTAACACGTTTTTCCCTTATATCATAATATATAAATATTATCAATTATAATAATCATATATATATGACTGAATTAAGAAGAAATGATCATATATTAAAAAATATCACTTTTTGAAACTTGATGCACATTAACACCGCTTTCACGTAAAGCATTAACAATAATCGGATTTGCCAGCTCATCTGTAATAATATTCTGGATGTTGTTTAAGGAACAGCTGACAAAGCTGCTGTTTCTGCCGAGCTTTGTATAATCAGCCAGGATATAAGAGGAGCCTGTAACTCGGCGGAACATTAATTGATTGATATTAACCTCATTCAGCATCTCGGTAGTCATTCCGGATTCTAATGAGATTCCCATACATCCGAGAAAACTCTTTTTTGCAGAAACCCGCTCAAGATTATTGGTTGCAAATTCGCCCACCATAGCCTCTTTAATTTCACGCAGCTCGCCTCCGGTTAAAATGACAGAAACATTTGAGGAATGCTCTGTGTAAATTGCTTTACCATTGTTAGTTATTACAGTCACGCGCTTATCCTTGATATATTTGATCATTTGCAGGGCGGTAGAGCTGGTATTAATAAAGATGGTATCACCATCCTCTACAAGAGATGCTGCATACATTGCAATTAATTTACGGTAGAGTGTGATATCGTCTTCCTGGGTATTAAAATGATCACTAATAATAGAAGCACCGCCATAAAAACGTTCTAACTTTTTAGTATCCTCCAGATACTGGAGATCTCTTCTGATTGTCAGCGGAGAAACATTGAATTCTGCAGCTAAATCGCTGACCTTAACATGTCCATTTGCTTTTAATGCTTCTAAAAGCTTACTCCGTCTATTATCCACCAATGCTTTTTCTCTTTTCATATGAGATACCTCTTTTCTTTCCTGTGAAGTATTGCCTGATATTAATTATATGAACAAAATGAATTGAAGTCAATCAAATAAAAGTGATATTGAAAAGGAAGACATCACTTTTTCTATAGAAATTATATATTAACAAGGAGATATGAAGAAAGATCAATCAAATTCCTGTATAAGGTTAGTAAAAAGTAATTAAATTATGTCAAACGAGCTTAAAAGTTCATTAAATATATTGAATGATCATATAAATGTATTGAAATGAACTTATAAATGTAGTAATATTATAATATAGTTAAATAAAATATACAACACACATTAAAAACGACCGTATAAATCATAAAAATCAGGAGGTAGAGAATGAGTAAAATTGATGAGATTACAAGAGAGAGCTGGATCCTTGGTGCATTCCCTGAATGGGGCACTTGGCTAAATGAAGAAATAGACCAGGAAGTTGTACCGAAAGGAAATATAGCGATGTGGTGGCTGGGTTGCACCGGTATCTGGCTAAAAACTGAAAACAACACAAACATCGCCGTAGATTTATGGTTTGGAAATGGTAAGCGCAGCCAAAAAACGAAGCATATGGAGAAGTATCATCAGATGAGGAATATGACAGGCGGACTTCTGACACAGCCAAATCTCCGTGCAGCACAAATTGTATATGACCCATTTGCAGTTACTGCAGTTGATGCCGTACTTTCCACCCATTATCACAATGACCATATTGACCCATTCTTTGCTGCAGCTGTTATGAAGAACTGTAAGGAGGAGGTTCCCTTCATCGGCCCAAAAGAAAGTGTGAAAAAATGGCTGAGCTATGGTGTACCGGCAGAACGGTGCATCACGGTAAAACCGGGAGATGTAGTTAAAGTGAAGGATGTTGAAATTGTCATCTTAGATTCCTTTGACAGAACCTGCTTAGTTACAGCAGATAAACCGCTCTCCGGTATTTGTCCAACCGATATGGATGAAAAGGCAGTGAACTATTTATTCAAAACACCCGGAGGAAACATTTATCATAGTGGGGATTCCCATTATTCCGTTTATTATGCGAAGCATGGCAAGGACTATGAAATTGACGTGGCATTTGGATCCTATGGTGAAAATCCCATCGGTAACCAGGATAAAATGACCTCCGTTGATATCCTGAGAATGGCAGAAGCGCTACGCACAAAGGTTGTTATTCCGTTCCATTATGATGTATGGACGAATTTTAAAGCTGATCCGGCAGAAATAATGCTTCTATATAATTTTAAAAAGTATGTGCTGGAATACAAATTCCACCCGTTTATCTGGGAGGTTGGCGGTAAATATGTTTACCCGCAGGATAAGGATAAGCTGCAGTATCATTACCGCAGAGGCTTTGAAGACTGCTTTACAGAAGAACCAAATGTTCCTTTCCGCTCCATTTTATAATGAAGTCTTGGATTAATAGCTACAGATAATTTTGTTTGCCTGCGATGACCGGCAGAATGGAGAAGTGAATGAATATAGAGAAAATTGTACTGGATGAAATATATCGGTGCTACTGTACCAGCAGCGTTACCGTGGATGGGGTTTTGAAAATACTGCTTGCAAGTGAAGAGGTGGAAGGCTCCTGCTATGCATACTTTGGTGAGAATTTCAGTCAGAAAGAAGTAGTGTGGGAAAAAGCAGGCGGCACGATGTCAATTGTTGAAATTCCAGGAAGTAATGGGGAATTTCTTGCTGTACAGAAATTCTTTCCCGGATTTAACGCCTTGAATTCCAAAATTGTATGGGGAAAATATGTAGACGGGAAATGGCAGATAAAAGATTTTATCAGCCTTCCTTATGTACATAGATTTGATATTCTGCAGGCAAATGGAAAACGTTATTTCCTTGGGTGTACCCTGTGTGATTCCAAGGCTGCCCGAGATGACTGGTCAGCACCGGGCAGATTATGGGTGGGAGAACTGCCGGATGACTTAAATCAACCTATGGAATTAAAGTCAATCCAGGAGGGCTTATTAAAGAACCATGGGTACTGCAAAGGTATATTCGAGGGGAAGGAAGCAGGGTATACCACCTGTGATTCCGGTATTTATGTAGCGGTACCTCCCCAGAGTTCAGGAGAGGAATGGACTGTCCATCACATTTATGATGAGCCCACCTCTGATGTGGCTGTTTACGATTTGGATGGGGATGGTGAAAAAGAACTTGCGATAATAGCCCCATTTCATGGTAATCAGTTCAAAATCCTTAAGTATAAGAAGGATAAGTATGAGGAGGTCTATTCCTATCCGAAGCCTATCGATTTCGCACATGCAGTATGGGCAGGAGATATCAGGGGAAAAGCAACCATCGTTGGAGGAATCAGGCGTATGGATTGCGAACTGTTTTATATACAATACGATGGAGAAGAATATTTGCACGAAATGATAGAGACAGGAGTGGGAACGGCTAACGTAGCTATTGTTAGGCAGCCCCAACGGGATATTATCATAAGTGCAAACCATACAAAAAATGAAGCGGCGGTATATCTTATAACAGACTAATCTGTTTACTTGTTTTGGGTTTATCTCTTGATCCTTAAAGTGTGGAAGGCTGTTGTTAAATGGTATTTAAAAGGTTATGCAGCGGCCCGTCCAAATGAAAGGAAAGGATTCAATAAGGTATGAAAAAATATCAATTAGGCTTATATGAAAAATCGATGCCAAACCACCTTACGTGGACAGAAAAGCTTAGTATTGCTAAGGAAACCGGCTTCGATTATGTTGAGATAAGTATCGATGAAAGTGATGGAAGATTAAGCCGTCTCGATTATACTAAGGAAGAAAGGTTTGCATTAAAGAAGGCTATTTATGATACGGGTACGCCTATTTACTCCATGTGTTTAAGCGGTCACCGCAAATATCCATTTGGAAGCCGTAATGCTGAGGTCAGGGAAAAGGGATTACAGATCATGGAGAAAGCCATTGATTTTGCCGCTGATCTTGGTATCAGGATTATCCAATTAGCCGGATATGATGTCTATTATGAAGAGAGCGGGGAAGATACACGTGAGCTTTTCTTGATCGGACTGCAAAAGGCTTGTGAGATGGCAGCCTTAAAGGGTATGATTCTTGGCTTTGAAACAATGGAGACAAATTTTATGGATACCGTAGAGAAATCCATGTCGTATATTAAGCGGTTAAATAGTCCATATCTTGGAGTATATCCAGACATAGGAAATCTTACAAATGCAAGTTTGATTTATGATAAAAATGTCAATAGTGATCTTGAAACAGGAAAAGGACATATTTTTGCAACACATTTAAAGGAAACATTTCCTGGGCATTACCGGGAAGTACCCTTTGGTACCGGACATACAGATTATCTGACACAATTAAAACTGCTGAAAGAGATGAACGTAAAACTTTTTGTAGGAGAGTTTTGGTATACGGGATCAGAAATATGGAAAGAAGAGCTCGCATTTGCGAACAAATTCCTAAGAGGTCATTTGGACAAAGTATTTTGTAATGAGATTATGAATTCTGTTCATTGAAGTAATAAGCTGCATCTATAGGAAACCTTTTGGAATAAATGTGCATTCGAAGGATGGCATTTATGAGGTTTCTTATAGATGCATTTTAATTATAAATCAAATTAATACAAAAATCATAGATAAAGAGGAAAATAATGTGGGATTATTTAGGATATAATGACTAGATATTATGAAAACTGATTGTAAACGATTGTTTTACAATCTAAAAAGGACTATAATTGTTGCTATAAAGATGAAAAATATGGATACAGGATAAAAGATAGCTCGTCAAATAAATAGTAATATATGCCAGAATATTTATAATAATTATTTGGCAGGAAGCGTTCAGGGGATGAAATAAGAGAGAAAGGGATGAGGAAATGGACATTCAAAGGATAAACAGCAAAGGAAAAAATGACAAGAAGATCAAGGACGCCATCTGGATCAGAAGAGGGATGTTTAAGAAATTATTAGTGGCTTGTATGGTATTCAGTATAGTCTTCGGTAACTCCATTGATCCGGGAACAGTGAAGGCGGCTGATACAGGAACCTCTGTCAGCGTAACAGTTAATTACATTGAGGAGATAGCAACCGTTGTACCTGGACCGGGAGGAAGTTCGAAGTTTTATTTGAGTACGGATGGGAAGAAAAGCTGGGAAATGCTTGATGAGGGCACGAATACGGTTGACCTGTCAGCCATTTTATCAACCAAGGAAGTGACAATATATTTTAAAGGAAATAAGGATACGAAAGAAGTGGCCTGTGTTCTTCCTGCCCAGGAGGCCAAAGACCTGACTGCGGCCTATAAGATTGTTGGTGGTGCAGGCAGAATCGAGTTTCAGACCACAACCCCTGGTGCTATTGTGGAATATAAAAAAGGTGCAAATGGAGCCTGGAGAACTGCAACTAATCCAATCTATACCTCCATCTATGAAGTAAAGGGTGCAACCCTGTACTTTAGGACAGCTGCTACGATAGCGAAGAGATCAGGAAAGATCATTACCGTAAAGGTTCCCAAAAGACCGACGGCACCTGCCGTAAAAGTAGATGGAAGCAAAATGATTATAACTGGCCTGAAAAAAGGTGTGACCCGCTATCGCCGAAGTGACAGCCCGACATGGAATCTGTTTAACAACAGTGATTCAAAGATAAACTATCTCGATTTGCGGAGCATATTAGGAATTGCCCAGGGAACCCCTGTGGAAGCCGGTATGATTGCGGCAGGAACTATTGAATTTTATCAATTAGGTGACGATAAAAAGCGGAGCTCAAGCATAAAGGTAATTGAAATAGCTGCACAGGCTCCTATCCCTTCGGCAGTCTCTGTCAGCGGAACAACCTTAACCATCACGGATACCAATTTAAAAACCTATTATGAGTATACGGTAGTAAATAAAAATTCGACCTTTGACCCTATGAAGGCAAAATGGTCTCAAATAACGGCAAAAAAACCGGTAGTCGTGAAAAATGTGTCTATAGGTGATAAAATTTATGTGAGGACAAAGAGTACCACGGATCCTGTTACGAAACAGCCGATTTTAGCATCTGCCATTAGAATGATTACTGTGGACTCGATAACTCCGGCTACGAAGTGATATCTATTTATTTTAGAAGAGCTAAATATACCTAAAACGTCCTAAGAGGGTATTCAATTCACTTACGGATAGGAGGATGTTACAAAATAGAAGAAATACACCGGATAGTGCAGATATTAGGGAACAATTCTGCACTATCCGGTATAGGCTCTTCTTTTTGCAACGTCCTCTATTTTTTTGCTCTAACTCTAATTACCTTGTCTGTAATTTAATTGTTATATAATAAAAATAAGGAGTATGTTCCTGGTTTTATGTATATACTAAATATATATGGAATAGATTCCATTATTATTTGACTCTCTTGGATTTCAGGAGTAAAATACCTATAAATGATTATGGAGGTGAAAGAGATGCGAAGAATCCACCGTAAGGCGTATTTGGATTGGTTGATACGCCATAAGGATAAACAGCTCATCAAAGTAGTATCCGGCGTCCGCCGGTGTGGGAAATCGACCCTCTTTGATATTTACCGTGAGCATCTGTTGCAAAACGGTGTTGAGGAACGACAGATTACATTTCTGAATTTTGAAGATGTGGAAAATGAAGATTTCACGCAATACCGTGCGCTATATGAGTATATCAAGTCACGGCTACTGTCTGATCGGATGAACTATATCTTTTTAGATGAGGTGCAGCACGTTGAACAGTTTGAAAAGGCAGTGAACAGCCTGTTTCTGAAGGAAAACTGCGATGTGTACATCACAGGCTCCAATGCTTATTTTATGTCGGGAGAGCTAGCAACACGGCTTTCTGGACGGTATGTAGAATTAAAAATGCTTCCGCTCTCTTTTGCGGAATTCTGCTCGGGTCTATCGGAAGATAAACAGGAGCTGCCAAAGAATGAAAAATTCAACCTATATTTGGAGCTAAGTTCCTTTCCCTATATCCTACGCTATAGTTATGGTTCCAAAGAGGCGCGGGAATACCTTCGGGATATTTACAATACGGTACTTCTTAAGGATGTCGTAGCAAGACTTCGGGTGTCTGATGTTAATATGTTGGAAAACGTAGCGAAGTTCCTGCTCCACAATATCGGTAACCGTGTCTCTCCCAGCAAGATCGCAAGCACATTAAAGTCCCAGGGAAAAGGCGTTGATCAAAAAACTGTCGATAAGTATATCCGTGGGCTGACCGATAGTCTGATGGTCCATGAGGCAGTCCGGTACAATATTAAGGGCAAGCAATTCCTGACACAACAAAACAAATACTATGCTGTGGATATTGCGCTCCGCAATATTCTTGTACGGGGAAAAGATAGTGATATTGGCCATATTCTGGAGAATGTCGTTTATCTGGAATTGCTGCGGCGGGGATATGAGGTGTCTGTAGGACAGCTTGATGATGGCGGTGAAGTGGATTTTGTCGCTGTCAGCCCAAGTAGTACAGTGTATTATCAGGTATCCGCATCAACACTGGCGGAGGACACCTTGAAACGGGAGTTGGCACCCTTTCGAAAAATTTCCGATAACTATCCTAAATACCTGCTGACTCTCGATGAGGTGTTTGGCAATGCCGACTATGAAGGGATTCAGAAGAAGAATGTTCTCGACTGGCTGCTGGAAGAGCTGTAATAGAAACTTTTTACTAACTTTTATAAACTTTTTTAATTAAGATATTGACTTCAACGCAACGTGATAGTGTATTCTTTTCTCAGGACAACAAATCCAAATGCTTGCCGGCAGGTTTCTTTCTTGTTGTCATTAATTAAAGGAGCTGATAATTATGAGAACCATTAGCCAGGTCGCGGAATTAACTGGGATAAGCACACGTACTTTACAATATTATGATGAAATCGGTCTTTTAAAGCCAAGTGAATTAACCCCAGCTGGTTATCGTCTATATAATGATGAAGCTCTGCAATTGTTACAGCAAATCCTGTTTTTTAAAGAGCTGGATTTCAAGCTTAAGGATATCAAAGAGATTTTACAAAAGCCTGAGTTTGATAAAATAAAAACTTTTGAGAAACAAAAAAAGTTGCTTATTTTAAAGCGGAAACGGATGGATAAGCTGATTGACCTTCTGAGCAGGTTGGAGAAAGGAGAGCAGGGCATGAGTTTTAAGGAATTTGACTTGAGTGAATATATTGAAGCGTTGGAGCAATTCAAAACTAAAAATACGGAGGATATTATTAAGCATTGGGGAAGTATAGAAAAATTCAATCAGTTCATACAAAAAGTTAAAGATGATGAATCCAACGTAGCGAAACTTGCGATAAAACAATTTGGGAGCGTTGAAAAATATACGGAAGCTATGAAATACAATCTGGAACATTTCCCGGAATTAATGGAACGCGCAAATGAACTCAAAGAAAATGCAGATGAAGTTTTACAAAAAAGCAATGATTTATATTTAAAATTGACTTCCGATCTGTCAAAAGATGTGGCCTCCGATGAAATCCAGGATATCATCCGACAAATAGTTGAATTATCACACGAAAATACTATGGGAATGGACATGGGAGAAGGTTTCTGGGACATGGTTATAGAAGGTTACTCTGATGATACCATCAAAAGTATAACTGACAAAAAATATGGGGTGGGTGCCTCGGATTATACTGCTAAAGCTTTGCAATATTATTTCCATAAATAATTACTTCAAAATTAATTAGCGCCAAACGCATAAAGGAACCTCGGAAACCTATATAAAATAGGCATTCCGAGGTTCTTGACCATTATTCCCACTCAATCGTAGCCGGTGGCTTACCGGTGATATCATAGCAGATTCTATTTACATGTTTTACTTCATTCACGATCCTGTTGGAAATCCTTCCAAGCAGCTCCCAAGGAAGCTCAGCAAATTCTGCGGTCATAAAGTCTGTGGTTGTAACGGCACGTAGAGCCACAGTATAATCGTAGGTTCTCTCATCACCCATAACACCAACGCTTCTTAGGTTGGTCAGTACGGCAAAATACTGTCCAATGCTTCTATCCAAGCCGGCCTTTGCGATTTCCTCACGGTAGATATAATCCGCTTCCTGGAGGATGGCAATCTTCTCGGGAGTAATATCGCCGATAATACGGATTGCAAGTCCGGGGCCAGGGAAAGGCTGCCTAAATACCAGCTTTTCAGGGATGCCAAGCTCAAGGCCGGCTTTTCTTACCTCATCCTTAAATAGATTACGCAGAGGCTCAATAATTTCCTTAAAATCTACATAATCAGGAAGACCGCCGACATTGTGGTGGCTCTTGATTACTGCGGATTTACCGAGACCGCTTTCGATCACGTCAGGATAAATGGTTCCCTGTACTAGGAAATCAACGGTGCCGATTTTCTTGGCTTCTTCCTCGAATACACGGATGAATTCCTCGCCTATAATTTTTCTCTTGGTTTCCGGGTCAGATACGCCGGCTAATTTATCATAAAAACGCTGCTGGGCATTTACACGGACGAAGTTAACGTCGAACTGGGTTGTGAAGACTTCTTCCACCTCGTCGCCTTCATTCTTACGGAGTAAGCCATGGTCTACAAAGATACAGGTAAGCTGCTTGCCAACTGCCTTACTGATCATAACGGCGGCCACGGAGGAATCTACGCCGCCGGAAAGGGCGCATAGTACCTTTTTGTCACCGATCTTTTCCTTCAGGGAAGCAACCATTTCCTCGGCAAAGGAGGACATTACCCAGTCACCGGAGCAGTTACATACTTTATATAAGAAGTTATGAAGCATCTTTGTTCCTTCCGGAGTATGGACTACTTCAGGATGGAACTGCACACCGTAAAGATTTCTCTCGGTGTCTTCTAGGGCAGCAATTGGGCAGGAATCAGATTTCGCAATGATGTTAAAGCCGGCTGCAGGCTTTTCAATATAATCAGTATGACTCATCCAGCAGATGGTATTCTCGGATACGCCGTCAAATAATCTGGACGTGGGTGTTACGTTGATTTCGGTGCGGCCGTATTCCCTGACCGGAGCCTTGGACACCTTACCGGCCAACAGGTAGGTCATAATCTGACAGCCGTAGCAGATACAAAGAACAGGGATTCCTAAAGAGAAAATTCCAGCATCGCAGCTCGGAGCATCAGGCTCATATACACTGTCCGCACCGCAGGTA
>JARKQP010000126.1 GCA_029974875.1 Mobilitalea sp.
TCTGTTACCTGATCACAGCCAGCTTATCATAGTAGTGCTGACTTCCGGTAGAAATTTTAACCAAAAAAAAAGAGTCATCGGTTACAAGCTGCGTAACCGGAATATTGATGGATTCACATTCTTTGCAGGCTAATGAATATACCAGGCGACCCATGTAGTCAAAGACCTGTACCAATTTGCTTTCGGCCCTCTCAGGGAAGAATACTTTGCATTCGGTAACAGCAGGATTGGGAAATAGAACAGGATGCAGAATCTGATTTTTTCCTACAGACAAAGGGTCGTGGAACCGTATATCAATATAATTGATATTAAACAAGCTGGATTTCATGATCAGCCTCATAATCTGTCTGCCTTTCTGTAAAAAGAACGGGGAACTCCTCACTGTCTTCCAGACCTGCCATCCACCGGTCGGAGAGAATGACTGCGTGCCGGTAAATACAGGGCCTTCAGAAAAAAAAAGTTCCACTCCCCCCTGGGCACTTTGGGCAGCCACCCTGAATTCAGCAACATAATCACAGGCAGAATCAACTTCAACTGAATATTCTGTCCATTCATCCTGTTCAATCCATCCGATATTATATCCTCCTTCCAAACACGATTCAATGTCAACACCTTCGGTTCGGTAAACGCCACCGTTATTTGCAGCGTCTTTATCAAAATAAGCTTCCTCTCCGCAGCCAATATCGAAATTTTCTGCTTCAATTCTGCCGGGTAAATGAACAGGGTCATTTCCCCATGCAGTTCTTGTGCAGGGAATTACTTCGACATTACAGGTATCGGTAATGGTTTCATTTGCATATGAAACAACAAATAAAAGGGTATTACCTTCCTTCTTTGCCTTTAACAGGCCATAATTATCAACTTCAGCAATGGCAGTATCTGCCACAACCCATCTTATGAACCTGTTGCAAACATCTGCCGGATATATATCAGCCTTTAACCGGTAGGATGAATTCTGTTTCAGACTAATACTCTTCATGTTAAGAACCACACTGTCCGGAACAACTTTTCCCTTACAATTTTCGCCTATGAAATGTGACAGCAGTTTGACATAAGCTGACTGGTAATAAATAGCAGGTTCGGTTATTTCCCAAGAATTGGCCGGCCAGCCATCGTTAAATTCAAGGAAACATTTCTGCGGAGGCTGGTTTTTCAGCGAAGCAAGATTGCCGCCATAATCTTTGTTGGGCCCTCCCGGAACATATCCCGGAGCAGGATTATCAGCAAGGCTGGTTCCATAACGATACCAGGCGTGGTAAATTTTTCTAACGGAACGTTCGGCACCATAACTTCCCATATTACTGAGATAGACCATATTAAACGGGTTAACCCCGTGGAAATAATGAAGAATGTTCAACGCGCGTCCGGTATAGCGCTGATTATCAGAAGTATCAATATGGTAATCAATAAAATCCATATTGGCATTCCCAATGTTGGCTCTTGGATTAAGACTTCCCCAATGGTAAGAAGAAAGAGGAACCCATGCATTATACAAATCCTCACCTGTAAAATAAATGGCAGATGTTTTGCCCTGGCTGGATTTCCGGCTCAATATAGCATTCTTTACCACCGGATCGGCTGACGGTAATGTTGTATAGAGTAACATCGCATCCCCTTCCGGAGCATCGTACATGCTCCATGTTACATCAGTGAAAGGCCTGGTTTTGGTATAATTTGCCTTCACGGCATCATGGTATTTGCTTTCTCCTGTAAGCATGTACAGATAAATTCCTGCAACAACTTCAGCCCTGTCCTGGTAGGAAAGGTCCCAGTCAGCATCCCCTGATTTTATAGTGCCGTCATCACAATTTGTATTTCTTGTATTTGTTTTATACCATGCCCATGCTTTAACAGCCTGCTCCTTCAGCTTTGTGGCCAGGGTTTCCCATCCGGGAATTCTTGAAAAAACAAGGCTGGCATGAGCAAACATTCCGGCTGCTGCAATGCTGGAGGAGGAACATTTCGGCCCATAGTATCTTGGCCGCTTATCAGTACTCAGTGGCCAGGCATCGTTGTAATCAATGTTACCCATCTTGATATGAACTCCTCCGTCTGCAGGATCCTGCATACGTACCATCCATTCCATTTCAAAACGAATCTCATCGAGTATATCGGGCACACCGTTCCCCGACTCAGGAATATTGGTTTCATCGGTGAAAGCGTCAGGATTCTGCTCAAAGGCAGTAAGCAACTGGTGGATAGGCTGGTAGCAGAAAGTAACGTACTTATTGACATCCCCGGCATCCATCCAGCCTCCCCGCAGATCTTTATACAGGGCAACGTTATTACGGTCATTTACATACCGGGTAACCGTGTCCTGAGGAAACCACTTCTCGTCGGTCCATGCACTTCCGGCATATTGGGCCTCCTTTCGGGTAAACTCCCTTTGATAATAATACATGCGGGTGGCTGCTGCAAGTACCTCCTTGTAAACATCCGATGCAATCTTAAATTGGTAGGAGCGAACACCCTTCTCAACATCAAAAATATAGTACTCTCCTGGTGTGGTAACCGGTGAAAAATCAAACCACCAGCCCCTGTCTCCGGCTGTAGCATCTGTTTTTCCATCATTCCATGCAACTGGGCTACCCGAAAATATGATAGAATCAGAGCTCCATACCCGAACTTCATAGATTTTCCCGGGAATAAACTCATCCGGTGCATTAAATCCTTGCTGAGGATCAACTATTACCGCTGTCTTTTGATCATAGCAACGATAGCCAAATTGATCTACAATAATATATGTAGTGACAGGAATACTACTTCCTCCGGAAACCGACTGCGCAAAAGCACAGACATGCATAAATAATCCGGCAACTAAACAACATAAGGTGGGCTTCATCATTATCCAATTAATCTATTTATGTAAAGAACAATCCTTGCATTTTGTATCTAAAAAAATGATTGTTAATGACATAATATAAGGAAGGCACTATCATTACCAGACTTTAAATATCTTATTTTTAAATA
>JARKQP010000142.1 GCA_029974875.1 Mobilitalea sp.
ATATCCAGCCAGGTAGAGGTCAGGGATCTTTCTGTAGAAAGCTCCTCTATTGATAAGATTGTGGCTAATTTATACCATCAATACCAGATATAAGCGTATGGATGGTCTTTTAAGGGACTCTATTTGTCTATAGTCTATATTCGTCTATAGTCTACATTTGTCTATAGTCTATATTTGTCTATAGTCTATATTTGTCTATAGTCTATATTTGCCTATAGTCTACATTTGTCTATAGTCTATATTTGCCTATAGTTTTATTTTTGTTCATAATTCATTTTTGTCCATAACCTTAGAAAGGGGAGATTAGATGGGACAAGAGATACACGGTATTTTCCGGTACCGGAAATATATTTCCTTTTTTCGGATGCGTTTTCTGGCCGGATTACAATATAGGGCAGCTGCTTTTGCAGGGGTTATTACACAGTTTGCCTGGGGATTCATGGAACTATTGGTGTTCCGGGCATTTTATGAGGTGAACCCCGAGGTTTTTCCTATGACAAGGGAGGCGCTGTCCTCCTATATCTGGCTGCAGCAGGCATTATTAGCCTTATTCATGACATGGTTTTTGGAGAATGATATCTTCCATACCATTACAGATGGCGGGATTGCATATGAATTATGCAGACCGGCAGACCTTTATGACATGTGGTTTTTTAGAAGTATGGCGAACCGGTTATCGAAGGCAGTCCTCCGGTGTTTCCCCATCCTTGTTGTTGCTTCCTTTTTACCGGCACCTTACGGGATGAGGCTGCCGGTAAGCCTACAGGCCGGCCTATGGTTTCTTATTACAGGTTTCCTTGGTTTCCTCGTCGTGGTGGCTTTTTGTATGCTGGTGTACATTGCTACGTTTTATACCTATTCACCGGTGGGCATCAGGATGGTTGCCATATCGATGGTGGAATTTTTATCTGGAGCAATTATTCCTCTGCCCTTTTTACCGGAAGGGCTCAGGCAGCTTGTAGAGCTGCTTCCTTTTGCTTCCATGCAGAATGTTCCTTTGAGGGTCTATTCCGGAGATATCAGTGGATTAGAAATCTATGCAAGAGCCGGGCTACAGTTGTTCTGGGTCATAAGCCTGGTGTGGTTTGGTAAATGGCTGACGGCTGCCGCTTTAAAGCGCATAGTTGTACAAGGCGGATGAGGGAGGTGGACAGATATGAGGCTATATTTCAAGTTTTTTGTTATGAATTTAAAGATTGCAATGCAGTATAAGCTATCCTTCCTGTTTACGACAATTGGACAGTTTCTGGTTTCCTTTAATGTGTTTCTGGGCGTTCTTTTTCTGCTCCAGCGTTTTCACGAGGTGAAGGGATATGTCCTTAGTGAGGTGGTTCTGTGCTACGGGACGGTTTTAATGTCCTATTCCATTGCTGAGATGTTCATGAGGGGCTTTGATATGTTTGCAGGAACAATCAGTAACTGTGAATTTGACCGTATGCTCCTTAGGCCCCGCAGCTGCATTTTCCAGGTGGTCTCGGGAAAAATGGAATTTACCCGGATCGGGAGGATGCTCCAGGCTCTCGTCATGTTCGCCTATGGGATTGCAAAATCAGAAGTCCAATGGGATATGAAAAAGACAGTCACCTTGTTGCTGATGGTGCTGGGCGGAAGCGTGGTCTTTGGCTGCCTGTTCCTGATCTATGCCAGCATCTGTTTTTTTACAATCGAGGGGCTGGAGTTTATGAATGTATTAACCGACGGGGCAAGGGAGTATGGAAAATATCCCTTGGACGTTTATGGGAAGGGAGTATTCCGCTTTTGTACCTATCTGGTTCCTTATACATTATTTCAGTATTATCCTTTCCTATACCTTATAGGGAGGACAGACCGGCAGTGGTACATGCTACTTCCGGTCCTGGGCTGTCTTTTCCTGCTGCCCAGCTACCTGCTATGGAGAGTTGGGATAAGGCATTATAAATCCACAGGATCGTGATAGACTTCCTTTTTTGTGCATTCATCTATTTCTTATTGTTCACTCTTGACAAATATAGGTCGAATGCGTTAGACTAATCATAAGGTCTAACGCATTCGACTTTAGGGAGGAATTAAAATGGAGAGCATGAAAATATTTGACGCTGAATACCGCTTTATGTGTATTGTCTGGGAAAAAGAACCGGTCAACTCCACAGAGCTGGTTAAGCTATGCCAAAGCGAATTCGGGTGGAAGAAATCCACCACCTACTCCGTTATTAAACGGCTGTCGGAACGGGGGATATTAAAAAATGAAAATACCATTGTGACTGCCCTTGTCAAACGTATCCAGGTACAGAAGTACGAGAGTGAGCAATTGCTGGAAAAGGCTTTCGATAACTCCTTGCCTTCCTTTGTCGCTGCATTTTTACAAAACAAGAAGCTCACACAAAGTGAGGCGGAGCAGATCAAGAAAATGATTGAGGAGGCGACGAAATGAGCAGGCTGTTTATTGAAATCCTAAATATGAGCTTCAATGCCGGCTGCGCTGCACTGATTGTCATGCTGACCCGGCTGGCTCTGGGAAAGGCTCCGAAAATATATTCCTATGCCCTATGGGCCGTGGTATTTTTCAGGCTCATCTGCCCCTTTACCATCCAGCTGCCGGTGAGTGCCGTCCCCGTGCGGCCACAGACCATACCCCAGGATATTGTATATTCCGAACAGCCCTCAATAAATAGCGGTGTCCCGGTTCTTGACCGGATTGTAAACAATGCTGCCCAAAGCTCACTGCCCCCAGTAAATCCCGTAAGCAGCATAAACCCTATCCAGGTCGTGCTGGAGCTTGGGGCACTCCTTTGGCTGGCAGGCGTTCTTGTGCTTTTGCTTTATGGGATTATCAGCTATCTCCATTTAAAAAGGCGGATCATGACTGCAATCCGTGTCCGGGACAATATTTATGAAACGGATCTGATCAAAACCCCCTTCGTACTGGGGTTTATCCGCGCCAGGATCTACATTCCCACAGGGCTTGATGCAAATGAACTGGAATACGTCATAGCCCATGAGCAGGCCCATATCAGGCGCCTTGATTATCTCATAAAGCCGCTGGCCTTTTTGGTCACAGCCCTGCATTGGTTTAATCCCCTTATATGGCTTTCCTATGGGCTTATGGTAAAAGACATGGAGATATCGGCAGATGAAAGTGTCATGAAGCGCTATGCTTTTGACATCCGGGGTGATTACGCCAGATCCCTTTTGGCGTTGTCAGTAAAGAAAAGCAGGCTCCTAAGTCCCCTTGCCTTTGGTGAAACAGGTGTAAAAGAAAGAGTAAAAAATGTTCTGCATTATAAAAAGCCTAGATTCTGGGTAAGCGTTACAGCAATCATTATTGTCATTGCAGTCAGTCTCGTTCTTATCATCAGTAGGCAGGCGGAAGGAACTACAGCTTTGCCAAAACAAAATGGCCAAAGCAGCCAAAACAGCCAAGACAATGGCCAAAACAATCAAGACAATCAAAGTAGCCAAAATAATCAAAGTAACCAAAATACTCAAAGCAGCCAAGATACCCAAAGCAGCGGTCAAAATAACCAAAATGGCCATGACGGCCAAAATGATGCTTCAAATCCAATGACACCGACGCCTCCCAACGCCTCAGAATATAATAAAGTAAAAATTTCGCTTCTTTCAGAAAACATAGGCTTTGCAGCATCAGATACATTTGAAGCAACCGATTCCCAGGTAGTGTCATACATTGACAGAAGTATAAGGGAAAGCAAAGCCTCCGATTATAAGGATGGCCTGGAAAATAATCATACGAACCAGTACCAGATTGAACTGTCAAACAGGACCGGCGGATACAGCTGCCAGCTTTACTATGATACTCTCTATGATAAAGCCTATATCGTAAAGGACGGCGGTCTTTCCGACATAGGGACAGATTTCGCACGCTATGTTGATTCATTATTAGATCATACGGATATTACCTTCGACATAGCAGGCAGGGATGCCGTAGCATTGTTCAAAGCCTATGGATGGACCCTTGACTACCAGATAAAAGGCATGAACAATAAGCTGGGCGACATCAATACCCTGTCCGACTTTCAGCCAAATCCATATTATTTTGCCTATAACAATGAGCTGTCAAAGGATATCGGCCTTGACATGGGCCCATATTCCAATACCACCGACCTTGACATTGAAATTTATAAAGTCCATGAGAGCTTGCCCCAGAAGTTTTATCCGATACAGGACTGCAGGGGCATTGCCGTAAAAAGCGGGGGTAAAATTATCGGAGCCTTCATCAGTGCCGGGCGGCACAGTACCTTTAACGCCTGCAGCCTGAAAGGAAACAGCTTTGAGGAAGTGACAGGACAGACCGTTAATGGCTGGCTTGCGGACAAAGTCAAGGGGGGCGCTGAAGAAGAAAAACTGTCATTGCTGGAGCCGGAACAGATTATTAAAGAATATTTCAAGGCTTTGGATAAAAAAGATTCCGTGGCTGCAAAATACTGTATGTCGAAGAAAACCCTGCTTGATAATTTATCCGTCAATATGAGGGATGAGGAGCTATTTAATGAAGGGATCGGACTGCCTTTTGTAAATGCCGTTATAGGGTCAGTAAAATCAAATTTTAACCTGAAATCCGCAAAGCTGTCAAAGATTGAACCGGTCGGTGAACCAGATAAGGACACCAAAACCTTCCGGGTCTATGTGAACCTTCAATATGAGAAGGAACAAACCATGACCAATGGGGAGCAGTTCTGGGATTGCAGCATGGTTTATGAATCACCTCAGACAGGGTGGAAGATAGAAGGCTTTGGACATTAAGATAGGAAAATTAATTTCCATATCAATAGAAACGTGGCCTTTATATCAATAATCTTGACCTTGGTATCAATAAAAGTGACATTCATATCAAGATTATGCTTGACAAGATTCATATAATTGGGTATACTACCACCTGTAAAGAAAATTCCTTTACAGGTGGTGGTTTTTATGAAGCAGAACGAAGCACAGCTTGATAAGCTGGAGGAAATTGTATTACAATCCATACTATATGATTTCTATGGAGAGTTGTTAAGCGACCATAAAAAGCAGATCTTTGAGGATTATGTATTAAATGACTTATCCTTGAGTGAAATAGCCACGGAGAAGGGAATCAGCAGGCAGGGTGTTTACGATATTGTGAAGCGTTGTACCCTGGAGCTGAAAGGCTATGAGACAAAGCTTGGCTTGATGAAGAAATTCCAAACCATTAAAGATAAAGTAGCCGATATAAAAGAAATCGTTTCTGAGGTCTCACAACCGGTGGATAAAGCCTCGCCAGAAATCTGCGGGACTTGGAACCGGCTGGCGGACGTTGCGATATTGGCAGATGAAATATTGAAGGAATTATAAAGACATCTATCCTTTTCTGGAGGACGTAAATCACCCCGTGTGATGGAAAGGAGATTTACATGGCATTTGAAAATTTATCCGATAAGCTGCAGAACATCTTTAAAAGCCTGAAAGGGAAGGGAAGACTTTCCGAGGCTGATGTAAAGGCAGCCCTAAAGGAAGTTAAGATGGCATTGCTGGAAGCCGACGTTAACTTCAAGGTGGTTAAAAATTTTATCAATACAATCCAGGAGCGTGCTGTTGGACAGGATGTACTTAACAGCTTAACTCCCGGTCAGATGGTTATTAAGATTGTTAATGAAGAGATGGTCCGGCTGCTTGGTGAGGAGACCGTCGAGCTCCAATTAAGGCCAAGCAATGAAATAACCTTGATTATGATGTGTGGCCTTCAAGGTGCCGGTAAAACTACCACGGTTGCAAAGCTGGCAGGCAAGCTAAAATCCAAGGGAAGAAGACCTTTGCTGGTAGCCTGCGACATCTACAGGCCGGCGGCAATCGACCAGTTGAAAATCAATGGTGAGAAGCAGGGTGTTCCCGTATTTGCGATGGGGGATAAGCATAAACCCCTTAATATTGCAAAGGCAGCCCTGGAGCATGCAGAGAAAAACAGTTTTAACGTAGTGATCCTCGATACTGCAGGACGCCTCCATATTGACGAAGCGATGATGGAAGAGCTGCAGGAGATTAAGAATAACCTTACGGTACATCAGACCATTTTGGTGGTTGATGCGATGACAGGCCAGGATGCAGTCAATGTATCCGAGATGTTTAATGAAAAGCTGTCCATTGACGGCGTCATTTTAACAAAGCTGGATGGCGATACCAGGGGCGGTGCGGCCTTATCCATCCGTGCCGTGACAGGAAGACCCATATTATATGCAGGTATGGGAGAGAAGCTGTCGGATCTGGAGCAGTTCTATCCTGACCGTATGGCCTCCCGTATCCTCGGAATGGGAGATATCCTGACTTTAATTGATAAAGCACAGGCTGAATTTGATGAAACGAAAGCCCGGGAGATGGAACGTAAGCTTAAAAAGGCTGAGTTTGACTTTAACGATTTCCTGGAACAGATGCAGCAGGTGAAAAAAATGGGCGGCTTAGGCGATATGCTCAGCATGCTGCCAGGTATGAATAAGCAGCTTAAGGATGTAGAAATTGATGAGGATGCTTTGTCAAAGCCGGAGGCAATTATTTTTTCCATGACAAAGGCGGAGCGCTCCAACCCGGACATCCTGAATCTGTCACGTAAGAAGAGGATTGCGGCCGGAGCCGGTGTGGATATCAGCGAGGTAAATGCGCTGGTGAAGCAATTTGAACAATCGAAGAAAATGATGAAGCAATTTTCCGGTATGATGGGCGGCAAAGGAAAACGCGGCGGTATGGGGAAATTCCGCATGCCCTTTGGATTTTAAAGGATCTAAACCATAAAAGTCCTGAAGCATGTCACTCGGTATTAGAATAGGTTAACCAATAAGATTACCGCAAAGAATTTTGCATGTAATGATAGGGTTGCTTGTTTTTAATAATAAATAAATGTGTATCAAATATTTAAGGAGGTGAATTTAAGATGGCAGTAAAGATTAGGTTAAAGAGAATGGGACAGAAAAAGGCTCCTTTCTATAGAATCGTCGTATCTGATTCCAGAACACCAAGAGATGGTAGATTTATTGAGGAAATTGGTACCTATGATCCGACTAAAAATCCAAGCGCTTTCAACGTAAATGCAGAATCTGCAAAGAAGTGGTTAGCAAATGGTGCACAGCCAACAGATACTGTAGGTAAAATCTTCAAGCACGCTGGTATTCTATAATAAATATCGGAGGTAATGAGAATGAAGGAATTAGTCGAAGTAATCGCTAAATCACTCGTTGATCATCCCGATGAGGTTGTAGTTACGGAAAAGGAAACCGATAAGGCAATTGTTGTGGAATTAAAAGTCGCTTCTGAGGATATGGGGAAGGTAATCGGCAAACAAGGCCGTATTGCAAAATCCATTCGTACCGTTGTTAAAGCAGCTGCAACAAAGGATGATAAAAAGGTAATAGTTGAGATTTTACAATAAGTAAATGCAACTGCAAAGTTTCCTTTACAGGATCAAGGAAGCTGTCTGTTATGTTCCATGAGAATTTATTTTCCTAATGGCATAGTAGAGAGCTTCTTTTTTCTAATTCAATCGCCATAGCCTGAAAAGTGAAGGCTTTCTATAGTTGACGAAGTCAATTGCCACAGTCTGAAAGGTGAAGGCTTCTTGTAGTAATTGACAAAGTCAGTTGCCACAGTCTGAAAGCTAAAGATTTCTTATAGTAATTGACGTTGGAAAAAGGATTTTCATGTGGATAGAATATAACAGTGCAAGGACTGAGAAGATAGAAGATAGGATATTAAGGCAGAATGGAGAATTTGTATGGATAATTATTTGAGAGTGGGCGTGATATCAACTACCCATGGAATTAAGGGTGAGGTAAAGGTATACCCGACCACGGATGATTTAAACCGTTTTAAGGAATTAAAAACCGTATTCCTGGATTTGGGGAAAGAATCCAATTCCAAGCAAAAGGGATTAAATACCAGGGAGAACGAACCCAATTCCAGGCGGGATGAATTCAATCCCCAAGGAAATGAGCTCATTTCTTTGGAAATAGAGGGTGTTAAATTTTTTAAGCAGATGGCTATTTTAAAGTTTAAAGGGCTTGACGATATCAATGACGTGGAGAAATACCGGGGAAAGGACTTGCTTGTAAACAGGGAGAACGCAGTTAAGCTGGAAGAAGGAGAATATTTCATCTATGACCTGATTGGTTCCGAGGTAATCACAGACGAGGGTGAAACGCTGGGCTCCTTGGCTGAAATCATGGCAACTGGAGCGAATGATGTCTATGTCGTCAAAACAAAGGAAGGAAAAGAGCTCTTAATTCCTTCTATTAAAGAATGTATCCTGGATGTGGATGTTGAACATAAGAAGATCACGGTACATTTATTAAATGGTTTAAGATAGGGCAGATTGGAGAGAATTATGAATTTTCATGTACTGACACTCTTTCCGGAGATGATTCAGCAGGGACTGAATACAAGCATCACAGGAAGAGCCATCGATAAGGGACTGATCTCCGTTAATACGGTAAATATCAGGGATTTCAGTGAGGATAAGCATAAGAGGGTGGATGACTATCCCTACGGCGGAGGTGCCGGAATGGTAATTCAGGCGGAACCGGTATACAAGGCCTATGGATATCTGGCTAACCATATCAAAATCTCAAAGGAAGATAAATCCCTTGAAGGAGACCATATCTTTGAAGAAGATAATATCCTTAAAGAAGATAATATCTTTGAAGAAAATAATATCCTTGAAGAAGATAAAGTTCCAGGGGAAAGTGAAGTTCCAGAAGACGGTAACTTCTCAGAAGAAGGTAACATCCACAAAGTAAGTTATGCCTCTTACAAAAAGCCCCGTGTAATTTACGTAACACCCCAGGGCAGTGTCTTTAACCAAAGCCTGGCCCAGGAGCTGGCACAGGAAGAGGATCTGATCTTCTTATGTGGGCATTATGAGGGAATCGATGAGCGCGCCCTTGATTTGATTGTTACAGATAACATCTCCATCGGGGATTACGTCCTCACAGGAGGAGAGCTTCCTGTCATGGTCATGATCGATGCCATCTCCAGATTGGTACCTGGGGTACTTGGCAATGACGTATCCTCGGAATTTGAATCCCTGCATGGAAATTTATTGGAATATCCCCAATATACAAGGCCGGAGACATTTATGGGAATGAAGGTGCCGGAGGTTCTCTTATCAGGGCATCACGCCAATATTGATGCCTGGAGGCGGGAGCAGTCCATCCTCAGAACCTACGAACGCCGTCCGGATCTTCTAGAAAAAGCGGATTTAACAGAAGAAGAAGGGGAATTCCTGACAAGGCTTATTTTTCAAAAGAATTATGAGGTATATTAAGAGGGTTTGTTATATTTGCAAATATAAGACTGAGAAACAGATAATTTGAAATAACAGAACACCGGAGTTTTGAATTCTTAACAGAAAATCGAGTTTTTTCCCAATATCTAGGTTGGATTTATCCTAGTTACATCGTATAATAGTATATATAGAAAGGATGGTGTGATTATGAAAATAGATTTAAATAACCTGATATCAATTACAGAAGCAAATCAGAATTTTTCAAAGGTAGCTCGTATGGTGGATGAAAATGGGGCAGCAGTGATTTTGAAAAATAATGCGCCAAGATACGTGATTATTGATTACAGTAAATTGCAGGAAGAGACAGTTGCCGATAATGTGATGGTAGCGGAAGCCGCAACGAAGTATCTTACTAAGTATGCAGAAGCTTTCAAGGAATTGGCAAAATGACGAAACTAATAAAAGAACAAATTCTAATGCTGCAACCCATAGCAGCACCTGATAATGCTATAATAAAGCTTGAATAGATTATAAAAAAGTACTTGCATTCTATGTCACCTTATGTTAAAGTAAGTAGTTGTGAGATGGGATGATCCTCTGATGCATGGTAATTTTACCAAATCGTGTCAAGAACATCTAAATATGAATGGAGGTCACAAAATGAACGATATTATCAGAAGCATTGAAGCTGAGCAGTTAAAGGCTGAGGTGGCAAGCTTTAACGTAGGCGATACTGTTAAGGTTTACGCTAAAGTAAAAGAGGGTAACCGTGAAAGAATCCAGGTATTCGAAGGTACCGTACTGAAAAGACAGAACGGTGGCGCAAGAGAAACCTTTACTGTTAGAAAGAATTCCAACGGAATCGGTGTAGAGAAGACTTGGCCGCTTCATAGTCCTAGTATTGAGAGGATTGAAGTAGTAAGACGCGGTAAGGTAAGAAGAGCTAAGCTGTTCTATTTACGTGGTAGAGTAGGTAAGAGAGCTAAGGTTAAAGAAGTAATCAGATAATACAACGAAGGGACAATACTTAAGCGATTGTCCCTTTTTTAACATGTAAATGCGCTAATTTGTTAATATGAGAATTTAAATCAAATGGATGAAGGAAGGGAAGAAATTGGCGAAAAGAGTGGAATTTGATTTTGACCAGGAGGGAAAGAGATCCTTTTGGAAAAAGGTTCTTAAGGAAATATTGATTTGGGGTCTCCAAATTGCTGCGGTTATCTTCCTGGCATATTTCATCATATATTATGCTCTTGAAAAAACATCAATGGTAGGAGTCTCCATGGAAACTACCCTAAATGACGGGGATGAGATCATCATCAATAAGCTAACCTACCGCATTACGGATCCGAGGCGCTTTGACGTGGTCATATTTAAGCAAAGCGGCAAGGAGCATAGTTATTATGACATTAAGCGGATTATCGGGTTGCCCGGTGAGAAGCTTCAGATAGAAAACGGCAAGATATACATCGACGGGGAAGTGATGGAGGATATCATCAATGCGGATGAGATGAATAATTATGGTCTGGCAGATGAGGAAATCACCCTTGAGGAGAATGAATATTTTGTTCTTGGAGATAATCGTAACAACAGTGAGGATAGCAGGTTCGCCAGCGTGGGAACAGTCCGCAGGGAGGAAATGATCGGGAAGGCATTTATCCGGTTGAAGCCCTTTAATTTTGTAAATAAGCTGAATTTGAAAAAAGAGTCAGAGTAACTAGCGGGATGGAGGATTATAATGCATTTTCAATGGTACCCAGGCCATATGGCCAAAGCAAAGAAAATGATGCAGGAGGATATGAAGCTGATTGATGTGGTAATCGAGCTGGTGGATGCCAGGATTCCCTATTCCAGTAAAAATCCCGATGTTGACGCATTAGCGAAAAACAAGTCCAGGGTCATACTTTTAAATAAATCTGATATGGCAGATCCAAGATATAATAACGCCTGGAAGGAGTACTTTGAAAAGCAGGGCTATTATGTTGCACTTGTAAACTCAAAAAGTGGGGCCGGTGTAAAGCAGGTCCAGGAAATAGTAAATAAAGCCTGCCAGGCTAAAATTGAACGGGACCGGCGCAGGGGTATCCTAAACAGGCCCGTCCGCGCAATGATCGTGGGCATTCCGAATGTAGGAAAGTCCACCTTTATCAATAGCTTTGTAGGAAAGGCTTCCACAAAAACAGGCAATAAGCCAGGTGTTACAAAGGGAAAGCAATGGATCCGTTTGAATAAATTTACGGAACTGCTGGATACCCCGGGTATTTTATGGCCAAAATTTGAGGATCAGCTGGTTGGACTCCGATTGGCCTTGATCGGTTCCATCAACGATAATATAATTGATACCACAAGCATGGCTTTGGAATTGATTCTGATCCTCGGCAAGTATTATCCGGAGGTTTTGGCAAACCGCTACGGAGTGGAAACACCAGCTACAATGGAGAACCAAAGCGATGCCCTGGAATTATTGCAGGCAATTGCAATGAAGCGCTCCTGCCTGCTAAAAGGCGGAACGCCGGATGTTGACCGTGCCGCAGCTTTTGTAATTGATGATTTTAGAAGTATAAAGCTGGGAAATATCACACTTGAGTTCCCGGTGATTCCAGTACAGGTGGAGACTTGTGAGGTGGAAGAAACTCTCATAGAAAAGCAAAACCGATAGGAGAATCTACAATGGATGAAGAAAGAAAGGAACCGGTTGTACCAAAGAAAATTGCAGAAGTAAAATTAGAATTCATGCAGGCGAAGGACGAAGCTATCCCGGCCCTGCTCACAAAGTACAGCGGGGACGAACGAAGCGGGGTCATTACCATCTGCAACCAATACCGCAATAAAATATGGACACTCCAAAAGGAAATGGAGCGTCTTGCTGAAATGAGAAAATTTGAGAATAAGTACAGCGATTACCAGTATATCTGCGGAATTGATGAGGTAGGAAGGGGACCCTTTTCCGGTCCGGTTGTAGCTGCTGCCGTTATTTTACCAAAGGACTGTAATATCCTGTACATAAACGACTCCAAGCAGCTGTCAGAAAAGAAAAGGGAAGAGCTGTATGATGAGATCATCCGGGAGGCGGTTGCATTTGGGGTTGGAAGCGTCCCCCCGAACAAGATTGATGAGATGAACATCCTTCAGGCAACCTATGAAGCGATGCGGGGGGCCATTGGAAACCTGTCCGTTAAGCCAGACATACTGTTAAATGATGCCGTAACGATCCCGGGCATTAACATAAAACAGGTTCCCATTATTAAGGGGGATGCACAAAGCATTTCCATTGCGGCAGCCAGTATCGTAGCTAAAGTAACAAGGGACCGCATGATGATTGCCTATGACAGGGTGTTTCCCGGCTATGATTTTGCAAGCAATAAAGGCTATGGCTCAGCAAAGCACATTGAGGCAATTAAAAAGCTGGGGCCGACACCGATACATAGAATGAGCTTTATTACGAATTTTATATAACACAGGTAACCATAGCCTGATAGGATAACATATAGGAAGCATTGCCGGGATTGGTATCAATTCTTTTCAGATATGGAGAAATTCTAACTTCACACTGGAAGAACGCAAAAGCAGCGTTCTTCTCACCGAATTGATAGTACTGCTGCCTAATGAAGAATGACGTAAAGGTTGAATGAAATAAAAATTTTGGACGAAGGAGGGAGCGGACCCATTCCAGCATTTTCATGGCGATTTGTGCGGTATAGGGGCAATGTCCATCATTGAGGGCAATGTCCGTAATGATGGGCAATGCCCTCAATGATGGACATGGACATAATTATGGATGATAAGGAGTACTATAAGAATAATTATAAAGAGAAGCATAAAGCGAACCCTACGGACAGAAATAGCGGCAGGGTAGCGCAGAACCAAGGAAATACCCAGGAGCCGAAGCAGAAAACTGCCGTAGCGCTTGCCTACGATCCTGAGGATGCGGCACCAAAGGTCATTGCTTCAGGCAAGGGCTTTCTCGCTGATAGGATTATTGAAAGAGCGAAGGATCAGGATATTCCCCTGCACCAGGATGAGAAGCTGGCCCATTCCTTGTCCAAAATAGAGATCGGCGATATGATCCCGCCGGAGCTGTATGAGATAGTAGCAGAGGTTCTTCTCTTTGTAGACAAGATGGACCGTATCAAGAATAAGGTGATCAAATGAATACAAGAGAGGTTGGGACAAATTTTGAACAAATGGCAGCGGATTTCCTGATTAAAAATGGCTACCGGCTGCTGGAACGGAATTTCCGCTGCAGGCTGGGTGAGATTGACCTGATTGCAAGGGACGGCGATTACCTTTGCTTTATCGAGGTCAAATACCGCTCCAGCACCAAAAAGGGCTTTCCGGCAGAAGCAATCAACTATAAAAAGATACACCGGATTACCCAGACAGCCCAGTTTTACATGCTGTCACATAAGCTCCCCGAAGCTACTCCCTGCCGTTTTGACGCTATTATAATTCTTGATAAGGATATTTCCTTAATAAAAGCTGCGTTTGACGGGGTATAATATCAACAGATATTATACCAGTGCATTTATACGCTTGGGCCGAACCAACGGGAGTGCGCATCCTGGCACAAAGTGCCATACCATGGTGATTTTCCCATGGTATAATAATTAAAGTACACTGTAGCATTCACCATGAGACAGTGCATTGGAAAGGGTGTTCTGATATGATATTTAAAAACAGTGAAACAGCGCGGTTAGATTTGGATACGGAAGTACCCTTTATCACCTTTCCCGTACTTTCCGGAATTCCCTTTATAAAGCATGGATTTTCCACACGGCTTGGCGGTGTGAGTGAGGGCATGTTTTCGACTATGAACTTTGGAAGCGAAACAAGCCCCTATTCGGATGATCCTGCCAATATCGAGGAAAATTACCGCCGGATGGCGGACAGCATCGGCTTTGACGTAAATAAGGTTGTCATATCCCTTCAGGTACACAAGACGAATATCCGCCGGGTGGAGGAAAGGGACTGGGGCAAGGGGCTTTTTGTCCCACGGGATTATGAGGAGATCGACGGACTGGTTACAAACCGGCCTGGCATTACACTGGTAACCAAATATGCGGACTGTGTACCCCTCTATCTGGTAGATCCGGTGAAAAAAGCCATCGGCCTGTCCCATTCAGGCTGGCGCGGAACAGTGCTAAAGATAGGTAAGGTAACGGTGGAAGAGCTGCAAAAAAGCTTCGGCAGCCATCCCTCGGACCTGATTGCAGTCATAGGGCCGTCCATATGCAGGGAATGCTATGAAATTTCAGAAGAGGTGGCAGGAGAGTTTAAAAAAGCCTTCCCAGGATATGAAAAAGCCAATATTCTGACCTACAAGGGTGATGGGAAATATTTATGTGACCTCTGGTCCGCAAACAGGGAAGTATTCCTGGAGGCTGGCTTATCCCCTGACCATATCCATATATCCGGGGTGTGTACCTCCTGCAACAGTGAGCTGTTATTTTCCCACAGAAAGACCCAGGGGAAAAGAGGAAATTTAGGAGCCTTCCTGACCATCGCAGAATAAGGCTCCAAGGTCTATTAATAGGACCTGCTAAGGGTATGGAAAAGTCTTTACAAACTAATATCCATATTGTACAATCAGATGGAAAGTCTTTCTTTGGAAGAAATATTAATGCGTGAGTCTCCGTATATATATGGCGGATGTAGCCACGCGTCTTGGAGGTTATAGATAAATGAGCAGACCAATCGTAGCCATCGTCGGCAGACCGAATGTTGGTAAATCCACCCTGTTTAACGCCCTGGCAGGAGATAGAATCTCTATCGTCAAGGATTATCCCGGTGTTACCAGAGACAGAATATATGCCGATGTTACCTGGCTTAATACACAATTTACCATGATCGATACCGGCGGTATTGAACCGGACAGCAAGGATATGATGCTGTCCTATATGAGGGAACAGGCCCAGATTGCAATTGATACGGCTGATGTTATTATATTCCTTGTGGATGTAAGACAGGGCTTAGTGGATGCGGATTCCAAGGTTGCAGATATGCTGAGGCGCTCCGGCAAGCCGGTTGTTTTAACAGTAAATAAGGTGGACAGCTTTGAAAAATTTATGCCGGATGTGTATGAATTTTATAATCTGGGAATCGGGGAGCCATTCCCTATTTCCAGCAGCGGTAAACTAGGCTTTGGGGATCTGTTGGATGAGGTAGTAAGCCATTTTACCTCCGGAAACACGGAGGAATCTACGGACGAGCGCCCCAGGATTGCGATTGTGGGCAAGCCAAATGTGGGTAAGTCCTCCATCGTTAACAAGCTGGTAGGGGAAACCCGCGTAATTGTATCGAGCGTTGCAGGCACCACCAGGGATGCGATTGATACACCGATCCGCAGGAACGGCAAGGAATACGTCCTGATTGACACGGCAGGCCTGCGCAGGAAGAGCAAGATCAAGGAGGAATTAGAGCGCTTCTCCATCATCCGTACCGTAACGGCAGTGGAGCGTGCCGATGTTGCAGTGCTGGTTATCGATGCGACGGAGGGCGTTACGGAACAGGATGCCAAGATAGCGGGCATCGCCCATGACCGTGGAAAAGGCATGGTAATTGTAGTTAATAAATGGGATTTAGTCGAGAAAGATAATAAAACGGTAAAGGAATATACGGCAAACATTAAGGAGATCCTATCCTTTATGCCCTATGCGGAGATTATCTTCATCTCTGCCGAGACCGGACAGAGGATGCACCGTTTATTCGAGGTAATTGAGGTGGTCATCCAGAACCAGAACCTCCGTATTGCCACCGGTGTGCTCAATGAAATCCTGATGGAAGCCGTTGCACTCCAGCAGCCGCCTTCGGATAAGGGAAAACGGCTGAGGCTGTATTATATCACCCAGGTATCCGTTAAGCCCCCTACCTTTGTTATCTTCGTAAATGACAAGGAATTAATGCATTATTCCTACACCAGATATATTGAAAATAGAATCCGCGAAGCCTTTGGCTTCTCCGGGACACCATTAAAATTTATTATCAGGGAGCGGAAGGAGAACTCATAAATGATCCTTAAAATCATTTTTTGTCTGGTCTTTGGATATATTTTCGGTTGTTTCTCAACAGGCTACTTAATCGGCAGGATTAAGAAAGTGGATATCCGCAATTACGGAAGCGGTAATATCGGCACTACAAATGCACTCCGGACCCTCGGGGCGAAGGCAGGCGCAATTACCCTGCTGGGTGATGCATTCAAAGCGGTGGTTCCGATGCTGCTGGTCCGTTTTGTGTTTTTTGCGGATGCTGATGCCCCGCAGCTATTAAGCTTATATGCAGGACTCGGTGTTGTGCTGGGGCATAACTATCCGGTCTGGCTAAAATTCAAGGGTGGAAAAGGAATTGCAGCCACCGGCGGAGTGATGATGGCCTTTGATATTTTAATCGTTCCCTTTGCGCTGCCCTTATTTGTACTTATTGTTGCTGTTACACGTTATGTTTCCCTTGGTTCCCTGTTTGTTGCAGTATTTTTCCCGGTATGGATCCTTCTCCGGTACCAGGGGGACCTACATATGCTAATCCTGTCATTGCTATTCATGGTTTTAGCATTTATTAAACACAGTTCAAATATTAAAAGGCTAATGAACGGGACAGAAAATAAAATTGGACAAAAAGTTAAGATCTAAGCTTTGGGTTGAAGGACATGCAGCTTTCACCCCAAAATGGTAAGATCGTAAAGGAGGAGCTAATGAGTAAGGTAAGTATACTAGGAGCCGGAACCTGGGGCTGCGCCCTCGCAATCGTGCTTGCAGGAAAAGGGCATAATGTAACCATTTGGACTAAAATTGAAAATGAAGCAAAGGCCTTACAGGAAAACAGGAAGAACATGAGGAACCTTCCGGGAGCGGAGCTGCCGGATAAGGTTGCAGTTATTCTTGATCTGGAAGAGGCCTGCAGGGATAAGGATATCCTTGTGATGGCAGTGGCCTCCCCCTATATCAGATCAACGGCACAGCTTGCGGCCCCCTATGTCAGGGAAGGACAGATCATCGTTAATGTTTCCAAGGGAATCGAAGACGGTACCCTGCACACCCTGTCCGAGGTCCTTAAGGAAGAGATTCCACAGGCGGACATTGCTGTTTTATCCGGACCCAGCCATGCGGAGGAAGTAAGCCGCGGGGTTCCGACCACCATCGTCGTCGGTGCGGATACGATGGAGACAGCCCATTTTATCCAGGATGTATTTATGACGGATGTATTCCGTGTCTATACCAGCCCGGACATCATAGGCATTGAGCTTGGCGGTTCGCTGAAGAATGTAATTGCCTTAGCTGCCGGAATTGTGGACGGCCTGGGCTATGGTGACAATACGAAGGCAGCCCTGATGACAAGGGGAATGGCTGAGATCAGCCGCCTCGGCATGATAATGGGCGGCAAGATCGAGACCTTTGCCGGTCTGTCAGGCTTCGGGGATCTCTTTGTAACCTGTACCAGTAAGCACAGCCGTAACTGGAATGCGGGCTACCTCATGGGGCAGGGAAAGACCATGGAAGAGGCCATGAAGCAGGTAAACCAGGTGGTGGAGGGTGTGAATTCCGCAAAGGCGGCTCTTGCCCTTGCGCACCAGCATGGCGTGGAAATGCCTATTGTTGAACAGATTAATAAGGTGCTTTTTGAGGGGAAGACTGCCAGGGATGCGCTGGAGGATCTGCTGAACAGGGATAAGAAAAGAGAATATAAAACCCTGGAATGGGATTAAGCTTTGTAACTGATTGATAATAAACGTAAAAATGATCACTCTGACTGTCATGAAGTTTTGGAGGGGTCATTTTTAATTGGTAGATTAAGATTTTAGGGGGGGATGGTAGGATTTAGGTTGTGAGGTGAATCCGGGTGCAGATCTGTCCACCTGGGCTTGCCTTTAACATCCCATGATCGCCAAGTGCAGGCAATCACGGGAGGCCCGGTCTGCGCCCAGATGGACAGATCTGCACCCGGATTCACCGCGTTAGCTATGGAAGGACTTGGCGTTAGTTATAGAAAGACTTGTTTTTTGTTGGGCGGATTATATTACTGGATGGATGATGATGAGATATGGTATGAAGTATGATAGTGAAGTGTGGGGTAAAAATGACTGTTGGGTTTGGGGGATATGTTTTTTTATAGAGACGATAAGGAGGATGACGGATGATTGATCATATTGTTAAGGTTGTGAAGGAGGCTGGAGATATTATTTTGAAGGCGCGGCATATTCGGGAGCACGTGGAGAGTAAGCAGGGGCAGGCTAATTTTGTGACAAAGTATGATGTCGAGGTTCAGGAATTTTTGTACCGTGAGCTCTCAGTGGTGCTTCCCCAGGCCGGATTTATTGGGGAAGAGGATGATGGGGGGAATGACCGGATTAATGATGGTTATTGCTTTATCATTGATCCCATTGACGGTACGACGAACTTTATTTTTGACTATAGGCATAGTTGTATTTCTGTGGCCTTGATGCTGCGGGGGGAGATTATACTGGGGGTGGTTTATAATCCCTATTTAGAAGAAGTATTTACTGCGGAGAAGGGTAAGGGGGCTTTTTTGAACGGAAGGGTGCTGCGGATCCGGGATATCCGGTTGGAAGAGGGTGTTGCTGCCTTTGGTACAGCCCCCTATTACCGTGAGAAGTCAGATGAAACCTTCCGGATCGCCCGGTCGGTTTATGATAAGGCCCTGGATCTGAGAAGAAGCGGTTCTGCGGCCCTGGATATCTGTTACGTGGCTGCCGGGCGTATTGTTTTATATTATGAGCTGCTTTTGTCCCCCTGGGATTATGCCGCGGCCTCGCTGATTCTTACGGAGGCAGGCGGCAGGATTAGTACCATGGAAGGACAGGCGCTGGCCTTTGACCGTCCGGTTTCTGTCCTGGCGGGAAACAAGGTTTCAATCCAGCAGTATTTTGAATTAGTATAGCTGTAACTGTCATAATAATTCCCGGCATCCGTTTATTATTTTAGCCACAGGCATAATTGCTGCATATAATATAATAATTACTAATCCGGCGGCGCCCATTTACCGTTAGTAGACCTTTGTTTTCAAGAGGATTATCAAGGCTTATTAAGGTTTGTGGGTTAGAGGTATGGAGTAGCATGAATGATTGTGAATTAATTATGACGATAACGGCCATAGCCTGTGGCCTTATCAAATGCTGCCCGGAGGATGACCTTCCGATTATGGCGGCAGCCTTTACGCAGCTGGGGGATACCCTGGCAACTTATCTGACACAGAAGGAATTATGTGAAAGCGGGGATAAGAATGCTAAAACCGCACCCAAGCTTTTAGATACTTTAGATGCTTCGGATGCGGGCCAATGATCATCACAATCCCTTTTAAGGTCGAAAAACCAGGAAGAATGGTAATATGCAGCGAAAAAATATATTCATTTTCCTGATACAACTTGATTCATAGAATATTAACTAACTGCATATGCTTAACTATAACCACAAGGAGGTTGGCATATGTTAGGGCAGTTTGATGTTTATAATGATATTCAGGCTAGGACAGGCGGTGAAATATACATAGGTGTAGTTGGCCCGGTTAGAACTGGAAAGTCCACCTTTATTAAAAGGTTTATGGATCTTTTGGTAATTCCGAATATTGAAGATGTCCATAGCAAGGAACGGGCGATTGATGAATTGCCCCAATCAGCGGCCGGTAGGACGATCATGACTACTGAGCCGAAATTCATACCAAAGGAAGCTGCCGAAATTGCATTTAATGATGAATCCAAGGTGAAAATCCGCTTGATCGACTGTGTTGGATATATGGTAGACGGAGCTGCCGGCCATATCGAAAACCAGCATGAGAGAATGGTAAAAACTCCTTGGCTGGACTATGAGGTACCCTTCACCCAGGCGGCAGAAATCGGAACAAAAAAGGTTATCAATGACCACTCCACCATCGGAATCGTGGTTACAACGGACGGAAGCTTTGGCGAGCTGCCAAGGGATAATTACCGGACACCGGAGGAAAGAACCATTACGGAGCTGAAGCACCTGGGAAAACCTTTTATTGTGCTGCTTAATTCCAGCAAGCCCTACTCGAATGAAACCGTCAGAATGTCGGAGGAGCTGTCGATGGATTACGAGGTTCCAGTCATCCCGGTGAACGCAGAGCAGCTAAAAAAGGAAGATATCAGCAGAATCATGGAAACCCTGGTATCCGTATTTCCTGTTACGGAGATGGATTTCTACATGCCTAAATGGGCTGAGATGCTTCCCCATGACCACTGGCTGAAGGTGGACCTGATTGAAGCCGTAAGGGAGCTCTTTGGCAAAATCACGGAGGTCAAGGACGCCAAGCCCTCCAACTGCACTACGGACAGCAATTATGTGCGCAGGTTTAAGATCGACCAGGTGGATATGCAAAACGGCACCGTCAGCGTGGACGTAGAATTTGATGATATGTATTATTATAAAATTCTCAGCGACCTGATCGGTGTTCCCATTACCGGGGAATATCAGCTGATTTCCACCCTCCGGGAGCTTGCGGCAAAGAAGGCGGAATACGAGAAGGTATCCATGGCCACGGACCAGGTCCGCAGCAAGGGATACGGTGTTGTATCGCCCCTGAGGGACGAGGTCAGGATCGAAGAGCCGGAGGTTATGCGGCACGGAAATAAATATGGTGTCAAAATAAAAGCCACCGCACCGTCAATCCATATGATTAAGGCGGATATCATTACGGAGGTCGCACCGATTGTCGGCTCCCAGGAGCAGGCCAATGATTTAATGAATTACATAAAAGCAAATGCTACT
>JARKQP010000158.1 GCA_029974875.1 Mobilitalea sp.
CGTACCTTTGCGATCATTTCCCACCCGGATGCAGGTAAGACAACCCTGACCGAGAAGCTGCTGCTCTACGGAGGTGCAATTAATTTAGCCGGTTCCGTGAAGGGAAAGAAGACGGATAGGCATGCCGTATCGGACTGGATGGAGATTGAAAAGCAGCGTGGTATTTCTGTCACCTCTTCGGCAATGCAGTTTAATTATGGAGGCTATTGCATTAATATATTGGATACACCGGGACACCAGGATTTCTCGGAGGATACCTATAGAACCCTGATGGCGGCGGATTCGGCGGTCATGGTAATTGATGCCTCCAAGGGTGTTGAGAACCAGACGAAGAAGCTGTTCAAGGTCTGCGTCATGAGGAATATCCCGATTTTTACCTTTATTAATAAATTGGACCGTGAAGCGAGGGATACCTTTGAACTGCTGGATGACATTGAGACGGTTCTGGGCATACGCACCTGCCCCATGAACTGGCCCATCGGCTCCGGTAAGAATTTTAAGGGTGTTTATGACCGGACCTCGAAGCATATCACACGTTTTTATGCAGCGCATAACGGGATGAAGGAAGTGGATACGGTTGAAGTTGAGCTTGGTGATCCAAGCCTGGATGAGCTGATTGGGAAGCAGAACCATGACATCCTGTCCGAAGAAATTGAACTGATTGACGGTGCCAGCAGCGAATTTAACCTGGAAGAGGTTCTGTCAGGTAAATTAACTCCTGTCTTTTTTGGCTCCGCGCTGACGAATTTCGGTGTAGAATCCTTCCTGAAGCAGTATCTGGCAATGACTACCTCTCCTTTGCCCAGAGCCTCCTCAGAGGGTAAGATTGATCCGGTGAACAATGAATTTTCCGCCTTTGTATTCAAAATTCAGGCGAATATGAATAAAGCCCACAGGGATAGGATTGCATTTATGAGAGTTTGCTCCGGTAAGTTCACGGCAGGTATGGAAGTGAACCATGTGCAGGGTAATAAGAAAATGCGTCTGTCCCAGCCCCAGCAGCTGATGGCCCAGGAAAGGACCATTATTGAAGAGGCCTATGCAGGGGATATCATCGGTGTCTTTGACCCCGGGATTTTCTCCATTGGAGATACCTTATGCATGCCTGACCAGAAATTTATGTACGAGGGTATTCCGACCTTTTCCCCGGAGCATTTTGCCAAGATCCGCCAGGTGGATACTATGAAGAGGAAGCAGTTCCTTAAGGGAGTCAGCCAGATTGCCCAGGAGGGTGCCATTCAGATCTTTCAGGAGTATAACACGGGCATGGAGGAGATTATCGTCGGTGTTGTCGGCGTCCTGCAGTTTGATGTGCTGAAATTCCGTCTGGAATCCGAGTACGGCGTGGAAATCCGTATGGAGCCCCTTGCCTATGAATATATCCGTTGGATTGAGAATGAGGGCATTGATGTCAGTAAGCTGAGTGTGTCCTCTGATACGAAGAAGATCAAGGACCTGAAGGGGAATCCGCTGCTTCTTTTCGTGAACCGCTGGAGCATCCAGATGGCGCTGGAGCGTAATCCGGGATTGGAGCTTTCTGAATTCGGTAAAGCGTAAGTATATTAGAAGATAGTGGTCATTCCACCCCTTCGGACTCAAAAAAGTCCGCCACTTTCATACATTTTGGACGTTCCATATCCAGACACAGGAAGTCTTTATCACCAGTCAATATGATATCCACGTCAGCAATGATAGCTGCGTTTAGTATTGGCTGGTCTTTCTTATTATTTATCCTTTTCGTAACGCACTTCATTGACCAAGTCCTGCACATCATCTTCATTATACACACCAATTTCTTCAGCAACACCTACAAATGCTCTCTGTGCCTTATAAATTGCCTGTGCAGACGCATTGTTGATCACTACTTCACCATTTGCATTTTGGAAGAATAGAATTTTATCCCCTGATTTTAAGCCGAGAAGACGGCGTATTTCAGCCGGAACAGTAATTTGTCCATTAGCCGATATTTTCGCTAGGTTCATAAAGCTTTCCCCTTTCTTAAAATCTAAAGAATTCTTTATATCTATTTTATTCAAATATATCTGAAAATTCAACTCTAGAACAAAAATTATACAAAAATTCTATAACCATAAACCATTTAAAATACCTATTGACAAAAAGGGAAATATAAATTATTATATACATAGTAGTACAATGTATAGTAATGATATGTATAGCATATATATGTATAAAGGAGATGGTTGCAATAATGATTGATAAGGAGTTGTTAAAGGGCTGTATCCCTCTCATGGTTTTGCATCTCTTTCAGGACGATGATTTATACGGTTATCAGATAATAAAGAAGCTGGAAGCATTGTCTGAGGGTGCTTTCATCTTCAAGGACGGAACGCTGTATCCAGTCTTGCATGCCCTTGAAAAATCAGGCTATATCAAAAGCTATTGGCAGAACAGCGACGTTGGGCGCAAGAGAAAATACTATCAGATTACCGAAGCAGGAAAAGTACATCTTGATGAGAGAATAAAGGACTGGAGGTTCTTTACTAAGTCAGTGAATTTGGTTTTGCAGGGAGGCGATAAGGAATATGAAGAATAAGATGCTATATCAATACGCAAGGCAGCTTTCCCGCCATATTGATGATAGACGTGCCAGAGCTGAAACCGCCGAGGAAATATATTCACATTTATGTGAAATGGTGGAGGGATATGTGGCGCAGGGGATGACGGAGCAGGAAGCGCAGATACAGGCCGTAAACGACATGGAATCCCCGGATGATTTAGGCGTTCAAATGGATAAAGTGCATACACCTAAAGTAAAATGGTGGTTTTATTGCTTGATTATCATCCTGCTTCTCACCATCATAATCGGTGTGTTCACTTGGATCAATGCCTATGCGGATAAAGCGGGTGAACAGAATATCATGCCGGACAAGGAAACTGTTTTATACGAAGAATAATATTAATCAATAATATCAACAAATGATTGTCATAAATGATTGCAAATAATTGCAAATGCTTGCAAATAAATAATTGCAAGCAAATGGTCATCAATAAATAATTATGGAGGTCGTTGCCTTATGAAAAACGTATTTAAGAAGATGTTACCCTATTTGATTTTCTTTGTTATTTTGTTTTACGGTGCCCCTGTGGTTCTGCCCTCTGAAACAGCTCCGGCTTTTCTTCTGCTAGTGAATCCGCTCTGCTTGTTAGGAGCCGGGATTTTCTACACGGTAAAGCATAGCTTTAAGTGGTATTTCCTCATTATCCTACCCGTTTTATTTATCCCTGCTTTGTTTACGGTATATAATTATACGGCATGGGTCTATGTTCCGGCGTATCTGGTTATTTTGGCGATTGGGCAGGGGGTAGGAAGTTTGATTAGGAGTGCTAAGAAATAGAGTAAAACGGAGCAGTTCTGTGTCCTTTTGAAAGATAAGCCAAAGGTATGGAATGCATCAAGCAACACATAGAGGGTGTTACAAAAAGAAGAGCCTATACCATATATTACAGAATTATCCACTGATATCTGCAATATATGGTAGCTTCCTTCTATTTTGTAGCACCCTCTTTTGTAATACGGTCCGGATTATCTTTAGCAAGTGTAAAGCTCACCTCTAACAACATAAACAAGGTGCAATACGCCTATTTGATTAACATTAGCAGGAAGTAAATCTCACCTGGCAATGTTTTAGAAAACATTGTATCCGGTAGCTGTAGGTCTGTCACTATAATACCTTACCCCTAAGAATTACCCTATTCATACTAAGATCCGGGTTCAATAGTACAATATTGGCATATTTCCCGGGAGTGAGGCTCCCGTACTGGCCGTAAATCCCGATCTGCTTTGCCGGATTCACCGCGGCACACTTTACGGCACTTTCCAGGGGGATGCCCATGGATACCGCAGTGGTCATGCAGGCCATGAGGTTGGTGGTAGAGCCTGCAAGGGTACCATCAGTAAGGGTAGCCTTATTGCCGGATACAAACACCTTTTGGCCTCCCAGGGAATATTCCCCGTCCTTTAGGCCGGTAGCCATCATGCTGTCACTGACCAGGATAATGCGGTCGTCACCAAACATCTTAAAGGTTGCCCGGATAACGCTTGGGGCAATATGAACTCCGTCACAGATCAATTCTACCTTTACATGTTCACAATCCAGTGCCGCACCCACAACTCCGGGCTCACGGTGGTTAAAGGGAGGCATTGCATTATAGAGGTGTGTCACATTGCTGGCGCCGATTTGGAAGGCAGTCATTGCGGTATCGTAATCAGCCGTAGTATGGGCAACGGAAACCACAACCTCCTCCTTAACTGCCTGAATGAAGCCGATAGCACCTTCTTCCTCCGGGGCGACCGCAACTAATTTAATCAGGCCGCCGGAAAGCTGCTGCATTGTCCTAAAATGTGTCAGGTCGGCATGCATCAGATAGCTTCCGTTCTGGGCGCCCTTCTTTTTATAGGAAAGGTAGGGACCCTCCATATTGATGCCTACCAGCTCCGCCCCGTGGTTATTTTGGAAGGAGGCAGCATTTTTAAATATCCTTTTAAGCTCCTCTTCCCCAAGGGTCATAGTAGCAGGAGCAATACCTGTGACACCGCAGTGGGCTTCAAAGTCTGCAATTTTACTTAAGGCCTCCGGGGTTCCGTCACAGAAATCATAGCCTACGCAGCCATGAAAATGGATATCCGTAAGACCCGGTATTGCGTAGAGGCCGTCAGCCTCCAGCACCTCATCCCCGTCATTGGGGGAATCGGATATCCGGTCCTCCTTAAGGTAGAGATCTTTTTTTACAAAGGTATTATCCTCTGTAAAAATGAGAGCGTTTTTAATAATCATAAAAGGCCTCCTTGTCTATTTGGTCAGCTGGGAAAGGGCAGCCTTATCAGCCACTATGGTTACATCCTTATGGAGCTGGAGGATGGAGGCGGGCACTGAGGGAGTGATCGGCCCTTCGATTACTTCCTTTAAAATCCCTGCCTTTCCTTCACCGCTGACGATAACCAAAATCCTCCCTGCTTCCATGATGCTTCCGATACCCATGGTATAGGCATGCCTTGGGATTTCATCCGGGCTGCTAAAGAAGCGTGCATTTGCATCAATTGTGCTCTGTGCAAGGGCAACGCAATGGGTAGCTTTTTTGAAGCTTACATCAGGCTCATTAAAGCCGATATGCCCATTATTGCCAAGCCCCAGCAGCTGCAGCCCAACACCTCCCAGTGCTGCGATCACCTGGTCGTAGCGGTTGCATTCCTTCTGGGTATCCTCTTCCAGACCGTCCGGTATATTGACATTCTGGGGATTAATATTGATATGCTTGAATAAGTTCTCATACATAAAGTAATAGTAGCTCTGGGGATTATCCGGTGATAGTCCTTTATATTCATCCAGGTTAACAGTCCTTACCTGGGAAAAATCAATATCACCCTTGTTATACCATTCGATCAGCTGCCTGTATGTACCGATAGGGGAGGAACCGGTCGCAAGGCCAAGAACACAGTCTGGCTTTATAATTATTTGCGCCGAGATAATGCCTGCAGCTTTTCTACTTATTTCCTGATAATCCTGTACTTCAATAATTCTCATTTCAATCCATACCTTTCCATATGTAATTAGGAATAGCTAAATATAACTTCTGATAATATTTTTACTATTCCTTACCTGTTCTAAGGGGACAGGGCTTTACCCTTTTCTAATTGCATCATATCATTATAAGTAAGGAGAATCAAGAGTAAAAAAGAAATAATTTTTACTGATAATAGTAAAAAATCGTGATAAAAAGATAAAAAACCTCGTTGTTTTCTTGGGTAGCATGTACAAAATGAACAAATAAGGAATTTATATGGCAATTTAAATCAAAAAATCCCAAAAAAAATAAAAAAATTTTTCGGTATCTTGAAAAAAAACGGATAAATGATATGATAATTGTAGTAACGTAGTAAAGGATTCTTAATGAGGTACCAACTATGAGCGATTTCTTAAATAAAATTCGGGCAGCTTATTCTAGGTTTACTAAGGCGGAAAAGAAGGTGGCGGACTACATACTGGATAATCCCAAGCAGGTAATCTTTATGTCCATCACCGACCTGGCGGCGGCCTGCGGGGTGGGTGATACGAGTGTGTTCCGTTTCTGCCGGACGATGGAGCTTAAGGGATACCAGGAGTTTCGGATGCAGCTGTCCCTGAGTATGAACGATGAAGAAGGGCTGGAAATCTCCAGAGGAATACAGCCCATTAATTTAGCGGATTCCTTTGAACTATTGTCACAAAAGATCCTGCAAAATAATATAAGCGCAATCAATGAAGCCCATTCCCTGTTAAAAACGGCAGAGATTGAGAGGGCAATGTACTATTTCGAG
>JARKQP010000183.1 GCA_029974875.1 Mobilitalea sp.
GGAGATACCGGATCACGGAAGTAACCGGCTAAATGCGGCTTATGCCTATGGAGGGGAGGAGCTTTTGATCCGGACAATAGAAGATAACTTTAAGGTGGACATTGACAGTTATGTGGCTAGTGATTTTTATGCCTTCATCGATGCGGTAGATGCCATCGGAGGAATCGACCTGGACATATCGGAGGAGGAAATACCGATTATAAATGAGTATATAAAGGAAATGAATTATCTGAACGGTATGGCAGAGAGCGACGGACTGCTGGCAGAGCCGGGGAATCATGTCCTGGATGGGAAGCAGACATTAGGCTATGTCCGTAACCGTTATATCGGTACTGACTTCGCGAGGACGAGCCGTCAGCGTATTGTGCTGCAGAAAATATTTGAAAAAGTAAAGGAATCCTCACTGATAGAAATTAAGGCTTTGCTTGATGAAGTCCTGCCACAGATAACCACGAGTATACCGGAGAGCAAGATGATATCCCTGTTGTTTGCCCTCCCGGTCTATAAAAATTATAGCATTGAACCCTGGAGTGTCCCTGTGGAGGGCTCCTATTCCCTGATTAAGATCCATAAGATGGATGTGATTGGAATTGATCTCAACGAGAATACGGAGGAATTAAAGCGAAGGATCTATGGGGAGTAGTTTGTCAGATGCCTTGGAAAAGTTCCGTGATTTTAATTATTTGCTTACGTAAAATTTTATAAAGAGGCTGTCACAAAATGAATTTTTCATACAAAATATTGATGCTGGCAAAGCAGCCAGGAACCCCTATCTTGTAGAATTTTTACATTTTGTGGCAGCCTCTGCCTATGGGAAACAATTAAGGTTTATGCTTAAAGAAGGATTATCCTCCAAAAAAACCCTTGATACTTGCGAACACTTCTTCCTCATCTTCGCCTTCTACTTCGACCTTTACAACGTCACCCTTTGCTGCGCCCAGTGCCATAATACCAAGAATGCTCTTTGGATCGGCAGTCATATCATCCTTAAGGATCCTGATATCGCTTTTCGCTTTTTGGCAAATGCGGACAAGGTCGGATGCAGGCCTGGCATGTAAGCCCTCTGCAAATGCAATTGTAAATTCTGATGTAATCATATTTACCTCCGTTCTGCTGCGGTGGGCAGCAACTAAGTTAAAAAGCTGTTCAAATGAATGCCTCTATTATTCTATATTTTTCTTAAGGAAACCTACCAACAATCCGGTAACAATGGTTCCGACAAGGATTGCCAGGATATACAGAGGCCAGTTGCCCACTGCAAAGAATACAAAGATACCGCCATGTGGTACGGATAGTGTCGCCTTAAAGGCCATGGATAATGCACCGGTAATTGCTGAGCCCACCATAATGGAAGGGATTACACGGAGCGGATCTGCGGCTGCAAATGGAATGGCGCCCTCTGTAATGAAGCTTGCACCCAGAACCCAGGCTGCTTTTCCGGCTTCTCTTTCTGCTACGCTAAATTTATTCTTAAATAAAATCGTTGCTAAAGCTAAGCCCAACGGAGGAACCATGCCGGCGGCCATAACAGCGGCCATGACCGGAGATGCGGCGCCGGCCACCAAAGTACCGGTACCAAAGGCATAGGCTGCCTTATTAACCGGCCCGCCCATATCAAAGGCCATCATTAAGCCAATGATTAAGCCGAGGATTACAGCATTTGTCCCGGACATGCCTGTCAGGAAGTCGATCATGGATTGGTTGATAAAGGCTACCGGTTTGCCGATCACATAGAATAAAATCAAGCCGGTGGCCAGGGCGCTTAGCACAGGAATAATTAAAACCGGCATAATGCCCTGCAGGGTCTTAGGAAGCTTAATAACCTTTTTGATCAATACTACAATGTAACCAGCCAGGAAACCGGCTACCAGACCGCCGAGGAAACCGGCATTTAACAGGATTGCAATAGCACCGCCAACCATACCGGGAGCCAGGCCGGCCCGGTCTGCGATGGAGTAGGCGATATAGCCGGCTAAGATAGGAACCATTAAGCCAAAGGCGCTGTCGCCGATGCTCTTTAAGTAAGCCGCCAGGGTGCCTTCGGCTTCAAAGGCGTTATAGCCAAAGAGGAAGCTTATGGCAATCAGGATACCACCGGCAACAACGAAAGGAATCATGAAGGATACACCGTTCATCAGGTGTTTGTATACGCCCTTCCGCTCGGCAGAACGCTGCTCTTTAATTGCAGAGACAGTATCTGATAAATTGCTGTTACCATATACATTTGCTTTTAATGCTTTTTCGATTAATGCTTCCGGAGACTTCAGTGCCTCGCTGACGGAGACGCTGATTAGCTTCTTGCCTGCAAAGCGCTCCATCGGAACAGATGTGTCGCAGGCAAGAATAATGGCATCCGCCGCTTTGATATCCTCTGCCGTAAGCTCATTTTCAACTCCAACAGAACCTCGGGTTTCGACCTTGACCTGGTAGCCTTTTGCTTTTGCAGCATCCTCAATTGCTTCTGCAGCCATGTAGGTGTGGGCAATACCGGTTGGGCAAGCTGTAACTGCCAAAATATTCATACAAAATCCTCCTTTAAATAAATTATAATATGTGGCATTTCTAAAATGCTGGGATACTCTAAAATACCGGGGCATTCTAAAATGCCGGGGTATTCTAAAATGCCAGGACATTCTAGAATGCCTTACGCTCTGGAGCTTAAAATTTAAGGGGCTAACCTATTTTTTTGACCTGTACCCTCTGCAGCATTTTCTTTACCTCTTCCAGGGAAAAGGATTGTGTTCCTTCCTTTGTAACTGCCAATGTTCCGCTGGCAGCAGCATAGGCCAGTGATTCTTCCAGGGTCAGCCCGCTATGGATGCCATATAGCATTCCGGCAAGCATGGAATCGCCTGCCCCGACTGTACTCTTTACCTCTACCTTAATGGGCTCAGCCTGGAAGCATTCATTTCCAGTAATTAACAGACTTCCCTTTTCACCCATTGATACAAGAATTAAATGGATGCCATACCGTTTGACTAAGGATTTCCCAAAGGAGATAATCCTTTCATTGCTGTCCAGGCTTACGTCAAAGGCGGCCTCAAGCTCGTGGATGTTAGGCTTAATCAGATAAGGGCTGGCGGTCATCCCCTCGACTAACAGCTGGCCGTCAGCGTCCAGTACTGCTTTTGAAGCATTGCTGATGGTAGTGATCAAGTCCTTGTAAGTCCCGCTCGACAAACCTTTTGGTATGCTGCCGCTAAATACCACGTAATCGCTCTGCTTGGCAAGGGACAGGAGCTTCTCTTTAAATCTGGACATCAGTTCTTCGTTGATAAAAAATCCAGGTTCGTTTAAATCTGTAGTAATACTCCGGTCAAGCTCAACAATTTTTGTGTTTGTCCGTGTCAGGCCATCGACCTCAATAAAATCATAATCCAGGTATTCATGGGAAAGCAGGTCGGCAACCAGCGCTTTGTTCTGGTTTCCGATAAAACCGCATACCCTGGAGGGAGTCTTAAGCCGGTTCAGTATCTTGGCTACGTTAATGCCTTTCCCGCCGATATCTTCCCTGTAGCTGGTAATGCGGTTAACGCCTCCATGCTCAAAATCGGTCAGTAGTATGGTTTTATCAATGGCTGGATTCAGTGAAACCGTTGTGATCATATCATAAGCCTCCTTTTCTTGCCACACTCCTATACTCGGTCTATCAACACATCATGCTGTAGGAATTGATCATGATATTGGTTGCTTAGCTGCATATCGGTAATAATCTTATCGGCCATGGAAAGGGGGGCAATCTGGCAGCGGGCAACCTTTTGGAACTTTGTACTGTCGGTCAGGATGATTCTTTCTTCTGCCACCGACAGCATGGTTCTTTTAATCTCTGCTTCCTCCAGGTCAGGGGTAGTCAGGCCGTTTTCCACGGTAATCCCATTGACGCCGACGAAGGCCTTGCTGGGATTAAAGCGTTTTAGCATGTCAATAGCCATAGTGCCAACGGTAGACAATGTATTTAAGCGTACCTTTCCTCCGAGTACATAGAGCTCCACCTGCTTGTTCCTGGATATGATTGGTGAAATTGTGGCGGCATTTGTGATCACCATCAGGGGCATTGTGGATTCCCCGATCAGGCGGGCAAGCTCCAGGGTGGTTGTTCCGGCATCGATTACCAGGCTGTCATGGGGTTTTAGGATTCCAAATGCCCGTGCAGCAATTCTGCGTTTTTCATCAGAAGCCATTAGCTCCTTCTGGTCAAAGGTAGCTTCATAATTTAGCTTGATGCTGTCATTGATGCTGGCACCTCCATGGGTCCGCTCCAGCTTATTTTCGTTTTCCAGCAGGGTAAGGTCTCTTCGGATTGTGGCCTCGGAAACCTGGAGGATATCGCAAAGGGCTTTTACCGAGATGGTTTTGTTCTTCATCAATAATTGCATTATTTTTTCATATCTGTCGATTGCTAGCATAGTGTCTCCTTATATACCTAAGTCGCTGTTTTGTAATAATTGTATTAATTCGGAATTCGAGGCTACGTTGCGGAGGCTGTCGCGGAAATCCTGCTTCATGAGCTTTCTGGAAATGCTGGCAAGGATCTTTAGGTGTGCGGTTCCGGCTTCCTCTGGAACTCCGATCATGAAAACCAGGTCAACGGGATTGCCGTCGAGGGCATTCCAATCAACGGCGTCCACTTTTGCAAAGCACAGGAAGGGCTCTGTTACAGCGGAGGTCTTACCGTGGGGGATTGCGATACCAAAGCCCATTGCAGTGCTGTACTCTGTTTCGCGGTGAAGGGCAGCTTCTACATATTTCTCCAGATCAGTGATCCTGCCTTCCTTTTTTGCCAGTCTGGCTAAGTGGCGGATGACGGCTTCCTTTGTATCCAGGGCTGTGTTTAGGTCAATTAAAGCTTCATTAATGATCATATTTTTCTACCTCCTGATTCAAAATAGTTTTAATATCGTCAGTTGTTTTACATTTTAATATCCGGTCCGCAATGGACTTAAGCTCTTCGTAGGAGGTTTGGCGGATGAGGGCCTTAATTTCTGGAATAACCGCCGGGCTCATGCTGAGCTCATCGATTCCCAAGCCAATGAGGGCAAGGGCATTTACTGCTTCGCCAGCCATCTCACCGCAGATACCCACTTCCTTATTTACGGCATGGGCAGCATCGACGGTCTGCTTTATGAGCCTTAATATGGCAGGGTGGAGCGGTTGGTATAGGTAGGCAACATCCTTATTCATCCGGTCAACGGCTAAGGTATATTGGCATAGGTCATTGGTTCCGATGCTGAAGAAGTCCACCTCTCCGATCAAGAGATCCGCAATAACTACGGCGGATGGAATCTCGATCATAATACCGGTACGCAGATCCGGGTCAAAGGCAAGCTGTTCCTTTTTTAGCTCTTCCTTGCAGACTTCAAGGAGCTCTTTTGCCTTCCTGACTTCCTCCAGGGAGGATACCATTGGGAACATGATGCTTGCTTTGCCAAAGGCAGAGGCCCGAAGTATGGCTCTCAGCTGGGCTTTAAAGATCTCCGTATTTGCCAGGGTGAAACGCAGCGCCCGGAATCCCAGGAAGGGATTTTCTTCTTCCTTGAATTCATAATAAGGAAGGTTTTTATCTCCGCCGATATCAAGGGTTCGGATAATGACATCCTCCAGCCCCTGCTCTACAGTTTTTTTATACTCCTGAAATTGTTCTTCCTCGGTAGGAAAGCTTTTTGCATTCATATAGAGGAATTCAGTGCGGAAGAGTCCGACGCCCCGGCCTCCATAGTTTGCTACGTATTGTGCTTCAGAGGAGGTTCCTATATTTCCGTACAGCTTAATGGTTCTTTGGTCCTTTGTGATAGCTTCCTCCCCTTTGATTGCCTCAAGCCTTTGCCTTTTGGAGAGTAGCTGGTCCCTTTGCTGCCCGTAATGCTGCAGTTCCTCTTTACCGGGCTGTACCAGCACCTTGTTGCCGATGGAGTCCAGGATTACCAGATCCCCAGGTTGGACCTGGGCAAGAATTCCGCTTAGGCCTACGATGGTAGGAATTCCTTTTGCCTTGGCCATAATCGCAACATGACTTGTCTGGCTGCCTTCCTCCAGCAAAATGCCCTTAATGAAGCCCGTCAGGCCGGAAGCCTCAGAGGGCTTTAAGTCTTTGGCAACCAGGATAACCTCCTCGTTGATCTCATCAAAGCCTTTGGTTTCGATTCCGAGTGCTAGTTTTAAAAAGCGGTTGGCAACATCTTCGACATCCGCTGCTCTGGCTTTCAAGTAATCGTCTTCAATGCTTAGGAACATTCCCATGATTTCCTTTTTCGTCTCATCAATGGCCTGCTCTAAGGAATAGAGCTTTTGCCTTATGAGATCCCTGATCTTGCCGTTTAGCATGGGGTCATCCACCATCATTAGATGTGCATCAAATATTTCTGCTGCCTCGCTCTGGCCGGTTGCTTCTGCTTTACCCTTTAATGCCTCAAGCTCTCTGACTGCTTTATTATGAATCAACTCGAATCTGCTAAGTGTGTCATCAATTTGTTGTTTTTCAATTGGAGTAGTGTTTATGACTAGCTCTGCCTCCTGGTGAAGAAACACAGGAGCAATCTCGATTCCTTTGTAAACAGGAATTCCGGATAATTCGATCATTTTCAATCACCCATCTTTCTAAAATATCGTTTTTGATTGATTTAATTATATGATATCAATCAAAATAAATCAATAGTAATTGTTGATTTTTGAAAACATCAGCATTTTGTACATTAATAGCATGAAAAAATAGTGCATAATATACAATTAAATTATGAATAGCTTTCTGAAACAATCATTTGCAATCAATCAGAAACAATCACCGAATTGAAGATATTTGCTTGGAACTTTCACCGGTATCATAGCTTAAGTTATTAGTTAAGATAAAATAATCTGGAAGGTTCTTAGAGATACCCATTATTACAAAGCTACAAATAATAGAAAATGCTACTTTCCTAAAAAGTTATAAATTGCAATTTCCGGTATCTCCCTGTAAAATAAAAGATATGATATTGATACAAGGAGAAGGATAAATGGAAGAAGATAAAAACGTACAGCAAAAATCTTACCGGAAGGTAATTGATTATATCAAGGAACAGATACGGGAGGGGAAGCTTGAGATGGGAGGAAGGCTGCCTGCGGAGAGGGAGCTGTCAAATCTTCTGGGAATCAGCCGCAATTCCGTCAGGGAAGCAATCCGTACCCTGGATAATATGGGAGTCATAGTAAGCCAGCACGGTGCAGGTAATTATCTGTCCGGTAATTTTGAACATAATCTGGTAGAAACCATGTCCATGATGTTTTACCTTAACCAGATTGATTATCAGCAGATCAGCCAGCTGCGGCGTGCTTTGGAAATGCAGGCACTGCTCCTGGCTATTGACCATATTACAGAGCCGGAAATAGAACAGCTGGAGAGAACACTGGCACAGCTGGAGAATGAAGCGGAAGAAATCAATGTTATTCTTGATAAGCAGCTTCATTATGGTATCGCTAAAGCTTCTAATAACACTTTAATTGTCGGTATTCTGAATGCACTGTCGAATTTGATTGACCAATTCATTTACGACTTAAGAAGGGATATCTTAAGTACGGAGGACAGCAGAAAGATTTTGAATGAGGCACATAATGAAATGCTGAAGAGCATAATCACAAAGGATAAGAATTTGGCATATACGGCAATTAATAAACACTTTGACATTGTAGACATAAAACTAAAGGAAACCAAGGGGTTTTAAGGGGAAAAACCAGGGGCTGTAGTTATATTATACAAAAAGAATGTTAAAAAAATGACATTTGTTGACACAATAACCTATGGGCAGTATAATGGAATTACAAAGTGGTACTACCAATTACAAACCTTAGAAAAAAGAGGTGTTGCTAAGCTTACCGTTTGCAATACCCCTATTTTTTTACACGAAAAATTGGTAGTACCACATGGAAAAAAGTTACATAATGTATTGGGCGTAATGAAAAGGAAGGTTTCAGAAAGGGGAAACAAAAATTATGGCACTATTATTCATACTGGCGTTAATGCCGATTCTATGGCTTATTATTGCTCTTACGGCATTAAAAGTTCCAGGCTTTAAAGCCTGTGTTATTGCCCTGGCAATCGCATATGTACTTGCGGTCTTCGTGTGGAAAATGCCGCTTTTAAACAGTTTTACAGCAATTGCCGAGGGTGCGGCATTGGCGCTATGGCCAATTATTATTGTAATCATAGCAGCTATTTTCACCTACAACATTACTGTGGCAACAGGGAAAATGGAAATTGTCAAAAAAATGTTGGCGGGTGTTACAAAGGATAAAAGAATATTGGTTCTGATTATTGCCTGGGGCTTTGGGGGCTTCATGGAAGGAATGGCAGGCTTTGGAACCGCAGTAGCAATTCCTGCCAGCATGCTCTGGGGATTAGGCTTTGATCCGGTATTTGCAGCAATCGTATGTCTGATTGCAAATGCAACGCCAACTGCTTTTGGTTCCATCGGTATTCCGACGACTACGCTGGCTAAGATAACCGGGTTGAATGTTCTCGGCTTATCAACAGATACGGTAATCTTACTTTCCATATTGATTATCCTTACTCCTTTTGTATTGGTTTATCTGACAGGAAAGAAGAAAAATGCCTTCAAGGGAATCGGGCTAATTACCTTGATCTCAGGCATATCCTTCCTGCTTCCGGAGTTTCTGGTGGCAAAGTTCCTCGGTGCAGAGCTGCCGGTAGTAATCGGATCGGTTTGTTCCATGCTATGTACCATCGGGGCTGTTAAGCTCTCCGGTAAGAAGGAGGTAGATCCTCAGTTTGCATTGGAGGAGAAAGAGGTTAGTAAGAATACCAACAGGATTAGCGTAAAGGAGGCTTTGATAGCCTGGAGTCCTTTCATCTTAATCTTCGTATTCCTGTTAGCCACATCAAAATTGATTGCACCTTTCAATGAGCTGCTGTCTCTGGCAAAGACCCCGGTGCAGATCTATACAGGTCCTGATGCTGCGCCATACACCTTTTCCTGGTTAGCAACTCCGGGGCTGTGGATTATTCTGGCGGCATTGATAGGAGGTAAGCTTCAGGGTGCCAGGATGTCAGAAATGCTTAAGCTCTTCTATAAGACAGTGGTACAAATGTCAAAAACAATCGTTACAATCATAGCAATTATGGCTACTGCAAAGCTGATGGGCTATAGCGGCATGATTTCATCAATTGCAGTACTGGTCGTAGCGGTAACCGGTTCCTTCTATCCCTTGTTTGCACCTTTACTGGGATCAATCGGAACCTTTGTAACAGGAAGCGGAACCTCTGCCAGCGTATTATTCGGAGGGCTTCAATTGGAAACCTCACAGGCACTTAATCTGAACCAGTCCTGGATTACGGCATCCAATACGGCAGGAGCTGTTATGGCAAAAATGATATCTCCCCAAAGTATTGCGGTAGCGGTAGCAGCCGTAAGCTTACAGGGAAAAGAAAGTGTGTTATTAAAGGGTACCATCAAATTTTTTGTACTATTCCTAATTATTGTCGGCATTGTAACATTTACCGGTGCACGTATATTAGGTTAATAGATAAGATTAATGGAGGTAAATATGAACATTTTAGTATGCATCAAGCAAGTTCCGGACAGCAATAAGGTTGAAGTGGATCCGGTTACAGGAGTATTAAAAAGAAACGGTGTGGAATCAAAGATGAACCCATATGACCTGTATGCGCTGGAAACAGCACTCAGAATTAAGGAACAGAAGGGCGGAAGCATCCATGTCCTTACCATGGGGCCGGGACAGGCGGCTGGAATTATCCGGGAGGCCTATGCCATGGGTGCTGATCAAGGGATACTGATTTCCGACCGTAAGTTCGGCGGTGCCGATGTGCTGGCAACCAGCTATACCATTTCCCAGGGGATTAAGATGGCAGGGGAGTTTGATCTAATCCTTTGCGGTAAGCAGACAACAGACGGTGATACAGCCCAGGTAGGGCCGGAGGTGGCAGAATGGCTGAGCATCCCCTCCGTTTCCAATGTATCCAATATCCTTGAAATAGGTGACGGGGATATTACCGTTGAGATGGATATGACCCATGAGCTTGAGATTACGAAAGTGCAGTTTCCATGTCTGCTTGCAGTAGATAAGGATATCTTCATGCCGAGACTTCCTTCCTATGTTAAGAAATTAGAGACAAAGGACCGTGGGATCACAGTAATAACCTTGGCAGACCTGGAGGATCAGGATGAAAAGCATTATGGGTTAAATGGATCGCCGACCCAGGTGGAACGGATTTTCCCCCCGGAAGTCAATGCCCACAGGGAGCTTTGGAACGGAAATGGTATGGAATTAACAGAGCAGCTATTTCAAAAACTTAAGGATTTGAAATTTGCATAAGGAGGATCAGGAACATGGCAAAGTTAGTAGTTAACCAGGCGCTCGTTGGAGATATCAATCAGCTGATCAGTATCTGTCCTTTCAATGCGATGGAGGATAAGAATGGTGAGCTTGTAATTAATGCAGCCTGCAAGATGTGTAAGTTATGCGTGAAAAAAGGACCGAAGGGTGCCGTTGAATACGTGGAAGAGGAAGTAAAAACCATAGACAAGAGTCAGTGGAAGGGCATCGCAGTCTATGTGGATCATATTGACGGAGTAATCCATCCGGTAACTTATGAGTTGATTGGAAAAGCAAGAGAGCTTGCCCTTAAAATAAACCATCCGGTATATGCCATCATGATGGGAAGCGAAATATCGGAGCAATGCCAGGAACTACTCCACTACAGTGTGGATAAGGTATTTGCATATGATAACAAGCAGTTGGACCGCTTTAAGATCGAGCCTTATACGGCGGTATTTGAAGACTTTGTGCAGAGGATCAAGCCTACCGCTATCTTGATGGGAGCCACTCCGGTAGGGCGTCAGCTGGCACCGCGTCTGGCCGCCAGAGTGGGGACAGGTCTTACGGCAGACTGTACCATACTGGATATTAATGAGAATACGGATCTGGTTCAGATTCGTCCGGCCTTCGGCGGAAATATCATGGCACAGATCCTCACCCCGAACCATAGGCCCCAGATGGCAACGGTCCGTTATAAGGTAATGGATGCGCCGGAGAGAAATAATGAAAAGTCCGGTGAAATCATCCAGTGTGAAATAGCAGCGGATAAGCTTCAAAGTAAGATCCAGGTGCTTGACATTATTGCAAAAGAAAAAGAACAGTTCATTGAAGCCTCAGAAGTACTTGTAGTAGCTGGAAGAGGAATCAGGAAAGAGGAGGATTTGAACCTGGTAACAGAACTGGCAGACTTACTTGGCGGACAGATTGCCTGCACCAGACCAATCATGGAAGCCGGCTGGCTGGAGGCAAAGAGGCAGGTAGGCCTAAGCGGAAGAACAGTCCGTCCAAAGCTGATTATAACCATAGGTGTTTCCGGCTCTGTGCAGTTCGCCGCCGGTATGAATAATTCCGAGCAGATCATAGCGATTAATAAGGATGAAAATGCACCTATCTTTAAGGTGGCACATTATGGTCTGGTAGGCGATTTGTATGAAATCGTACCGGAATTAATTAACAAGATTAAACTGAGCAAAGGTGTATAGTGTGAAAATAAAAGCCAATTTTCATACGTTGAATTTATGCCTGCGAGCAAATCGCAGGCGTGGACGTTAGGAGGTTAATTCCATGAACTATAAGAAATTAGGTCAAAAGGATTTAGATTATTTAAAAAGTATCATAAGTGATCCGGAGCGGATTCTCTACGGTGAGGATATCAATGAAGAGTACAGTCATGACGAATTAAGTGATACGGTTAGTTTTCCGGATGTAGTGATTAAGGTAATCTCTACCGAAGAGGTATCCCTGATTATGAAATATGCCTATGAGAACAATATTCCGGTTACTCCCCGTGGATCAGGAACCGGCCTTGTTGGCTCCTCCGTGGCTATGGAGCATGGTATCATGCTGGATACAACCTTAATGAACCATGTACTTGAGCTGGATGAGGATAATCTTACAATTACTGTGGAGCCGGGTGTGTTGTTAATGGAGCTGTCAGCCTATGTGCAGGAAAGGGATTTATTCTATCCTCCGGATCCGGGTGAGAAATCAGCTACGATCGGCGGTAATATCAGTACCAATGCAGGCGGAATGAGAGCTGTAAAATATGGTGTCACCAGAGATTACGTCCGTGGACTGGAGGTTGTATTACCGAATGGAACCGTGGTTGAATTCGGAGGTAAGGTTGTAAAAAACAGTACCGGATATGCGATGAAGGATCTGATGGTAGGTTCGGAAGGTACCCTCGGAATCATAACAAAAGCGGTCTTAAAGCTGATACCTCTGCCAAAGAAGGCAATCAGCTTATTGATACCATTTCCAAGCCTGGAAAAAGCCATCCGTACCGTGCCTATGATTATTAAATCAAAATCCGCACCGACAGCCATTGAGTTCATGCAGAGGGAAGTAATCATTGACGCTGAGAAATATCTCGGAAAGAAATTCCCGGATAACAGTGCGGACGCATATCTGTTATTAAAATTTGACGGCAATTCCACTGAGGAAGTGGAAGGAGCCTATGAAAGTGCTGCGAAGATCTGCCTGGAGCAGGGGGCGCTGGATATCCTGATCTCTGATACGACGGAAAGAGAGGAGTCCATATGGAAGGCAAGAGGAGCATTCCTGGAAGCAATCAAAGGCTCCACAACCTACATGGACGAAGTTGATGTCGTAGTACCGAGAAGCTGTGTCAATGACATGGTAGAATACATCCACGGCTTATATAAAGAAGTAAATATCCGTATTAAAAGCTTCGGACATGCCGGTGACGGTAATCTTCATGCCTATGTATTAAGGGATGACTTAAGCGAAGAAGAATGGGAGAAGAGGATGACGGCGGCCATGGATAAAATCTATGGAAAGGCAAGGGAATTAAAGGGACAGGTATCCGGCGAGCACGGTATCGGCTTTGCAAAGAAGTCCTATTTATTCGAGTCCATGGATCCTGCTACGGTAGAGATTATGTGCGGGATTAAAAAGGCATTCGATCCTAAGAATATTTTAAATCCCCGTAAAGTATGCCAGCTGTAGGGTATGGTGGCATTTAATTAACTGATGCCGTGGCAAAAAATCTGAAGTTAGACAGCAAACTTCCCACAAACTTAGTAATGCAAGCTCAAGCTATTGCTTGGGCAGTAATAATGCTTTGCAGTAATGTTTTATGGAGAGAACGATGGGTATAGGTAATATTGATAGATAGGAGCATTTCTCGAAATAATAGTGAATAAAGGTAGCGGATTCTTCGGAATCCGCTTTCTGTTGTTATCATACAGTAATTCATGTAAACAAAGGAATGGGCAGATATAGAACTAAATGCCAGATTGTTTGGCAATGGGCTATAGGCAGCTTGGTGTCTGGTTAGTCCATTGGAATTGCACCATACCTGTTATCCCAACGAAGACACCCCTGCAGGAGGATGCCTCATTTCATCGTTTTCCTTAAAGACAGAGACATACTTGCTTGGACTGACACCAAAGACCTGCATAAAGGCACGGTAGAAAGTGCGCATACTGTTGAAGCCGGCACTCATCGCGGCCTGGGTAATGGATTCTTCACCGTCTAAGAGCATACCGGCAACCTGCTTACAGCGTAAGGTGTTGACATATTCACTGATGCTGCACCCTATATGCTTATTAAAAATATGGGAAAACCGGCTGGCGCTGTAACCGAATTCATCGGCAACCTTGTCCAGGGAAAGGGGATGGTTATAGTTGTTATGAAGATAGCTGAGGATATTACGCATCAAGGAGTTATCATCCCTCAGCTGTATATCCTCCAGCGGGATGTTTTCTGCCAGCAAGGCAAGAATTACATGTATATATCCACGGATAGCCATGGATTCCGGCGTATTCCGGTTCAGCTCGCAGCAGCATTTCATACAGCGGGCCACCTCCATAACAAGCGGGTTATTGGAAATATGGCATAAGGAAAAGAACTTTCTGCTAAATATTTTTTGAAAGGCGGGGATATAGGAGAGGGGTATGATCATCACTATGGTATCCGAGGTTACGGGAGTAAGATACCTATGTACGGTGTAGCTTGGCACCAGCAGGAGCTCTTCCCCTTGTACGCGGTAAAGCGTCCCGTTTAAAGTAGCTTCCATAACGCCGTCCTGTACATATATAAGCTCAAGTGCACTATGGAAATGCGGCATACAGTTATTATTCAGAGAATGCCAGAAAGCAGGGACAGCTTGGCTGTCGCGGAATATTTCGTAATCATATAGTTGCGTGGACATCAGGGGAGTCTCCTTTCACGTATGGTACTCTTGGAAACCCGGCTGAAAAAATAGTGCAAGGGAGCTTCCGAAAGGGTTCTGTGTGAGATGATAGCTAATTATGGCATAAAATATATCCGTTACGGCAAGCTTATGCCCTTCCATTCTATTATAATTAATTTATACAGGATTACAAGTACCAGAATTTTTATTATATCAGTGAAAGGACAGATACATTATGAAACCATTAAGAGTAGGGATTGTCGGGTGTGGAGGCATTGCAAACGGAAAGCACCTGCCGGCCATAAAAAAAGAAGGCAGTGCAGAGGTAGTAGCCTTTTGTGATATTATTCCGGAAAGAGCCAAAGAGGCTGCAAAAAAATATGGCACTGAGGATGCGGAAATATTTACTGATTACCGGGAGCTGATCAAGCTGGAGCTGGATGCGGTCTATGTTTGTACCCCCAAC
>JARKQP010000192.1 GCA_029974875.1 Mobilitalea sp.
TAAGCAGATGCTCCGTCCTGGCCTTGACCAGACGGAACGCCTCTTCGTCAAACTTCATTTCCCGGAAGGCCTCATAGTTGATCCCCTCCTGTACCACTTTTTGGACCAGGAGGTGCGTATTCAAAAGCTTTAGGGAATAACCGGTTATGATAACCGCAACGGCGCATAGGATAACCAAGTAAAGAGCTTGCCTCAGCAATTCCTTCTGGGATTCCCTATGTGATCCCCCTGGTAATCCCCTCTGCAAGGTGGCACCGGTATAATTCTGGGATCGGAGCCTGCGGTAATTAGCTGCATTTCTTTTATTCAAATCCTGCCTGAATTGTCCCATACTAAAATACCTCAAGACTTTTTAACATTTAATCATATGTTTGTCTTAGGCATAACATTCATTGTATCCTCAAATCAAAGCAAAAAAGAGAACACAAGTGCATCAGGAACCTTATTATGCTCCAGATGCACTTGTATTCTGGCATGTTCATCTTTAGGCTGACAATGCTGAATAATCATGGGCATGCCAGCATACTAGGTTCTTTTCTTTATTAACTATTGCACGCTGCCGTTCTGAGTAACCGAAGCTGCTCCCGGGGTCAGCTGTGCCCCTATCTTTTCCTCGCCGAAAATAAAGCTATGGAGTGCTTTAATATTCGCTTCATAGTCAGGAATAAGTACTGCCATTCCACGTACCTTCCCATCGTCCTGGAAGGTTCCGTCAACCGGGATCCTGTTCTGCTCAATCTCCACGGCTCCCATCTCTATGTATGCATTAAGGAGCACCTGGAAGGCTTTGTTGTCAATATCGGTAGTGATCATAGGAAGATATTTCATCATAAGACTTGCAAGCTCTGCCTTATTTTTCGATTTGTATTTTTCAAAGATGGCATTTAAAATAATACGGTGTCTGTCGGTTCTGCCATAATCATTATTATTTCCCGTAATTGTTGATCTCTTACGTACACGGGCATAACCCAGTACCTGGTTCCCGTTTAAAAGCTGCTTGCCGGCAACCACATGCCTGTTTGACGGGTCTGAGATATAGTTTGTCGTATTCAGATACTTTGCTTCACCCGATGTCAGGGTGATCTCAAGTCCGCCCATCTCATCAATGATTTCCTCAAACTTCTCAAAGTTAACCATGACACAGCCATCCAGCTTCAGGTCAAAATTCAGTGCTATGGTCTGGTACAGCAGGTCAAGACCACCCTCCTCATAGGCCACATTCAGCTTGTTATCCTTAAAGCCGGGAATCCTCACCAGCGTATCCCTCATCAGTGAGGTCAGCTTTAAGGATTTATTAACGGTATTAATGGTAGCAACCACCATTACATCCGTCCTTCCTCTTGCACTTCCGCTGCCAATGGCTTCTTCCCCCAGGACCAGTACATTATAAACCCCTTCTTCATGGCGTCCCACTCCGGAGGTATTAGGCCAGGGGATCGTTGTAGTATTGACCTCCTCACCCTCTGCCTTCAGATCCTCGTCCTCCACATAATCAATATCAACGGCCGCATCCTCGCCCTCATCAAAGTCACCGGTCCAAACAGCCCAAATGGTACCGCCCAGATTAACCCCCATACTAAGCAACAGATTATTGCCCGGTTTTGTAAATGCCAGAAAGAATAAGATACCAATGACCGACAATACGGCCAGGACGACACCGCTATGAATTTTCATCCACCAAACCTTCTTCTTCGGATCTTGTACCTGTTTTTCCTTTGTAGTTTCTTCCAGAAACCCTTCCATAGAAGACTCTTTGGTCATATTATCCATTTCATCGCTTATGCTCTTTGCCAGGTCAGCATTAATGCTGAGTAATTGCTCCTCAACCTCTTCTTCCACGCCAACCTCCTTTGAAAAGTCGGCCTGGACCAATGCGTCCTCCTTATTCTCCTCCGTAGGATTTACTCTTTCTTCTTCCATCATCTCTTCTCCTGTTATTCAACCTTATTATGCTCCAATTTTCTCACTTAATATTTTCTCAAGAAATTGATAT
>JARKQP010000195.1 GCA_029974875.1 Mobilitalea sp.
CCGCATCCTTAGCGGCCTTCGCCCATTTTGCCGGGTCGTAATCCCTTGGGTCAAATTCCCGGAAATACCCCATATAATCTTCTTTTGGAATCATCTCAACACTTCTGACCCATTCCCCCCTGGCCGGGATGGAATATAGCCCCCAATGGATGAACATGCCAAAGCGTGCATCCGTGAACCATCTCATTCTTTCTTCGTATGCGTTCTGCTCAATCCGATACATGAAATACTCCTCCTGTTTTTCTTATTCTTATGTCCGTGACACCTCTTCCGGGTAATGGCATCTCACCATATGTCCTTCCTTTACCATGACCGGTTGGGGCATTTCCTGGCGGCACTTCTGCGTACAATAGGCGCAGCGGGTATGGAACAGACAGCCGGAAGGAGGATTGATGGGACTGGGCAGATCCCCCTTAAGGGCGATACGCTTCTTATCCACCGTAGGGTCCGGAATAGGAACCGCCGAAAGCAAAGCCTTCGTATAAGGATGCCCCGGATGTTCGTACAATTCCTCCTTGGGGGCGGTCTCTACAATCGTCCCAAGATACATTACGCCAATCCGGTCGGAAATCAGCTCCACCACACTCAGGTCATGGGATATAAAAAGATAGGTGAGATTATATTCCTGTTGCAGGCTCTGCATCAGATTCAATATCTGGGCCTGGATGGACACGTCCAGGTCAGAAACAGGCTCGTCGGCTATTATCAGCTTGGGGTTTACGCTTAAGGCCCTGGCGATACCGATACGCTGGCGCTGCCCTCCTGAAAACTCATGGGGATAACGTTCTCCGTGAAGGACATTCATGCCCACAATCTCCAGGAGCTCATGAACCTTCCTCAAGCGCTCCCCGGCACTTAGCTTTGTATGGATCAGCAAAGGCTCTCCAATCAGGTCCTGAACCTTAATTCTGGGATTTAAGGAGCTGTAGGGATCCTGGAAAATCATCTGTACATTCTTTCTTAAGGGCCGCATCTCCTTCTCCGGCAGCCTGGAAATTTCCCTGCCCTCCAGCCAGATTTCACCGGAATCCGGCACCAGCAGATGATCGATCAGCCTGCCCGTTGTAGACTTTCCGCATCCGGACTCTCCCACCAGGGAGAAGGTCTCACCGGGCATTATGTCAAAGCTCACGTGGTTCACGGCATGTACATAGTGTTTTTTTGCAAACATGCCCTTATTCACTTTAAAATTCTTTACTGCATCTTTTACAGAAACCAAAGGCTCACTCATGCTACTCCCCTCCCTCCCCTATCTCATTCATAAGGCAGCACCGGCATTTATGGTTTTCTGCCCCCGGTACATCAAAAAGCACCGGCTCATTCTCCCGGCAGATAGCTTTCGCATACCGGCATCTGGGGGCAAATTTACAGCCCTCCGGCATAACGGATAAATCCGGTACATTGCCCGGTATGGAAGGCAGGGAAGCCTTGCGGGAGCCCAAAATGGGCACGGAGGCGATGAGCCCCCTGGTATAGGGGTGTTTTGGGCGGGCGAAGAGTTCCTCCACGGGAGCTTCCTCCACAACACGGCCCGCATACATAACCACCACCCGGGAGCACATCTGGGCCACTACGCCCAAATCGTGGGTGATCAGCAGAATTCCTGTATTTCTTTCTTCCTTAATCTGTATCATCAGCTCCAGTATCTGAGCCTGGATAGTCACGTCAAGAGCCGTGGTAGGCTCATCGGCAATGAGCAGCTCCGGTTCACAGGACATAGCCATGGCAATCATCACCCTCTGGCTCATACCTCCGGATAGCTGGTGCGGATAGCTGCGCAGCGTTGTCTCCGGGTCCGGCATACCTACGGACTGCAATACGGCAAAAGCCCTTTTCCTGGCCTCGGCCCTGGTTATACGGTTGTGGAGCAATATGGCCTCTATCAATTGGGCCTCTATCTTCATACAGGGATTTAAGGAGCTCATGGGCTCCTGGAAAATCATAGCCATTTTCCTTCCCCTGATATTTCTCATTTCCTTCTCCGGCTGCTTTCTTAAATCCACTCCGTCAAGGAGGATTTCTCCCTGGGTTATCTTCCCCGGAGTATCCATCAGCAGCCCCATAATAGACAGGGAGGTAACGGATTTGCCACAGCCGGATTCTCCTACCAGACCAAGGATTTCTCCCTTATGAATGGAAAAGGATACGTCCTCCACTGCCGTTACCATGGATTTTTCACGCTGGAACTGGGTACGGAGGTTCTTAATTTCAAGTATTTTCTCTGACATTTTGATCTCCCCCCTATTTCATTTTTGGATCCAGCGTATCACGCAGACCGTCACCTAACAAGTTAAAAGCCAACACGGTTAAAAAGATCAATATCCCCGGAAAAAGCACCATATGGGGAGCTGTACTCATGTAATTGCGCCCCTGGGAAAGCATGGCTCCCCAGTCAGGTTCCGTCACATTTGCGCCAAAGCCGAGAAAGCTTAAGGAGGCTGCCGCCAAAATAGCTGTTCCGATGCGCATGGTGAAATTTACAATCATAGACTGGATGGTTCCCGGGAAGATATGTACCCAGAGAATCCGCCCATTGGTGCAGCCGATGGAGCGGGCTGCTTCTACATACAGCGCCTCCTTTACCGTAAGGGTGGCACTGCGCATGATTCTGGCAAAGGAGGGTACCGTAAATACGGCAACCGCTATGACCACATTAATGACCCCCGTCCCCAGAACCGCAACGATGGCAATCGCTAAAAGAATATCGGGGAAGGAGAATAGGATATCCGACCCTCTCATAACCAGGGCCTCAATCCAGCCTCCGTAAAATCCGGCCAATAGCCCCAGCACAATGCCGAGGGCTGTTCCGATGGCCACGGACCCCAGGGCTACGGACAGGGATAACCTGGCCCCTACCATAAGCCGGCTGAACACATCCCTGCCAAATTCATCCGTCCCCCACACATGGGAGGAGCTTGGAGCCTTAAGAAGATTGTTGTAATCCGCCGCCGTGGCATCATAGGGAACCACATGGGGTGCAAATATGACTATGACAGCCAGAAGGAGAATAAAGGCAAAGGCTCCCACTGCTGTTTTCCGTTTCAGGAATTTCTTTAAAAACTGCTTCACCTTGCTTTGGGGCTTCGGTAAAATATCCTCCGCTACAAATTCCTTTTCCTGATTCCTTTGTTCCATTGTTCCCCTCCTCCTAATTATACCGTACTTTCGGATTCAGAACACCATAAAGTACGTCAACTATCAAATTTATGACAATATATTCAAAGGCAAAGAAGAGCAGCAAGGCCTGCACCACCTTATAATCCCGGAAATTAATGGAATCCACCAGGAGCCTTCCAAGTCCGGGGATGGAAAATACCGTCTCTACCAACACGGAGCCGGCGAGCAAACCGCCGATTTGAAGTCCTGCAACGGTCACCACCTGAATTAAAGAATTTTTAAAGGCATGGCGCCCGATCACCAGGAATTCCCTCAGCCCCTTTGCCCTGGCTGTTCTTACATAATCCTCCCTTAAGGATTCCAGCATGGAAGAACGGGTAAACCGGGCCAAAATGGCCATGATGCCTGAGCCCTCTGTAATAGCCGGGAGAATATAGCTCTTCCAGTTGTCTAAGCCTCCCGTGGGAACCCAGCCCAGCTTAACAGAAAATATTTGGATCAACACAAGACCCAGCCAAAAACCGGGAATGGAAATTCCGGAGATGGCGATGACCATTCCGGTATAATCCAGTGCCTTTCCTCTCTTCACGGCTGACATAATGCCAATAAGGATCCCCAGGATGGTGGCCCATAGCATCGCAAGAACGGTAAGCAGGATGGTGGGCTTGAATCTTGGCAGAATCATCTGTGCCACGGTCATATTGTTTTTCACGGAATTACCCAGATCAAGGGTAAAAAGTCCCTTCATATAATCCAAATACTGAACCAGGAGGGGTTTATCCAGGCCTAACTGGACCCGGATGGTATTCACTTCTTCCTTTGTCGCATCTATGCCGGCAACAAGCCTGGCAGGGTCTCCCGGAATCAAATGGATAAACATAAAAACTAAAAAAGAAATGGCAAAAAGAAGCGGAATGGCACTCAAGAGTCTCTTGATCACATAACGTCCCATAAATATCCCTCCATAACAATAACTCTTTACTGAAAAGGGGCCGGTGCAGATAAGCTTTAAGTTTCCTGCAACAGCCCCGGTACCGGACTTTCCTGTCCGAAGATATGCCTGTCAGACATACCCTTCTTACTGTAAATATTACTGTGCTAATACTGCATTGTTATAATTTAAAGCTCCGTCAGGCAATACGCTTACATTTGATAAATAACTCTTTGTCGCATAGATAATCTTATCATTTCCAAGGAATAGCCAGGGCGCATCATTCCATGCGGTTTCCTGCATCTTAGCGTAGATATCCGTAAGCTGGGCAGGTTCGGCAGCTGCAAGTCCCTGATCCAGGAGGCTGTCAAATTCCGGACTGTTGTAATAAGCTGTATTTGCACTGGTTGGAGGACACATGTCACTATATAACAGTGCCCTTACAGAGCTGTCCGTACTGCGGTCAGAGGCAGACCAGTTCACATACCACATATTAATTTCCGCTTCATCCTTGTCAACATAAATCTTATCGGATACGGTAGCCGGTTCCATAGCCTGTACATCTACCTTGATTCCAATCTGCTCCAGCTGCTGCTTTACAAAGGTCATACCCTTGATTTCCTGGGTGGTATTATCACCCCATAGGGTCAGGGAGAAGCCGTTCTCATAGCCTGCTTCCTTCAGTAATGCTTTAGCTTTATCCAAGTCATAGGTATAAGGTGTCTGTTCCTTGTAGTAGTTAATACAGGAAGGAATGACGGAGGTTGCCGGGAGACCATAGCCGGAATACATCAATTGTATGTAAGCATTCTTATCGATAGCATAGTTCATGGCCTGGCGCACCTTTACATCACTGAGCTCCTTCAGATCCATATTTAAGGTTACATATCTCATAATATTGGAGGTATCGCTTTTTACATTAATATCTCCGTTTCCCTGTATTGCCGCAATCTGGTCGGAAGGCATCGGATATACGAAATCCGCTTCACCGGTCTGAAGCATTGCCGTACGGGAGCCTGCCTCGGGAACCTCCTTGATGGTTACAGAAGCAACACTCGGCGCAGTGCCCCAGTAATTGTCGTTCTTCACCATAGTTGTATGGTCGCCTTCCATCCATTCCTTGAAGAGGAAAGGACCGGTGCCGCAAGGGTTATTTAAGAGATCCTTACCGTATTTTTCAATGGCTGCAGGGCTGATGATGTTAAACTGGGTCATCTTGTTGATGAATACGCTGTAAGGCTTTGCAAGAGTAAATATTACAGTATAATCATCAGGGGTCTCGATGCTTTTAACACGGGGTGTCTCTGTTCCGTCCGATCCCGTCACCACGAAGGATCTTCTTCTGGACAAGCCGTTATCCTTGTTTAAGACCCGGTCATAATTGGCCACAACTGCTGCCGCATTAAAATCTGTTCCGTCATGGAACTTTACACCCTGCCGCAGATAGAAGGTATAGGTAAGGGAATCCTCGGAAACATCCCAGGACTCAGCCAGCAAGCCGGTTAATTCCTGTTTTTCGTCGAAGGTAACCAGGGTTTCATACATCCCTCTTGTTGCGGAAATCGCATTGGTGTCGGAGACGTTATGGGGATCCAGGCCGCTGACGCTGCCCTCGATGGCGATTACCAAATCATTGTCGGCGGACTTGGTATCATTGGTTGCAGTTACAAGCTCATTTTCAGAGGCTGTCCCGGCCGCACCCTGGGTTACAGTATTATCTGTGGTTCCCGATGACTGAGTCGTCGTATCCCCGGCACTTTTACCGCAGGCCGCCAGGGATAAAGACATCACTACTGCTAACCCTACTGCTGTGATTTTCTTGTAATTTTTCATAATTCCTCTCCTTTTTTCACTTATTTTTAAAAAAAAGCATTTAGAATTTCCGCCGGTAACAACAAACTAATTTTTGTTTATGCTACATTGCATACTCTTTTAAATGCTTTTCCTATCAAGTGATTTTATTTTATCACAGCTTATTATTGTTGTCAATTATTTCGATACTTATTTATTATTATTTCGTATTGTTTTTTCAATTGTTTTATATTAGTTATCCTTATTAATATTGGATGCTTACCATGCAATGACCTTCCATCCTGCTCAGCTCAAGCAGGATATAGCCACCCTCTTTTGTAAAGTCAAGCTCTACCCCCTCCGGAACCAGCCTTACACTTGCAGGGCACCTGCCTCCCGTATACAGCTTAAGCTTTAAGAAATACAGGGGTATGGTATCCTCAATAGTGTAGATATCCTCCGAGCGCTTCTCCGTTATGTAATGCAACAGATGAAGGATCTCCCTCTGCTCTTCCCGTTGGACATTAAGTGCCGTTATCAGGGTGGACGACCCGTTATGGCTGACTAATTTATCCGCCAGCAGCCCTTCTATTGCATCCTTTACCATCAGCTTACACCACCTTGGGGCATTTTTCCGGTACAGCCGGAAGACCGGGTGGGAAAAATAGATAACATTTCCCCTTTGCACCACCTCAGGATAGCCTGTCAGGCCTGAGGAAGGCGCATGCTGGTGGGAGCAGAAGGTCTTACCAATGCGGTCGAAATAGGGCTTTACCTTGTACATCAGCACCCTGGAATCCTCCGATTCCGCCTCCACATCATAGCCCCTCAAATACATGACAAGCTCTTCCTTTGGCAGCTCCCTGCCAATGGTGTCATTTGGCATCACAAATTCCCTGTAATACTCTGATTCCCCAAGGTAGCGGATACCATAGATATTATCCCTCTTCTCCTTATCCAGGCAGGAATCATAGGAGCCAATTACCTTACCGCCCTTCCTGATATAATCCTTGATGACTTTTTCCAAGCCTTCGTTGTAATAAATGCAGTCAGGCAATATCACAAGCTTATAGTCCTCCAGCGGCGTCCTGCTGTCAACAATATCAAACTGGTAGGCTAATTCCTGCAGAATACGCACGGTTCCGATTAAAGAGGGCGAAATCCCCAGATTATATTCCACCTCCGGATAGAACTCCTCCGGTGTCAGCACCGCAATCTCGCTCACCGCCTCTGCTCCCCTGCAATAGGGCTCCTTTTCCTTCACGCTCCCATATACCCTTCCGATCAGGTCATAGGTAGCCTCGGATAACCTGCCCCTTGGATGGAGCTGGTCCCCGATGGAGCAGCCGGCTCCCACCGCCAGCATATGAAAGCATTCAAATTCAAGGGCCGCCTGGTTTTTCAGGGAATGGAAATCCCCCCAGTAGGTGTGGAACTTACCCGTCATACCAATCATTGCTTTTCCCAAGGTTCTCGCATACCTGCTGGTCGCCGGAAAATGGTCATAGCCCCATCCGCCGCTCGGCAAGGACTCCAGCTCCAGATGGCTGTAATCCTTAAAGCTGTCCCTGGAGGCAGGGCCTACGTGGGAGCTGTTATAAAAGATGCTGGTTTCCGGCGCCCTTTCCCTGATGAAGGCAGTAATCTCAGCCTTAAATTCCTCCAGCATGTGCCGGGAATAACGCATCCTCTCCGCCATACTGCTGCTGTCCATGGAGAGCTCCTCCATCTTCGCTTTGCAGTGTCCGCAATTACAATCCACCTGAAACAGAATGTCCATAAACAGCCCGTCCAGGTTCCCGGTCCCAACCACCTCCATAAGATCCTGGAGCAGGTCCCTAAAGTATTCCCGGTATCCGCTGTTTAAGCAGATCGTATGATAAAAATGGGGCTCCGGCACATTCTGTGTATTGATATATTTTCCCTGTGCGTCAACCGCAAGCCACTCGGGATGCTCCCTCATGACGCGCCCGTCCCATTGCACCGTAGTATAGACCGGCACCTTGATTCCCCTCGCATGGCAGGCTTTGATCTGCTCCAGAAGCAAATTCCGTTCCACCAGCTGCGGATGGATCAAGTCCCTATATTTTTCCGAGGGATAATACAGCCACCCATGGTGGCACCTGGCAAAGCAGGTAATGGAATCTACCCCTGCCCTCCCAAGCCTTTCAGCAAATTCCTCCCCATTAAAATCCTTCCCCACCTCAGGAATGTATTCACTGGTATGAAAATCCAGGTGCACCTGGCGAAATCTCATCTCATCCATTATTCCTCACTTCTGCGCCACTTTTGCGCTTTGTATTTATAATTTGCCTTCTTTATACCGTAATTTATAATTGCCTTCCTTATACCATAGCGGCGGATATACGTGTATATTCATATAGCACAGACCCGAAGCTTATGATTGCCACACTTGACAGCCATATAGCACAGACCCGAAGCATATAATTGCCACACTTGACAGCCGCTGCAGCGGTACGGAAGCAAACTTCTCGGCAAGTCCAGATAATTATCTCTACGCTTATTCCATCTCAATTCTTTACTTTTTACACCCGAACCGCGCCTAACCCTTAACCGCACCTGCGGTAAGTCCCCCTTCTACCTTTTCTTGGAACAACAGATAGAGCACCAGGGGTAAGCATACGGTGATTACAATTGCCGCCATCAAGGGACCGTAGTCACTTCCCCTCTCCCCGTTAAAATTCAGCAGCCCTAAGGAAATAGGCTTTAAATTCTTATTATTGATGAATAGCAGCGGGAACAGGATATTATTCCAGGCTGACAAAAAGTTAAAGATCGATATGGTTGATATTGCCGGAACGGATAAGGGAAGCATAACCTTCCGGTAAATCTGGAAATAGGTTGCCCCGTCAATTACGGCAGCCTCCTCTAAGGACTGGTTGATCCCTTTCATAAAATTAGTCATAACCAGGACGCTGAAGGGAAGGCTAAATGCCACATAGATCAGCACCAGAGCCCCAATATTGTTTTTCAAATTCATTGCCCCGATCAGATAGGAGATCGGCACCAGCACCGTATGCATCGGTATCATCATCCCTATCGTAAAAAACAGCAGTAAAAATTTATTTCCCTTAAAATCAAACCTCGACAGCACATAGGCCGCCATTGTTGCGACAGCTGCCAGAATAATTACTGTCGCTCCGGCCTGAAGGATACTGTTGATAAAATATCTGCTCATGTT
>JARKQP010000199.1 GCA_029974875.1 Mobilitalea sp.
CCTCCAGCTTCCAACCAAATCTTTTAGAGCTTGAACATAAAATTACGGCAAAAACAAAGGCCGTGATCGTCAACACGCCGAATAACCCCACGGGTGTTGTATATTCCGGGCAGACGGTGGAGGCTTTGGCAGCTATTTTAATTAGGAAGCAAAAGGAGCTTAAAACCTCCATCTATTTGATTTCCGATGAGCCTTACCGTGAGCTGGCTTATGACGGGGTAGAGGTTCCATACCTTACGAAATACTACAGCAATACGATTGTCGGTTACTCCTTTAGTAAATCACTTTCCCTGCCGGGAGAAAGAATAGGGTACCTGGTTATTCCGGAGGAGGTAGATGATTTTGAGGATGTGGTCCAGGCAGCTAATGTGGCAAACCGGATCCTGGGCTATGTGAATGCCCCTTCCCTGATCCAAAGGGCAGTGGCCAGGTGCCTGGATTCCAAGGTCCAGCTTGAGAGCTATAACCGTAACCGCGAGCTGCTGTACAATACCCTGGCAGCCTATGGCTATGAATGTGTAAAGCCACAGGGAGCCTTTTATCTCTTTGTAAAGGCTTTAGAAGAGGACGAGAGGGCATTTGCCGAAAGGGCTAAAAAATATAACCTGTTAATCGTGCCAGGCTCCTCCTTTGGGTGCCCGGGCTATTGCAGAATCGCATACTGTGTGGATTACGCCATGATTGAAAGATCGCTTCCAAAATTTAAGGAGCTGGCAGAGGAGTATAAATAGCATGAAGCAATGGGAAAGAAATATCCGAAAGGTAGTACCCTATGTACCCGGCGAGCAGCCGAATAAAGAGGGTATGATAAAGCTCAATACGAATGAAAATCCATATCCACCGGCGCCGGGGGTAGAAAGGGTGCTCCGGGAATTTGATGCGGACACGCTGCGGCTATACCCGGATCCTACCGTAAGACTATTAGTGGAGGAATTAGCCGGACACTATGGCTTGGACCATGACCAGGTATTTGTAGGAGTGGGCTCGGATGATGTCCTGGCGATGGCGTTTTTAACCTTCTTTAATTCGGAGAAGGAGCTGCTGTTCCCGGACATTACCTATTCCTTTTATCCGGTCTGGTGCGATCTGTACCGGATCCCTTATGAGACCCAGCCCCTGGATGATAATTTTAGGATTGTAAAAGAGGATTATTATAAAGAGAATGGGGGCATTGTCATTGCTAACCCGAACGCACCGACCTCAATTTATGAGGAGCTGTCAGTGATTGAGGAGATTATCCGGCATAACCGGGACTCCATCGTGATTATTGACGAGGCCTATGTGGACTTTGGGGGAAGCTCTGCGGCCTCGCTGGTTTCAAAATATGAGAATCTGCTGGTGGTCCAGACCTTTTCTAAATCCCGTTCCATGGCCGGTATGAGGATCGGGTATGCGATGGGCAACCCGGTGCTGATTAAGGCGTTAAATGATGTTAAATACTCCTTTAACTCCTATACGATGAACCAAACTGCAATATTGGCAGGAGTGGAGGCAGTAAGGGATGTCCGGTATTTTGAGGCCTGCAGGGATAAGATAATCCGGACCAGAGAAAGGGCAGAGGATACCCTGCGGGAATTGGGCTTTACCTTTTTGCAGTCCGGCGCGAACTTCCTCTTTGCTACCCATAAATCAATTCCTGCAAAGGAGATATTTGAAGCATTGCGGAGCGGTAATATCTATGTGCGCTATTTTAACCTGCCGCGGGTCGATAATTTCCTGCGGATCACAATAGGGACTGATGAGGAAATGGGACGGTTGTTTGCGTTTCTACGGCAGTTCATGGATAACTACCCTATTCATTGATCTGAAATTGGTTTATGATATAAGTTATAGGAACATGGGTTTCGCTCCTATAATATAAGTTATGGGAAGTTGTCTTTTAACTTCTCATAAAAGGCGCTGTATTTGCGCCGTGCAAAGTGCGCCCCAAGGAGCGCACCGATTATAGGAAGCTGTATCTTGCTTACTATAATATAGTTATAATTAATCTGGTACGGAGGGCATGGACAAATGAGGATTTTAATTGCTGAGGATGATTTCGCCAGTAGAAAATTTATGCTGAGGTTTTTATCAAAGTATGGTGAATGTGATGTGACGGTAGACGGGGAAGAGGCAATTGAAGCCTTTTCCATGGCATTGGAAGCAGGAGAGGGCTACGATTTAATCTGCTTAGATATTATGATGCCGGTAGTAGATGGCTACCATGCATTAAAGGTGATCCGTGAAATAGAAAAGCAAAGAAAGATACCTGAGTCCAGTGCGGTTAAAATAATTATGACGACTGCCTTAAGCGAAGGAAAGAATGTCACAAAGGCATTTGAGCTTGGATGCACTGCCTATGCCGGAAAGCCCATTGACCAGGAGAAATTTGAAAATGAATTAAGGAAATTAGGTCTGATTTCTGGGGAGTAAGAATGAATTATCAGAAGGAATTAGACAATTTAATAGATACCTTAGTAAAGGAACAAAGACGGCCGACACTGCTGCTGCATAGCTGCTGTGCACCCTGCAGCAGCTATGTACTTCAGTACCTGTCCGTATATTTTGACATAACCATATTCTTTTACAATCCGAATATTCATCCGGAGGAGGAATATATTAGAAGGGTAGAGGAACAAAAAGCCCTGATTAAGGCTATGCCGTTACAGTCCGAGGTCCATTTCCTTCAGGGAGAATACCGCCCGGAAACTTATTATGGGCAGATAAAGGGGCTGGAGCATGAGCCGGAGGGAGGAAGCCGCTGCTTTGTATGCTATGAGCTGAGGCTTAAGGAGGCGGCCGGCTTGGCGGCTTCTATGGATTTTGATTATTATACGACCACCCTGTCCATCAGTCCCCATAAAAATGCGGAAAAGCTGAATGAGATCGGGGAGAGGCTGGCA
>JARKQP010000229.1 GCA_029974875.1 Mobilitalea sp.
GGAGATAAAGAAAATAATCGGCGGAGGAATCGAATTCGATGGAATCTTTGCTGATAATGACCAAATGGCTATAGGTGCGATAAAAGCACTCAGAGAAAACAGATACAAAATACCGGAGCAAGTGAAGATTGTTGGTTTTGATAATACTTTCGTTTCGTCCATTGTCAGACCGGCATTAACAACGATCAATGTACCTAAGTACAGGATGGGTTGGGAAGTTACTGAGGCCTTATGCAAGATGATGGCTGATGATGCGAATGATAGCGATGAAAAGGAAGGAGGGTCTTTGGAACTGTCGGCACATTTGCTAGTGAGAGAATCGACCAGCGGTATTAGGGTTGAAAATTGGGATTTAGAAGGGTGGTGATATTTTTAGGCTTTAAAAAAACGTTTTTTTGTATTTTTTGGCAATACCGTATGAACTCTATTGATCTAAAAATTTAATATTGGAGGAAAATAAAATGAAAAAAATCTTGTCCTTTTTATTAATCGCAACAATATTACTAAGCTTAACCGCATGCCGTACGTCCAGTGATACACCAAATACACCGGTTGATAACAAATCAGATAACTCGGGAGGGAAGGATAACACACCGGAAGTTGCTACAGAAATTGATCTTTATTCTGCTATTTTAAAAGAAGAAGGTTGTATTGAAGCAGCAAAGGGCTTTACAGAGAAAACAGGGATTAAAGTTAACGTTCATTCTTACGATTCCGCCGATTTTGTACAAGCTTTTATGGTTGCATCAAACGGTGGCAGTCCAATAGACGTAATGCTGCTGAACGGACAGGATGTGCGGGCATTTGCTAAAAACGGCCTTATACAAGACCTTGGAAAATTACCCGCCGTGCAAAGGCTGGACGATGCAGCGATCAAACAGTATACCTATAATGATAAATTATATGGTTTAGGCGCTAAGGGCGGTAATACCTCAGGTATATACATAAATAAAGATGTTCTTGCCCAGTATGGTGCTGCAGAACCAAAGACCTTACAGGACATTATTGATATTAACGCTAAAATGAAAGCAGATGGTTTGTCTTTCTTCGCTTTTGGCGGTGGCAGTAAATATATGTGGCCAATGTGGTATTTCTCTGCATTTGCACAGACATCAGGCAATAAGCCATTGGAACGGACAGAAGAAGTGCTTACTGGTAAGGCTAAATTCACGGATCAAGATTCAATCGATGCGTTTATGGTACTTGAAACACTGGCGAAGGAGAATTGCTTCCAGCCTGGATTTAACGGAACAGACAGCGACGGCGGCAAGGCTGTGTTTATTAATGGCCAGGCGGCAGCTTTTTACGGCGGAACATGGGAAATTACAGGTTTTCTGGAAGCAGGTATGGAAAATCTGGATCTTATTCCGTTTCCGCTTGTAAAAGACGGGGTAAAATCATTGCAGACAGGGAATGCTTCCGATGGCGCTTATACAATTTATTCAAAAATCGATCCGGCGAGACAATCAGCAGCCGAGCAGTTCATCGATTATATGACAAACGATGAAACAATTCTCTCTTTCAGAGAAAGTGAAAGCGTAGATTTAAGAGATTATTCAAGAGTAAGCTGTAACAAAAATGTTCCTCTGGCAGATGGTACGGATGAGCTGACAAAAAAACAGAAGGAAATGCTGCAAACAATGACAGTTACCCATCTTGACTGGATTTATCCGCCAGAAATTACGACTGCCCTGCAGGATACTTTGCAGGAGCTTACAGGGTTACAAATCACTTCTGAACAAGCAGGACAACAAATGCAGGAGGTTATGGATAAACTCCTTGCAGGCGGCTATGATTACAATGCTGTTAAGCAAATAGACCAGTGATTTATTTGAGAGTGGAAGCGGTGCCAGCCACCGCTTCCACTCCCATAACAAAATGAATGGGGGTGAAACATTGCTAAAGTCTAAACGAAAAAGAGATACATTAGTTGGATATTTATTTTCTCTGCCCGCTTTGTGCCTGTATGCCGTATTTACTATCTACCCCTTCTTTTACGGTGCCTACATGTCATTTTGCGAGTGGGACGGATTCAATCAACCTCAATTTATAGGAATTCAGAATTATCTTGCGATTTTTAAGGACGCAAAGATTTTTGGGGCTTTATCCCATAATGCACTTTATGCCATCGGAACAGTTTCGGTGAAATTGATTTTTGGATTTTTAATTGCTGTGATATTGAATAAAAAAATGAAGGGTATAACGGCATTCAGAACCATTTTCTTTACACCGGTTGTTATATCATTTGTTGCGATAGGAGCAGTATGGACCTGGATTTTTAATCCTACACAGGGAATGCTCAATAATCTTTTAAAGTCAATAGGGTTTATGGATCCTCAAAATCCAATTGCATGGCTCGGTGATCCCAAATATGCGTTGATATCGGTAATGATAGTGGATGTATGGAAATGGATGGGGTATCATGTGGTTTTGTTCCTTGCCGGACTTCAAACCATATCAAGTGATCTGTATGAAGCGGCTTCCATTGATGGTGCTAATAGCTTCCAGACAATGATGCGAATTACCATTCCTCAGATTAAAAATGTATTTTACATCAACTTAACCTTTTGCCTTGTTGGTGCATTCAATGTTTTTGATGTAATTATGGTGATGACAAAGGGCGGCCCATACGGAAAAACGGAAGTAATCGCAAAATATATCTATGATACGTCTTTTGGCTCTACCAATATGTTTGGCTATGCGACAGCCATATCGATTTTTGTATTCATTCTTATGCTTATAGTTACGCTTGTTATTTTAAGATTGATGCGCAGGTCAGAGGAGAATCTGTTAGGAGGCTAAATCCTCCTCCCTTAGACACTTAAATATTTTAATTCATTTAAGGAGGATTATGAAAATCAGAAAATCGATAGTAAAAATAATTGACTACCTTATTTTAGTTGTTTTGTCTTCCGTGATTATTATTCCTCTCCTTTGGATTTTAGGAAACGCGGTGAAATCCGATAAAGACGTGCGTGTAAATATGGCTAGGCTCCTGCCATTAAGCGGTGAGTGGCAATTCAGCAATTTCGCCACCGCATGGCGGCGGGGGAATATAGGTCAGTCAGTTTTAAATAGTGTAATCATAACTATTATCAGTGTATTCTTTATTTTAATTGTGTCATATTTGGCCGCATACGCAATAGCAAGAATTGAATTTAAAGGGAGCGAAATAATATTTGCCCTTTTTGTATCAATGATTATGGTACCACTTGCCCAAGTGGTTATGATACCTCAGTTTAGGCTCATATCGTCAATGAAGATGGTAAATACCTATCAAGGAGTCATTTTGCTTTATGTGGCGGGCGGTATCCCGTTCTCGGTATTTTTATTATCATCCTTTTTGAGAACAATACCCATGGAAATAGATAAAGCAGCTGCCATTGACGGCTGTAACAAAATACAGATAATAACAAAAATTTTACTGCCTCTTTCAAAGCCTGGCTTAGCAACCGTTATTATCTTCCAGAGTATGACAATTTGGAATGATTATTTTACACCGTTAATCTATCTGCGGTCCGCTGAGATGAGGACCATCACCCTGGCATTGAAGAATTTTATGGGGCAATGGGGATTAGTAGATTACAACAGGCTTTTTGCCGCAATTGCGATGGTCACCTTCCCAATTGTTATCGTGTATATAATTTTTCAAAAACAATTTATAAGCGGACTCACATCAGGCTCAATAAAAGGTTGACAGAAAGTAGGGAAAAATTATGGACAATAAAGAAATAATCAGAGAAGTATTTAAGGAAAATCAAGGAATATTCAGGCTTATCCCGGTCTTTGTACCCCGCAGGTTTTCAAGTCCGGGAAAAAGATTAAGACTGCATCCGGATGATTATTATGCGCTGGGTACAGCAAGAGGTGCGATCAAAGAGCGTTGGTTTTCAAGTGTTATCCGCTGTATGAACGGTGAACTAGCAGCGGAGGACGAAGGTCTTAGCTATGTTTCCTATTCAAAGGATGTGAATGACAAATTTACATTAAAGGATGCAGTTGCTGAATTGGGCGAAGAAATCATAGGCAAAGAGCTTATGGATCAATATGGTACCTGGCCCATGTATTCAAAATTCTTTGATTATGATGCGCCGCTATTCCATCATTTGCATTTGCGCTTCGAGGATGCGGACAGAGTCGGCAGGCTGGGAAAACCGGAGGCTTACTATTATCCGCCCCAATATAATAATGTAGAGGGGACTTTCCCGCATACATACTTTGGATTTAGTCCTGAGGTCACCAAGGAAGATGTAAAGGAAAGACTTGCAAAATATAAAACGGCCGACGGAAGAATCACAGAATTATCCAGGGCATACAGAATTCAGCTTGGCACAGGATGGTATACACCACCGGGAGTTGTCCACGCCCCGGGCTCTTATTTAACCTATGAGCCGCAGTGGAATTCTGACGTGAACTCCGTATATGAAAATATAACAAGCGGTGAAGTTTATCCCTACAGCATGCTTGTTGAAAATTGCCCGGAAGATAAGTGGGATGATCTGGACTATGTAATAAGCCTCATGGATTGGGAGAAAAATATCGATCCCAATTACAGGGAGCATTACTTCAGGGCACCTATTATAGTAACCGATAATGAGGACTATACGGACAAATGGGTTGTATATAAGAATGATTATATTGCGGCCAAAGAGTTGACTATTAAACCCGGTAAATCGGCAGTAATCAGTGATTGCGCTGCTTATGGCTGTATTATTGTCCAGGGACATGGCAAATTCGGCTGTTATAATGCTGAAGCCGCAGGAATGCTAAGATTTGGCCAATTAAGCTCTGATGAATATTTTGTCGGTGAACCAGCGGCAAAAAAAGGTGTCCTAATTGAGAACTATTCTGATTTTGAGCCGCTTGTTATATTGAAACATTTTGGCCCGAATAACAAGGACGTACCCATGTAAGGAGGAAAACATGCTGAAAAATATACCTAGGAATATTTCACCTGATTTGATGTTTGCATTGATGCAGATGGGTCATGGTGATGAAATCGTATTTGCCGATGCTAATTTTCCTGCTGAATCATTAGGCCAGCGAGTGATAAGAGCGGACGGTGACAGAGTAACAGAGCTTTTAAAGTCTATCCTGCCGTTTTTTCCCCTTGATAATTTTGTGGACGAAAATGTTATTCTAATGTCCGTCGTTCCCGGTAACGGAGAAGAACCTAAGGTTTGGGGTACATATAAGGAAATCATTGAAGACAATGATCCGGAAAACTTTTTTAATGGCTTCAGCTTTATTGATAGAGAGGCCTTCTATGAGCGCTCTAAAAAGGCTTTTGCCATCGTTGCAACAGGCGAAAGAGAGAAATATACAAACATCATATTAAAGTTAGGGGTAGTGGAATAAAGGAAAGGGACAGGTTGAAAAGCATGGATGTTAAAATGAAAATTGTAAGCCTAGAAACAGAAAATTTAAAGATTGATTTTAATGCCGATAATGGTTCCCTAGTAAATATTCATTCCAAAGTATCAAATTGGGATGTGATCAAACGGCCGCAATTAGCACTATCATGGCGTATCATGCTTCCTCTTGACGGAAGAAGAAATAATAACGCCTGGGGACATGAGCAAAGAGTGAAGCCAAAATACGAATGTAATGATAATTCGATCAGCTTTGTTTGGGATAAAATTACATCGCAGTTTGGCGGCGAACACAATATAACAGTGAAAACTGTATGTGCAATCGAAAACGGCCAGGCAGTTTTTAGAATGAATATCAAGAATAACGATGACTGTATTGTTGAAAATGTATACTATCCTTATATCGGAGATTTATATCGCCCTACAGGCAGTGAGAAATTTAGTTTTCAACATGGCGGTTATTCTGCAATGAAGGAATACGAAATGTATCCCACATTTCCTAACCAAGGCGGCACGCATAGTGTGGACTACCCGACTTTATGCGTTGAGGATAATGTGAATCCACCCATGTATCCCTTTGGATTAATTTCCGACAATAATGGAAACGGCTTATATTTGGGTGTATTTGAAAGAAGAATGGAAACAGTTACATGGCACGCAGAGTATTTGCCGGGGTGGAGTAATTCCAATGATTTCCGCGTTTTCAAAGAGGATAAAGTCGGAGACAAGGATACTTACATAAGATTCGCTGTCGGTCATTTACCCTTTATTGCGCAGAACACAGAGTTTGATTTATTGCCTTTCTCAATGGAAGCATATAAGGGGAATTGGAATGTAGGCGCCTCCAGCTATACCAAGGTAAGTAAAGCATGGAACAAATATCCGGAGACAGTACCTGTCTGGGCGAGAGAGCCTCATTCCTGGCTGCAGATCCAAATCAATTCACCGGAAGATGAACTAAGACTGCAATTTAAGGACTTTCCTAAGGTTGGGGCAGAATGCAGGAAATACGGCGTTAAGGCAATCCAGCTCGTTGGCTGGAATGCGGGCGGACAGGACAGGGGCAACCCAACACATACTCCCGACCCAAGATTAGGCACCTTCGAGGAATTAAAGCAGGCGATCAAAGAAGTACAGGATATGGGGATAAAGGTCATTTTATTTGCAAAGTTTAACTGGGCGGACCAATCCAACGATGATTTTAAAGAAGTTTATGAAAAGCTGGCAGTAAAAGACCCATATCAAAATTATTATGTATATAAAGGGTATCAGTATATGACCTTGTCGCAGATGACCAATGTAAATACAAGAAGACTTATCCCCATGTGTTTCGGCAGCAAAGATTATATTGATATATGCAACAGGGAATTCCAAAAATGCGTCGATTTAGGTGCAGACGGAATTTTATATGATGAATGCCTGCACCATTCGCCTACATTGTGCTGCTTTGATACCACACATGGCCATAGATACGGTGCACCGTCATACAGCTGGGACGAAGACTTGATAAAGGGCTTTCGAAAAATCCTTAACGGAAAAGAATTTATGATTGCCGGTGAAGCCGTATATGACTTCCAACATAACTATTATGATTTATCCTATACAAGAACCTGGGGCAGGGCTCACAAACCAACCTCAAGATTTATGCGGCCTGACTGCAACATTATGTCAGCTGTAATCGGGTTCAATGACAGGGGCATGATAAATCAATGTTTATTAAATAAATATATAATCAGCTATGAGCCATATAACTTTAAGGGGATGCTTTCCGATTATCCTGAGACCGTCAGCTATGGCCGGAAGATGGATAAACTGAGGACCGATTTGCGTGAGTATTTCTGGGACGGTGAATTTACCGATAAGCTAAATGGTAAGGTAAACCTGATAGACGGGTCTGATCTTGATTCCTATTCGGTGTTCCGGGGGACAAACGGGAAGTATGGCATGATTATTTGTAATTACGATGAGGATAAACCGATTTCTGTTATTCCTGTTTTGGATAACGGTCAGAAACTAACCAAATTCCGGGCTGTTGATGATGATAAATTAACAGAATTTACGTCAAGCTTGGTTATACCGCCTAAATCAGCGGTTGCTGTTATTTAGTATTTATATGGTTTTCGCTTAAGTGCGTGTCCTGATTGGGCATGCACTTAAACTTTAAAATTAATTATTAATAAAAACGGAGGTGGCTTAATGAAATATTTCTTGGGATTAGATAATGGTGGAACAACGACAAAAGCAGCTCTATACGATAGCCTTGGCAATGAGCTGGGGGTCGCTTCAATGGATACAAAGGTGCTCACTCCATATCCTGATTTTGCAGAACGGGACATGGAGGAAATGTGGAGAACAAACTGTTCCGTAATAAAAAATGTCATTGAAAAGACAAAAGTTGATGTGGATCAAATTGCAGGAGTTGCTGTTTGCGGGCATGGAAAAGGCCTATATCTTTGGGGAAAAGATAATAAACCCGTAAGAAATGGTATTATATCCTCTGATAACAGGGCATGGAGATATGTGCAGGAATGGGAAAAAAACGGAGTTCAAAAAAACGTTTTTTTGAAAACCTTCCAGAATATTTTGCCCTGTCAGGCGGTATCTATATTGGCATGGATGAAGGACCATGAGGCTGAAAAAACAAAAAATATCCAATGGATATTTGAATGTAAGGATTACATAAGATTTCGTCTTACAGGAAAAGCAATGGCTGAAATCACGGATTATTCCGGGGCAAATTTAGTCAACCTCAAGACAAAAAAATATGACTGCGAATTGATGGAGCTATTGGGGTTGGAAGATTTATTTGAAGCCTTACCGCCACTATGTGCTTCCTATGAGATATGCGGAAGTATCACAAGAGAAGCAGCAAATCTAACCGGACTTAAGGAAGGCACACCTGTCGCAGGTGGAATGTTTGATGTAAATGCTTGTGCAATTGCCGTAAATGTAATTGATGAAAATAAATTATGCATGATAGCAGGTACCTGGAGCATTAATGAATATATTCGCAAGGAACCTGTTTTGGATGGCAAAGTGATGCTGAATTCTATTTTTTGCATTCCGGAATATTACTTGATCGAAGAATCAAGTGCAACATCGGCAGGCAATTATGAATGGTTCATTTCAAATTTATTGCCTGAGTTAAAAAAACAATCCAAGGAAAGAGGAGAGAGTGTCTATGAAATTCTTAACGAAATGGTCGCTAATGTAGATCCAAACCAGTTTTGTCCTATTTTCACACCTTTCTTAATGGGAACCAATGTGCACTTAAATGCTAAAGCGAGCTTTGTTGGAATTAACAGTTTTCACAAAAGAGAACATTTGATAAGAGCAATATTTGAAGGAATTGTGTTTTCCCATAAAACCCATTTTAATAAACTGATGTCAACAAGGGATAAAAAATTTGATTGTATCAGACTTGCAGGAGGTGCGGCAAAATCAGATGTATGGTCGCAAATGTTTGCCGATATTATTGAAACAACGGTTGAGGTTGTAGACGTTGGGGAAACAGGGACTTTAGGTTGTGCGATAACAGCAGCCGTTGCGGTAGGTGAATATAAAGATTTTACGGATGCGTCAAAAAATATGACAAGGGTGGGCAAGAGATTTATACCAAACGAGACTTTGTTCCGGAGTTACAGGAAGAAGTTCCAAATATATGAAAATATCAACAATGCTCTTGATGCTGTTTGGGATGGTATTCAATCTTTTATGGACTGTGAGGGAGAAGATGAAGGAATATAGACTTGGATTATATGAAAAAGCGATGCCTGACACCTTATCCTTGTCAGAAAAATTAGCATTAGCAAAACGCTGTGGATATGATTATGTAGAAATAAGTATAGACGAAACGGCAGAAAAAATTTCAAGGCTGGATATGAACGCGGAGGAGAGGGCGTTGTTGTGCAGACAAAACTTACAGCTTGGAATATCCTTTGAGAGCATATGCTTATCAGCCCATAGAAAATTCCCCATCGGCAGTGAGAATCTGGATATTCAAAATAAAGGTATGGAAATCATGGAGAAGGCCATACGTCTTTCGTCCGATATAGGTATAAGGGTCATTCAAATTGCGGGATACGACGTTTATTATGAAAATTCAAATGATAAAACAAAAAAGATATTTGAGAATAATTTGAAAAAGTGTACTGAGCTTGCCTCCATGTATGGTGTTATTTTAGCGTTTGAAACAATGGAAACGGAATTCATTAATACTGTAGGAAAAGCAATGTTTTGGGTGAATAAGATGAATTCTCCGTATCTATGTGTTTATCCGGACACGGGAAACATAACGAATGCCGCAAAATTGTACGGAGAAAATGAAACAAGTGACTTATATTTAGGTAATGGACATATAGTTGCATTGCATTTGAAAGAAAGCTTGCCCGGTAAATATCGCGAGGTTAAATATGGCACAGGTCATGTGGATTTCAAGAGGTTAATTGACATGAGCTACGATATGGGGGTTAAACGGTTTTTAGCCGAGTTTTGGTACACGGGACAACAAAGTTATGAAGATGACATAAGAAATACAAATTCGTTTATTCGGTCATTTTTTAGTTAGACACGGTCGGCCTACATATGTGCAAGCAAATACCCCACTGCGCCATTGCAGTGGGGTGTTTGCTAAAAAGGGGAGGTTGATAAAACGTGATTCCGTCATGTTTTGTCAGCCTCTGTTTTGTCTTTAAATAGGGCAAGCAGTTAGGCAAAAGACAAAAAAATCTTCTTATTGCAGGTCTGGTATTGTATTCCAGTATTGTGTCAGATATAATCAAACTATATGATAGATTATAGAAATAAAGCTAAGTAATATGAAATGAAGATCCTAGAGTATACATGATTTTGCAAGGAGGATATGCTCTGGGATTTTTTCTTCCGTATATTAATGCCAGTATACAGGTCAGTCCAGAGACAGTCAGTAAAATCAGCTTTATGTTAATTTGTGAGGTTAATAGTACTTAAAGATTAAAAGGAGGAAATTATGGAGGGTAAAATCCGAAAAGCTGTTGGTGAAGATGCAGAACAAATTAGTAGAATAGCAGAAGAGAATGGACTTAAGGTTTTTCGTAAAGTGAAAAAACAAGGATTTTTAGTATCTGATTATAGTAAGGAAGATTATGTATTATTTATAAATACTTGCAAATATTTCTATGTGTTAGAATGTAATGGAGCAGTTAAGGCGTTTCTTTTTACATACGATCAGGAGGAATTACCAAGTAATTCTATAGTTAACGTGAAAATTAAAAACATGGCAAAGCATGATTTCATACTTATTAAGCAAATTTGTGTCGATGCAAAGGAACAGAATAAAGGATATGGAAAAATGCTTTATGAATACCTTATGAATACAGTCAATGTTGATATTTTTGCGGCTGTTGTGATGCAACCCAAAAACATAGCATCAGATGAATTTCATAAAGAACTGGGTTTTCAATGTATTGGATTAGTACAAGCGGAAGATGGCATGAAAAGAGGAATCTATTATTGGGAACATCCTCAAAATATGGATTGTGACAATGATATATTAACCAATCAGTATGAGATGGCAATACAATTATACCAACATGAGGATAATCTCAATTGGTCCAAGTTAAATAATTATCTTTATATGACCGGTGGATTGACTTTTATTTTATCATTTATTGATTTGAAACAGTATATAGTTGCCTTGACTGTTATTTCATTATTGGGATTGTTAGTATCTATGATTTTTTATATCTCCATTAAAAGTGGTATTGAATACATGCAGGAAAGAAAAAGGGCTGTCACGGCTATTGAAAAAAGATTATATGCTAAGAAAGATGGTATCTATATTGTAACAGATTTTAGTAAAAAAATGATAAAGTCTCACACTATAATGGTTATGAAATTAATTCCTATAGGCGGATTATTAGTGTGGCTTATTATATTGGTAGTATCTATGGTTCTTATTTATTAATCTAAATTGTGTAGAGATAAATATTTTTTAAAGGAGTGATACATATCAAATATGCTTTGATTTCTGATGTTCATGGAAATTTACCAGCTCTCGAAGCAGTAATACAGGATGCCATGAAAAATGATGTGGATCATTATATTTTTCTGGGGGATTATTGCATTGGTCTTGCATATCCTAATGAGGTTGTGGACTATATCCGTTCGATAGAGCCCGCCTTTGTTGTAAGTGGGAATGAGGATGAAGCTTTTATGCATTATGTTTCTTACGATCTGGATAAGCGGTTGAAAGGGCAATTTGAAGCGAGCCCCTGGATATATAAGTCATTATCAGAAAGAAATCGCAGTTATTTATGCAAGCTTCCTCAAGAAATCGTAATAAAAAGAGATAATTACCCGCCTATTTTTGCTTTTCACAAACCCCAACGTTATTTCAATGGAACAAGCCCCTGTTTGATTAATCCGCAATATTTTGCAAGCGGGGTGGATGAAAAGAAATTTGACAGTGAATCATATGGTTCCCATTTTCATGCTATGCTAAATTGTGATACTGAGCTACACGCAATGATCTCAAAGCTGGAGAAAGGAGTTTACATCTTCGGACATACCCATATCCCTTTTCATTGGGAACGGGAAGGAAAACTAGTGATTAATCCTGGTTCTTGTGGTCTGCCCCTTGATTTCAACCAGAATGCATCTTATGCAATATTGGAGTGGACAGGCAATAATTACACAGCAACTATAAAACGGATTGTCTATGATGTAAATACCGCGATAAACTATACAAAGAATTCAGTCTATGCGAAGGAAGTCAGGGTATGGTCCGGTATTATAGTAAAAGAACTTGAAACAGCAAGAGAGCAGGCTGTTCCCTTTGTTAATTTTACAGAAAAATATGCGGCGGATAATCTTGATATGGTACGTCCATTTTGTGCACAAACATGGTATGCTGCTTATGATGCATGGTGTAAAATCCAAAGGTAAAGGGGGAGTATTCGATAGATATATCCTATTTAATAAAAGGAAAGGATACTATTAATCAATATTTCAACAACCGTAATTTAAAATACTTGAAATTGGATGTGGGGAAGGTCGGGATGCCAGTTTCTTAATGAAAGAAGGTTATAACGTATTGGCAACTGATATTTCATTGACAGCAATAAATTATTGCAAACAAAAGTATCCTGAAAAAGCAGAATGTTTTCTGGTACTAAATTGTTTAACCGACAGACTTCAATCAAAATTTATACATAAGGTGTAATTATTCTTATATAAAGGATCCAGAGGACTTTTAAAAATAGGGTGTTCCAGCCGCAAGCAAAAGACCTGCCACGCCATTGTGACAGGTCTTTCACTAAAAAGGGGAGGATAAGTATTTAACTTCTCTTTGGTAATCATAATTGGAGGGGGAGTCCAATCATGAAAGAGCATACGCATTTACATCCTTACTTAGGAACTTCTGTTCCTGCATTAGGATATTACTATTATGATACACTTTTTCAAGATTTATACATAAAAAGAAAAAAATATTTCGTAATGGAAATTCATACGGATACATGTTATAATCGTACCGAAGGTGGACTTGACTGGTGACAAGGACACTGCGTATAGTCTTGCCAAAAAAGACTTGGTATAACACGGCAGCCAAACAGGTATTTGCGGTGTAAATCAAAGGTACGAGGAAGGATGAAAAACCATGAGTTTATTGCAGGAATGGAGAGACCATGCATATTCAAAGGAAATGAATGGTCGTGAAGGCCAGTTATTCTGGGCCACTTATTTTAATAAGGAAAAGGATATCTATAAGCTTCTCTTAGCAAATACAGATAAAGTATATGAAGGAAGCGTGGCTTCCCTCGCAGAGGAATTTGGTACCCCGCTGAGTACGATGGTTGGTTTCCTGGATGGAATCAATGACAGCTTAATAACTCCGAATCCTATCGAGGAGATGGAGCAGGATACAAAGGTCAGTTTGGCCTTTGATAAAGAAAAATTATATTATAACATGGTTGGCGCAGATGCGGACTGGTTATATGACTTAGAGGAGTGGGATGCACTTTTAACCCCGGAGCGCCGAAAAGAATTGTACCGTGAATCAAAGAAGTCCGGAACCATCGTAAAGGATAAGAAGATCGGCAGAAATGAGCCGTGCCCCTGCGGCAGCGGCAAGAAGTACAAGCATTGCTGCGGAAAAGCTTGACTATTTAAGCTGTAACTTTGTTCCTGGCGAAAATTAAAACAGCTCCTCCTTATCTGCAGAAGCACGTCAACCTGTAAGCTAAGGAGGAGCTTTCTTATTATTAATAACCCTGTGGTTATCCGGCCAAACCCTTAATTGGGGCTTTACAGCCGGAGGTGACCATAGGTTAAGCGCTTTATTAAATTGCTGATAGAAGCTTAATCTGTATGATCCTGCTTATATAACAGATACTTTGCATATTCCCTGATTTCATGAACGTGATGGTCGGACAGCTGCTTGTACAGGTCAAAAAATTCTACAATTTCCTTATCCAACACCTCTCCGCCAACAGGAAGGTAGGAATCTGTCACGCCAAGCAGGTAATCACAGGATACATCGAAATATTTTGATAAGGAGATCAGCTTATCAAAGGAGGGCTCATTTCGTTCAGATTCATAATTAGATATGGCTGTTGACTTAAGACCAAGAATATCCGCTAATTCGCTTTGCGTTAGCTTATGTTTTTGCCGTAGGTGCTTTAAGCGAGCATTGAATTTCATATGTCGTCCATCCTTATATTTAAACTTTATGATTCGTGAATATCTTCTAAAATTATTATATATTGAGGAAAATAGTAATGTCAATGAGTAAAAGTATAGTTTTTTGTTGGAAAATGTAGATAACATTTGACAAATCAAAAAAATAAAAATAAGATGTAATTAAGAAAAAACTTTATTTATAATCAGTTAAATTAAAAAATTAGTTATGTGGACTATGGTATTTTGCTTAATTTCCGTACACATAGCAATTTATGAGGGTGGTATGATACATATTAATAGATTCCTTCAGAAATTTGACTTAGCAATGAACCAGACTAGGGAGATGCTGATCTTTTTTAATGAAAAGGGACATGTAACGGATTGCAATAAACAGGCGTTAAAGGAATTAGGATACGGCAATGATATTATAAACCTCCCAATTTATGAGATCTTTAAAAAAGCATTTTTTTACGAGGATAGAAAGCTGAAATTAGATGCAAAATATAAAATCCGTCCGGAGGAGGCAGTAGTATACCGAAAAAACCAAACCTGCTTTCCGGCTGAGCTAAAGGTTGTGCTTGGGGGCAAGTCTAGCACCTATCTGGGCCTTTGTATTGCAGCTAATATTTCAGAGAAAAAAGAAATGGAAAGGGAAATCCGGAGGCTGGAGGAAGAGCTGATGAACCAGGGGCAGCTGCTGACGGATTTATTTGCAAATGTGACCCATGAGCTCAGGACGCCGATCAATGGAATTGTAGGCTTTAGCAACCATCTGCTGGAAGCACAGTTAAAACCGGAGCAGCTGGAAGATCTCAAGATTATAAAAAAATGCTGTAACAATATGAATGCGATTATTGGGGAAATCCTGGATTTCTCAAAGATAGCAAATAATAAGCTGTCCTTGGAGCACAGGGACTTTAATTTCAGGGAATTTCTCCATCAGATTATTGAAGTGAACTCTGTCCAGCTGAGTGAAAAGGGCTTAAAGCTGATGGTGGACATCTCCAGTGATATCCCTGAGGTGATCATAGGGGATGAGCTGAGGTTATCCCAGGTTCTCAATAATCTTATTTCAAACGCGATCAAATTTACCTCCGTAGGGCATATCGGACTTAAGGTAACAAAGGTCAGCCAGACCGATAATGATATAGAGTTGTTTTTTATGGTAATCGATACGGGAATCGGCATCAGTGCCGAAGAGAAGGATAAGCTTTTTAAAAGTTTTTCCCAGGTGGACAGCTCGATTTCCAGGAGGTTTGGCGGAACCGGCCTGGGACTGTCCATCAGCAAGCGCCTTGTAGAAGCAATGAATGGGAAAATACAGGTAGAAAGTGAGAAGAATAAAGGAAGCATTTTTTCTTTTTCCGTGCATTTAGGCCTGCCATCGGCTGGAAAGGGCAAGCCCCTGATGAATGGAAATAAAAAGAAACAGTTTGGTGCGGCAGCCGATGCCTGGTCTAACGATAGCAGAGGTATTGATAAATCAAAGCAATCAGAGTTTGACTATATCCTTAAACGCCTGAAGGAGAGCCATTCTGTGGACAAGGAAGAAACTGTTGCCCAGGAACCGATACAACAGATACTGAGTGAGTTGTTGGAGGTTACTGAAAAGCTGTCTATTTGCATAGCCATGGAGAATTGGGAAATGGCTGAAGAGATGGTTTTTAATATGAAGAAAAAAATACCGCAGGAGCATGCAGCATTGTCAAAGGAGGTGTTTCGGCTTTTACTTGCAGTAAGGAAAGAAGACCATGGGCAATCCCTGGAATTGCTGCACCAGCTGAGGGAGAGCATTGGGAAGGAGGCATAATGTGTTGAAATCATCCTTTTTGCAGCCAAATATATTGATTGTTGACGATGTTAATTTTGACCTGGTTATGCTTACGAACACCATACATAATGCCGGATATGTTGCTAGACCGGTGTCCAGTGCCAGACAGGCAGTGAATGCGATTGAGGTTTTGGTTCCTGATTTAATGATCATGGATATTTCCATGCCGGAAATCGACGGATATACCTTTTGCTCCATGCTAAAGAAAAGCGCCACAACCAGGGATATTCCAGTTATATTTGTATCGGCACTGGAAAACCCCCAGGACCGGATCAAGGGGTTAAAAGCAGGAGCCGTGGATTACATCACAAAGCCCTTTGATCCGGAAGAGCTTATTTTGCGGGTCGGTCATCACCTTAAAATATATAAAAGTCAGCAGGAGCTGGAGCTATATAGTAAGAAGCTGAATAAAATTATTAATGAGCAGATCCGCAAATTATTTGATGAGCAGAAAAATATCATCCATGCCATAATCCAGCTGGTTGCCAAGGGACATGCGGAGGTTTCAAAAACAATGGAGCTGGTAGGGAAGAACAGCCGCATCCTGGCATTAAGCCTGCAAATGTCGCCCAAATACAAGGAACAGGTCACAAACCGCTTTATTGAAGCGATTGAACTGACCGCTCCCCTGTACGATATCGGAAAAACCATGTGCTACCATAATTTCAACCCATACCAGGATGCTTCCGGCAGGGCTGGCGGTGCGGCGGAGAAAGACCATGTGATGTTTGGCACGGAGCTTCTCGAAGGCATATATAAGCTGAACGGAAGCAATGAATTTTTGGGGATGGCCTTGGAAATAGCAAAATATTACCGTGAGAACTGGGACGGTACTGGATATTTGGGGCTGTCGGGGACAAATATCCCCTTCAGCGCGAGGATTGTGGCGGTAGTCCATATGTATACAACTTTAAACCGCGGCGATGAGCCCGGATGGGTGGGCTGCACCAGGGAGCATAGGCTGAACCTGGTAAACCGGGGTGCTGCAACCTTATATGATCCGGACATTGTCGAGGTTTTAAATAAGGTGCACAGCCAGCTGCTGGTATAACCTGTCCCGGATATTGTGAAAAGAGGTTTTAAGGCGCTAAAAAATCAGTACAAGGCATCAAAGAACGATAACTTGTTTCACATTGTGAATATATTTGGGGCAAGGATAATATACTTTTATATAAGTAAGCCGGAGGTGCCCTATGGATAGAATAGTACGTCAAAATACAAAACCCGTGGTTATAATAAAGGCGCTGCTGATCTCTTATGTAATCACGGCATTAATATTGGTTCTCCTTTCTTTTCTCATGTTAAAAATGGATTTGCCAAGCATAGTAATCAGTGCGGGAATCTATATAACGTATATTATCTCTATTTTTGTCGGAGGTTTCTTTACAGGAAGAAAGCTGGAACAAAAGAAATTTATATGGGGACTTGTTTTAGGAGTTTGTTATTTCGTAATATTGATTCTGGTTTCCCTGGCGATGAACAGCGTGTCCCAATTGCCGCTGGGGAGCTACCTGACGGTATTCCTGGTATGCAGCATGAGCGGTATGCTGGGAGGAATGATTAGCTAGGGTTTAGTGGGAGAGGGCTGCTGCAGGAAATACGGCAGTCCTTTTTATGATATGTCCAAAATCACCCCTTACATACCATAAAGTGAAGTATTTAGCCCAGCGCAGGTGATTTTCAGACATACCCCGGCTTCCGTATGAAAAAAGATTGTATTTTATAATTGAATTGATTATACTATAGGAAAAGTACAGCTTCCTACAGTAAATAACAGGAACAAGAGCGAGTTCCTGTTATTAGGATGCACGGTGCAAAGACAGCGCCTTTTATGAGAAGTTAAAGTGCAGCTTCCCATAACTTGCACTATAGGTGAAAGATTGAAAGAACACAAAATAACAAACAAAGGAAAGACCGGATCCATGCCACCACTTTCATGGCACTTTGTGTAATATAAGGGCATGGACATAATTATGAAAAATGGAAGGAAAGTCTATGAAGGGAATTATTCTGGCGGGAGGACTTGGTACAAGACTATACCCGGTAACCCTGGCGGTTTCGAAGCAGATTTTACCGGTGTATGATAAACCCATGATTTATTATCCCATGTCAGCGCTTATGTTGGCAGGGATCAGGGAAATACTGATTATATCTACTCCCCGTGACATTGCCAGTTTCCAGGAGTTGTTCGGGGATGGGAGTAAGCTTGGATTAAGGATCGAATATAAGATCCAAAGAGAACCAAAGGGCTTGGCAGAAGCATTTATTATCGGAGAGGAATTCATTGGCGATGACCGTGTTGCCTTAGTCCTCGGCGATAATATTTTTTATGGCAGGGGCTTTAGCGGAATGCTGAAAACTGCGGCCGATAGAGAGCATGGTGCAACGATCTTCGGGTACTATGTCAAGGATCCCACAGCCTATGGGGTAGTGGCCTTTGACCAGGAGGGCACAGTAACCTCAATTGAGGAAAAACCACAGGAGCCAAAATCAAACTATGCGGTTCCGGGATTGTATTTTTATGATAATGAAGTGATCAAAATAGCGAAAAGCATAGAGCCCTCCCTGCGGGGCGAGCTGGAAATCACAGAGGTAAATAACCAGTACCTGAAAAGAGGGACGTTAAAGGTTGAGCTCATGGGAAGAGGCATGGCCTGGCTGGATACCGGAAATCATGATTCCCTTTTGGAGGCAGCTAACTATGTGGCATCCATCCAGAAAAGACAGGGCTTATACGTCTCCTGTCTTGAGGAGATTGCTTATAAACAGGGCTTTATTGATAGGGAGCAGCTTTTAAGGCTGGCTGACTCCATGAAGACAACGGACTATGGCAGGTATTTGTATGACATAGCAAACGGCCTATAGAAAATCTGTTTTATAGGCGGATAATCTTTTATAAGCGAAAGTGTGCTTATAAACGAAAGTGTGCTTGTAGGCGAAAGTGCGCTTGTAGGAGAAAATGTGCTCGTAAGTGAAAATGTGCTTGTAGGCGAAAGTGCGCTTGTAGGAGAAAATGTGCTTGTAAGTGAAAATGCGCTTGTAGGTGAAAGTGCGTTTGTAGGTGAAAATGCATTTGTAGGCAAAAATGCTTTTGCAGGAGAAAATGCGTTCACAAGCGAAAATCCGTCTGGCGATAAATTAGGAGGTAATGCGGCATGGGTAATTTCACGTTTTGCGAATGTGGAATTAATGGTTTATATATCATTGAATCTAAGGTATATGGTGATGAGCGTGGCTATTTCATGGAAACATATCATCAGGAGGATTTTAAAGCGGCCGGGTTAACGGCTGAATTTGTCCAGGATAACCAAAGCTTATCCAGGAAAGGGGTATTGCGTGGACTTCATTTCCAAAAGACCCATCCCCAGGGGAAATTAGTCCGGGTACTCGCTGGGAGCGTCTATGATGTTGCAGTGGATCTGAGGAAGGCTTCCCCCACCTATGGAAAGAGCTTTGGGGCGGTACTTTCTGAGGAAAATAAGAGGATGTTCTATGTACCGGAAGGCTTTGCCCACGGTTTTTTAGTGCTGTCCGACATGGCAGTGTTTTCCTATAAATGTACTGATTTCTACCATCCTGAGGATGAAGGGGGCATTCTTTGGAATGATCCTGACTTGAAAATAGAATGGCCTTTAGATGAGGGCATTACGCCCCTTGTATCGGAAAAGGATGGAAAACTGCCGACACTAAAGGAGAGCGGCTTTTCCTTTGAAGGCCACAGGATATCATAATCAATCCCATCAAGGGAGCAAGGGGGAATAAAGCCTCTTAGTATGGGATCAAATTTTTTATATAAGAAAGAATCCTACCATGGAAGGATTAGCAAGAAAAGGATTGGAGAATTCTATGCAGAAAGTGATGATTACAGGTGCGTCAGGCCAACTGGGCCTGGCCTTATACCGTTTATTAAAGGATAATCCCGGTTACGCACTGCTGCGGACCAATGCATTTGCAAGTGAGGACGGAACCATACAGGTACTGGATATCACGGAGGAGGCGGCTGTAAATGAGTATGTCCGGCTGCATAAGCCTGACATCATTATTAATTGTGCGGCCATGACTGCGGTGGATCTGTGTGAATCAGAGCAGGAGCAGGCTTACCATAGCAATGCACTGGGGCCTAAGCACCTTGCCCTGGCGGCGGAGCAAATTGGGGCGAAGCTGGTCCATGTATCGACGGATTATGTATATGATGGGCAGGGAAAGGAGCCTTACACCGAGGAGGAGGCCCCAAACCCTGTGAGTGTCTATGGAAAGACAAAGCTGGCAGGGGATGAGTTCGTCCAGTCCAGTTGTAAGAGGTATTTCATTTTAAGGACGGCATGGGTATATGGTGAGGGCAAGAACTTTGTAAAAACAATGCTCCGGCTGTCTGAAAATAATAGCAAAATAAGGGTGGTTGCAGACCAATACGGTACGCCCACCAGCGCCTTGGAGCTAGCCCGTGTGATTGTGTTCCTGATGACGACGGAAAGCTATGGGATTTACCATGCCACCTGTGAAGGCAGTACAAGCTGGTATGGATTTGCAAAGACAATCTTTGAAGAAGCGGGGAAGACAGTTGATTTGGAGGCGATTCCAACCTCAGAATATAAAGTAGCCGCAAAGCGTCCCATGTACTCAGTACTGGATAATAAGGCTCTGCGTGAACGGCATGGCTATGTTATGCAGGAATGGAAGGCGGCATTTAAGGAATATATGGAGGAGCTTTAAACCGTATAATAACAAGGCTTGGAATAAGTAGGGGGGCATCAGTGGGCAAGTATGCGAATAAACCGTATATGGGATTATACAAATAAACCGTGTATGGAATACTAACATTTTAGGGGGAGGAAATCCACCAGAATATCAGGAGGAGCAGGATGAAAACATATTTAGTTACAGGCGGAGCAGGCTTTATTGGTTCCAATTTCATTTTATATCTTTTTAAAAAGTACCAGGATAACATTAAGGTGATCAATCTGGATTCCCTTACTTATGCCGGGAACCTCGAGAATTTGAAGGATGTGGAGCGCAGGGAAAACTATCAGTTCCTGAAAGTGGACATCTGTGACAAAGAGGCATTAATCAAAGTATTTGAGACCTATGATATCGACAGGGTAATCCACTTTGCTGCGGAGAGCCATGTGGACCGCAGTATCCGTAATCCGGAGGTTTTTGTAAATACGAATGTACTGGGAACCTTGAACCTGATTAATGCAGCCAAGCTGGCCTGGGAGACGGAGGATGGATTTAAACCGGACAAGAGATATGTCCAGGTTTCTACCGATGAGGTATACGGATCCTTGGAGGATGAGGAAGAATATTTCTACGAGACTACTCCCCTTGATCCCCACAGCCCCTATTCTGCGAGCAAGGCCTCCGCTGACTTTATCGTAAAATCTTATATTGATACCTTCCATTTTCCCGCTAATATCACGAGATGCAGCAATAATTACGGACCCTACCAATTTCCTGAGAAATTAATCCCCTTAATGATCAATAATGCACTGGGCGGAAAAAAGCTTCCCGTGTATGGTACAGGAAAAAATGTGAGGGACTGGCTGTATGTGGAGGACCATGCAAAGGCAATTGACCTGGTAGCGGAGAATGGTAAGCTGGGCGAGGTTTATAATGTCGGCGGACATAATGAAAAGAGAAATATAGAGATTGTCCATACAATCATTGATACCTTACTGGAGATACTTCCCGAAGAGGATCCGAGAAGAGCTAATGTCAGCCAGGATTTAATTACCTATGTGGAAGACAGGAAGGGGCATGATTTTAGATATGCCATCGCCCCGGATAAAATAAAAGAGCAGCTGGGCTGGGAGCCTGAGACACCCTTTAGCAAGGGGATTAAATTGACCATCGAATGGTATTTAAAGCATATGGATTGGATGGAACACATAACAAAGGGTGATTATCAGAAATATTACAGTGAGATGTATCAGGTTTAATAGGAATAAGTAATGGCCTTTTATGAAAAGTTAAAGGGCAGCTTTCAATAACTTATAATAAGAAAATGGACAATATGGCGGAAAGGCTTGGTGTTTGAATGAGATATGAAGAATTTACAATAGAGGGGCGTAATGCTGTTATGGAGGCATTCCGGTCTGGGAAGACGATTGACCGTCTGTTTGTATTGGATGGCTGCCAGGACGGACCGGTAAAGTCCATCATCAGGGAAGCGAAAAAGACAGACTGTATCGTAACCTATGTTAAGAAAGAGCGGCTGGACCAGATATCGGAGACGGGGAAGCATCAAGGGGTCATTGTGTATGCAGCGGCCTATGAATATGCGGAAGTGGAGGATATCCTCAAAGCCGCTGAGGAAAAAGGGGAGCCCCCATTTATCATTTTGCTGGACAGCATTGAGGATCCTCATAATTTGGGTGCGATTATCCGTACGGCCCATCAGGCTGGGGCACATGGGGTAATCATACCGAAGCGCAGGGCTGTCGGCCTTACGGCAACGGTAGCCAAGGTATCCGCAGGTGCATTAAATTATCTGCCGGTAGCCAAGGTTACAAACCTTGCCGTCACCATTGAAGAACTGAAGGAAAAGGGTCTTTGGTTCGTATGTGCGGATATGGGCGGAGAGCTGATGTACCGGTTGAACCTGAAGGGACCAATTGGGCTTGTGGTTGGAAGCGAGGGTGAAGGTGTCGGGAGGCTGATAAAGGAAAAATGTGATTTCAATGCCAAGATCCCAATGTTTGGCCAGATTGATTCTTTAAATGCTTCTGTAGCGATGGGCATCATGGCATATGAAATCGTTCGCCAAAGAATTGGCTGAAGGACAAGCTAAAAAGGCAAGCTAAAGGACAAGCTAAGAAGACAAGCTAAGAAGACAGGCTAAAGGACAAGCTAACAAGACAGGCAAAAAATAGGTTAAAAAAGCTGGGCAATTAGCTGATTTCTCAGCTGATTTGGTATTGGATAAGGAGTTTATGGTGGAGGATGTAATGAAATCCGTAATCAAATATGAGACTTTATCAGATGAGGAGATTGTGGGCAGGATTCATCAGGGAGACCAGCCCGCCATCGATTATCTGATGGAAAAATATAAATATCTGGTGAGAAGTAAAGCGAAGGCTCTATTTCTCATCGGTGGGGACAGGGATGACCTGATCCAGGAGGGAATGATCGGCCTTTACAAGGCAATTCGTGACTATCAGCCGGATAGGGACAGCTCCTTCTTTAATTTTGCGGATCTGTGTGTCTCCAGGCAGATATACAGTGCAATAAAAGCCTCCAACCGCAAGAAGAACATACCTTTAAACAACTATATTTCACTTTACACCCCTGCTTACAGTGAGAATAGTGATGCTGAGGAGAAGGAAGAATTGGTTGACATAATTCACCAAAAAAATGTGTCAAATCCAGAAGAATTAGTTATTGACAAAGAGAACACGAGTATGATAGAATATGAACTTGTAAGGCGTCTGAGCGACCTAGAGAAGCAAGTCCTTAACCTATATATGCAGGACTTAAAGTATGTCCAGATTGCAGAGGTATTGAACAAAGAACCGAAGACAATCGATAATGCACTGACAAGAATTAAGACAAAGCTCAACCAGGTACTCAAAGTGATATAGACAACCGCTTTTGCGATAACGGCAAACCTTACCCACATAACAGATATCACTTAGTTGATATACAGACAGGTATGTGTGCAGTAACACATATTTGCTGCTGTAGCTCAGATGGTAGAGCACTTCATTGGTAATGAAGAGGTCAGCAGTTCGATTCTGCCCAGCAGCTTTTTAGAAATTGAATATCATCAGAAGGTTTAGGATTTCTGGTAAAAATGAAACGCACTCGGTTGGGTGCCTTTTTTTTGCCCTTGACTGAGAAAAGTTATCATTAGCAAGGCTTGATTTTTCAATAAGATTATACTAATATAGCAGTGATATATATCACTGCTATATTTAGATTAAAAGGAGGTGTTAAGCTATGGAGGAGATTCTTACAAGGGAAAGATTCTTAGAAGAAGGGAAAAAAGAATTTTTAGGAAAAGGCTTCCAGGATACCTCTTTACGCCAGCTTTGCAAGAAACTAGGTTTAACCCTCGGTGCTTTTTATGGCTATTTTAAGGGTAAGGAGACTTTGTTTGAGGCTATCGTATCCGAACCCGCCGAAGAGATGCTCCGTTATTACAGGGAATGTCATGATGACTACATGAAAAAAGCTCCGAAGGAACAGTATGACGACCTGGGGAATGTGCCGTCCGGTGTGCTGATGACGATGCTGGATTACATGTATGAGCACTATGACGAATTCAAATTGTTGTTTTGCCGTTCAGCAGGAACAAAATATGAGCTCTATTTAGAGGAGTTTATCGCTGTTGAAGTGATCGCTACCAGACGGTTCCTGGATCTGATGAAGGAGAATGGGATTCTATCCGTAGAAATCGACGAACAGCTCAGTCACAACCTGGCAAGTATGCTCTTCAATGGTATGATTGAGATATTTAAGCATGATATGGCATACGGGCATGCCAGGGAATATGTAACCAAGCTTCAAATGTTCTATACAGCGGGCTGGATGAGGCTGTTTGAAGGATGATTTTTATGCCCATTGGTTAGCTTTAACTAACTTATGTGGCAGAAATATCAAGGCAATATTATTTTAATCGGGAGGTATAAGAGGATGAGTAACAAAAAAAGTGCCCTGGACTGGCTGCTAATGTGGTCAGCCCCTTATAGAAACACTTATGTTTTATCGGTGCTTTTCGCTATAGCAGGTGTTTTTTGCGGAATTGCACCATATTACGGTATTACTAAAATTATTATAGGACTGCTGCAAAGCAATAAGGAGCCCCGCTATTATGTCTTTTGGGTCGGGATCTGCGGGGCGCTCTGGATATTCAGGTATTTGTTCCATGGAATATCTACGTCCTTATCCCACCGGTCAACCTTTTCGGTGATCGCCGAAGTGCGAAAGCAGCTTACCGGAAAGCTGGTAAGGCTGCCAATGGGATATCTGCTGGATACGCCCTCAGGAACCATAAAGAACATCATTGTTGAAAAGGTGGATAGCATAGAAACTACCTTGGCGCATATCCTTCCCGAGATGACGGCGAATCTCCTTGGTCCAATCTGTATTATTGTTTATCTCTTTGCTGTCGATTGGAGGATGGCTTTGATCTCACTGATCACAGTACCGGTCGGATTTTTCTGCTATGCAGGCATGATGAAGGATTATGAGGTGAAATTTAAGCATTATGTAGATTCCAATAAGCATTTGAATGCGACAGCTGTGGAGTATATTAACGGTATTGAAGTAATAAAGGCGTTTAACCAAAGTGCGGCTTCTTACCAGAAGTTTTCCGATGCAGCGAAAGAGGCTGCTAACTCGGCAATTAATTGGATGAAGGGTACACAGTTCTATTTTTCGGCTGCAATGTCGGTATTTCCTGCGGTTCTGGTAGGTGTCCTTCCCCTTGGCTCCTATTTTTATATGAAAGGCAGCCTGACGGCGGAAACCTTCATTCTCACGGTTATCCTGTCCCTTGGAATTATGACACCTTTGATTACGGCCATGTCCTATTCGGATGATCTGGGGAAAATAAGAACAGTAATAAGCGATATTACCTCCATATTATCGGAGGAGGATCTGATTCGTCCTGAAAAGCCTGTCAAATTGAAGGATTATAATATACAACTAAAAAATCTATCCTTCGCTTACAAGTCCGTGCGGGTTTTAAAAAATGTGAACCTGTCCATCCCGGGAGATTCGGTGACAGCCTTTGTTGGCCCGTCCGGAAGCGGAAAATCAACAATTGCCAAGCTGATTGCCTCTTTATGGGAGGTGCCGGAAGGAACCGTGTTCATAGGAGGTACGGACATCAGAAGGATTCCCCTGGAGCAGCTGAATTCTATGATCGCATATGTATCCCAGGATAATTATCTGTTTAACGATACCGTTAGGAATAATATCCGGATGGGGAACCTGTCCGCAAGCGATAAAGAGGTGGAAGAAGCAGCGAAGAGAAGCGGATGCCATGAATTTATCCTGCAGCTGGAAAAGGGATATGAAACAATAGCAGGAGGAGCCGGAGGCCATCTATCAGGAGGAGAGAGGCAGCGGATTGCCATTGCAAGGGCCATGCTAAAAAATGCGCCCATTGTAATTCTGGATGAAGCGACTGCCTATACGGATCCGGAAAATGAGGCCGTTATACAAAGTGCAGTAGGAAAACTGGTGCAGGGAAAAACCTTATTGGTTATCGCCCACAGACTTTCCACCATATCAAATTCTGATAAAATAGTTGTTGTAAATAACGGTACAATCGAAGCAGAAGGCAAGCATAACCAGCTGCTGGGATCCTGCAGCCTGTATCAGGATATGTGGAACGCACATATGGAAGCAAAGGATTCCGGGGAGGTAGTGGCATGATAAAAATATTTAGAAAGTTTTTTGATTTTTCAGGAAAGCAAAAGAAGCGCTTTTACATTTCCCTGATTTTTTCATTACTGCATTCCATTTTTGAAGCTATGCGGATTGTGGGAATTGCAGTGGTATTGCAGGCAATCATCGATGATAATATGACACCGGCTACCATATGGACCAGTCTTGGGATTATGCTGGTGAGCATTGCCGGCTGTGCATGGACCAGAAACCTCACTACCATGCAGCAGACCATTGCCGGATATACCATGTGTGCGGATAAGCGTGTGGAGATTGGTGAAAGAATGAAGTATATGCCCATGGGATATTTTAATAACAATAACC
>JARKQP010000244.1 GCA_029974875.1 Mobilitalea sp.
GGCTTTGTCCAGATCTAAGTTTGAAAAGAGTAAAAAGTTGAGTGATTATCTTCAATTATTCTTGTGAATTTAACCAACATAGAAAGGATCTGGTAAAAGTATTGGCATAGAAAAGGGGGGGCTGTCGGAAAATTTCCTGACAGCCTCCTTTTTTTGTAGGCTCTACTGCCAGTTGGGTAAAAGGAAGGAATGCATTCTTCTAGGCACGCAAACGCCAGAACAGAGGCTGAAAGGTCTTATAATCGAAAAAACAAATCTTAAAACTGATAGAAAAGCCCCCCTTAACCTACTATAATAAAAATAACTATAACTAATAACAGATAGAAATTCAGGGGAAAGGAATTAATGCATTTGCATATTTGCATTATATAAGGTAGAGAGATGGGAAGAAAGCCACATATTATAATTTTTAATCCGGACGAAATGAGGGGGGATACCTTAGGGCATTTGGGGAATCCGGCGGCAATCACGCCAAACCTGGACCGTTTTGCCAGCGAAGAGGCGGTTTCTTTTTCTAATGCATATTGCCAGAATCCCGTCTGCGTTCCTTCCCGCTGCAGCTTTTTCACCGGCCTTTATCCCCATGTGAGGGGACACCGCACGATGGGCTACCTGCTGCAGCCTGGAGAGGATTCGCTTTTGAAGGAGCTGCATGACGGCGGCTATTATGTATGGATGAATGACCGCAATGATTTAACGGCAGGCCAGATCCCCGGTTGGACAGAAGCCCATGCGGATGAGATCTATTACGGCGGACAGGCAAAGCTTGGACCTGGGCCTGAGCAGCCAAACCTAAGGGGAAATCCAGGGAGCAAATATTATTATTCGCACTTTGAGGGAAGACTAAAGCTTGACGGGGCTGGAAAGCACTACAATGGGGACGATGAAATCGTGGACGCAGCCATCGACCGCATCCTTCATCCTGCCGATGACAGGCCATTGTGCCTCTTTTTGGGGCTCATGTATCCCCATACACCTTATGGTGTGGAGGAACCGTATTATTCAGCCATTGACCGGGACAAGCTCCCGCCGAGAGTCCGTCCCGAGGAGTGCAGCGGTAAAGCAAAAATATTAGACGAAATACGCAAATACCAGGGAATGGATCAGTTCTCGGAGGAGGACTGGGATGAGCTCCGGGCGGTATACCTTGGCATGTGCATGAAGCTTGATGAGCAGTTTGGACGGATGCTGCAGGCATTAAAGGATGCGGGCATCTACGATGACTGTGCCATATTCTTCCTCAGCGACCACGGGGATTTTACAGGCGATTATGGGTTGGTCGAGAAGGCGCAGAATTCCTTTGAGGAATGCCTGACGAAGGTTCCCCTGTTAATAAAACCGCCGAAAAATGAGAAGACTGATCCGGGAATCACCTCTTCCCTGGCGGAATTAGTGGATTTTTATGCGACCGTCATGGATTACGCCGGAATAAAGCCATCTCATACGCATTTTGGGAAGAGCCTGAGGGAAGTGATTGCGGACCGGAGGAAGCCAGGCAAGGAATATGTTTTTTGTGAAGGCGGACGCCAGCCAGGAGAAACCCATTGCGATGAATACCATAATAATGACGGATCCACCGTTTCGGAGAAAATCGTATATTGGCCAAAAATGAAGGCGCAGTCCGATGATGAAGCGCATGCAAAGGGCATAATGATACGGAGTACCGATTATAAATATATCAGCCGTACCTTGGGACAGGATGAGCTTTATGATTTGCAAAAGGATCCTCAGGAGCGGAGCAACGAGATTAATAATCCGGCTTATCATGCTGTGGTCCTCAAAATGCAAAAGGATTTGCTGAAATGGCTGCAGGCCACTTCTGATATCGTCCCCTTTGAACAGGACCAAAGGTTTACCCCCGCGATGACCTGGGCAAGGGTAAAATCACTTGTGCCGCCGGAAAAGGAAGAAGAGGTAAAGAGAATGATAGAAAATAAGGTAAGCTTCATTGAATTAATCCAGTATTGCCGTGCCATAAAACATAATTAGTTAAGCCTGCCAGCTTGCCTAGAGTACTCTCGGAAGCTCTGGATGAAAAAGGAGATATGATGCTAATTCACAAAAAAGAAAATATCTCAGTAAGGTTCGTGTTAAAGGAATCTACCTTGACTTTAATTTTTTTGCTGATCATCCTGTGGACAATCCTCTGGGTCAACATGATTTTAAGCCTGCGGGAGGAAGTCAATAACCTGGGTGTGGGCCAATTAGAGCTGATTGCCACCGATTTCAAAGCCCAAATAGAACGGGTGGATACCTATATGGCATCCTTAGAGATTGACCACGCCGCCTTCCACAGGCTCGGGGTCAAGGGAAGCGAGCTCGCGGTATTTGATGATGTCAGCACTATTAAGAAGGAATTCAGCAACCGGCTGGATATATGCAGCAATTTAAACGCGATTATAATTTATAGCGCCCCAAACCAATTGGAATATTTAAGCTATGGCAACCTGAACTATATGACACAATCGGAGCGGCAGAAATTCATAAAAAGTGTCAGGACTAGCTTCGCAGAGGCATTAGAGGAAAAGCCGTATAGCAGAAAGTCCTGGAGCTTCAAAGAGGAGAACGGACAGTATTTACTATATAAAACAGTGCGCTATGAAGGGGTTTATTGTACCGCAGTATTTGATTTGGATATGGTTTTAGAGGGACATGCGGATGAGGATTCCCCCTATTTTCTCTTTTTTCAAAAGGAGGACGGTGAGGTCATAAGCAACAACAATATCTCCATAAATTCTGCAATGGTTTATGGGGAAGCCATGGGGCCGTTACGCATGGGCCTGGAATTAAGGCATGGCTTATTATTTGAATATGGGAGGGTCTGGATTATCGGCTTGATTTTAGGCTCCGTCCTGTTGATTATACTCATCGTACTTGTCTGGAGGCAGATAAACCGCCGCATCCTACAGCCTGTCAACCAATTGGTAGATACGATGGATGCCATCAGCAAGGGTCAGAAGGAATTCGGTACGGGGGAGGATTTGCAATGCGAGGAGTTCATCCAGCTCAGTGAAACCTTTAATAAGATGATGCTGGAAATAAAGCATCTTCAGATTGAGCAGTATGAGAATGAATTAAAAGCCCAGAAGCTCCAGCTGACGAATTTGCAAGGGCAGATCAGGCTCCATTTCTACCTGAATTGCCTTAAAAATGTGTATGCGCTCGCAGAAAAGGAGCGGTATGAAAGCATTAAGAATACTGTCTTGGCCCTATCGAAGCATTTACGGTATATTTTTGCTATCAATGAGGCTAAAATTGACCTAAGGAATGAATTATCCTTTATTGACAATTACGTGGAGCTGTACCGGTGCAATTTCTCCCGCTTAGTGTTCCTGAACATTGAGGTGCCGGAGGAGCTGATGGATTTCTTAGTTCCCCCCATCAGCCTGCTCACCTTTTTAGAAAATAGCATCAAATACAGCAATTTGAAGGAGGGCGCATTGAAAATAGGGGTTACGGCCCGAAAGATCAAGGTGGAGCAAAAGACGAAGCTCAATCTTACCTTCCGGGATAACGGCAATGGGTTCAGCCAGGAAATGCTTGAAACTTTAAACAGAAAAGACCGGGAGTTTGGTCCCACGGAGCATGTCGGAATCAATAATGTCTTATACCGTTGCAAATTACTATACCAAAATGAATTTTTTTATGGCTTTTTTAATGAGGGCGGGGCTGTAGTAGATTTATATTTTCCTATTGATGGTTAAACCAGTTATGTATGTTTACACGAAGGGGTGCTAGGATGAATCTGTTGGTAGTAGATGACCAGGTCAGTGTGGCGGAGGGAATTGTCAACTCCATTGAATGGAAGAAATATGGCTTCAACCAGGTGTTCTGCGCTTACAGCGCAATTGAAGCGAAGCAGTTTTTGACAATGCACAGCATCGATATCATGCTGTGCGACATTGAGATGCCATATGAGAACGGGCTTAATTTGCTGGAATGGATTAATCAGAGGGAATTGCCGGTCCGTTGTATCATGCTGACCGCCCATGCGGAATTTTCCTATGCGCAGCAGGCGTTAAAATTAGGAAGCATTGATTACATCCTGCAGCCGGCGGCATATGAGGATATCCGGGAAGCCGTGTTAAAGGCGGCAGAGGGCATTAAAAGGGAGCGGATCCTATATTCCTTAAGCGATATCGGGAAAAATATCTGTGATAACAGCATCGCCATTGCGAGGGCATTATTCTTCTCCATCCTGCAGGGGAAGAGCAATGATTATGGCTTCCTGGATTCCCTGGGGCTGATCCCTGAGAAAAACCAACCCTTCTGGCTGGTTTCCTTTCATGTTACCTCCTGGGGAAAGGAGCATTGGACCGAGGAGGAGCTGGTATTTGCCATCGATAATGTATGTGAAGAATTGCTGGCGGCATATAAGCAGAGTTACCTGGTGACATTATGTAACCAGGATACCTGTACCGCAATTGTCTGGAGCCCGGAGGAGCTGATTTCCCAATTGCTGCTCTCAAGGCAGATGGAATTCTTTATATCGGTATGCGGGCAGTATGGTGCCTTTGGGCTGGCCATCTATATACGCAAGGGAGAAAAGCGCTCCCAGATATCCCATATTTGGCAGGAGCTATGCAGCATGCGGGAAGAGAACGTGATGCTTTCCTCCGGGATTTTCTTAGAGAAGCCGAACCAGAGCTCAGAGTACCGGTTTATCTATAAGAACAGATGGCTGAGCCAATTAAAAGAGGGCTACGGGGAGACGACAAAATATGAAGCCAAAAAACATATCGAGGGTATGGCTGAAGCAGGGATCCTGACGAAGGAGGTCTTAAAGAGGTTTTATTCCGACTTCCTGCAGCTGTCCTTTCTGGCAGCAGGAGCTGAGATTGACCTGATGGAAAAGGTATTAATCTCGCCCCAGGATTTTGAACTATATTATCATGGATATGAATCAGTGGAATCCATGGAAATCCTCATAGACAGAATTATCGATGCGTTAACGGACAACAAGGGCAACCGTGAAGCCTCGGAAAATGTCCTGCATAATGCACAGCGCTACATCCAGGAGCATATCAAGGATGAGCTGCACAGGGAGGATGTGGCGAAATCCGTACATTTGAACCCGGATTACCTCTCTAAGCTGTTCAAGAAAGAGCTTGGCCTGTCATTAAAGGAATATATATTAAAGCAAAAAATGAACCATGCACAGGTTCTGCTTAAAACCACATCCTTACCAATCGGCATTATAGCCTCCATGGTAGGATATGATAATTTCAGCCATTTTTCCCAGGCCTATAAAAAATTAACCGGAGAAAGGCCAATAGATACTAGGGGGTCGTAGCCATGAAGCAAAAAAGAATAGGAATGCTTGGGATATTGCTGGCAGTCATTGTAATCATAGGAGCTGTAACCTTCCTTTTATCTGGAAGCAGGAAAGAGCATGAGGAGCTGCCGCAGATAACAATTATGTTTCCTGGCTCCTCCGTCAGTGAGAAGACAGCCGCCAGGGTATCGGAGGCACTTAGTGAAATTACAGGGCAAAAGCTTGGATGCAGCGTAGAATTAAAATTAATTAATGGCGGTATCTACCGCAGCGAAATGAGACGGAAGGTGCTTGGGAATGAAGAAGCAGATGCCTTTTTTGTATGGGAGATCGAAGACCTGAAATATATTATTTCCGGGGGCTATGCACAAGCATTGGATGACTATATGGAGCTATACCCAAAGCTTGAGGAGGAGGTAGCGGGCAGCGTCTGGAGGATTGGCACCTCTTCCGGAATATACGCAATCCCTGATAATAAGGACCGGAGCTATTTCTTAGGCTTTGTATGCAGGAAAAAGCTTTTGGACGGGCTGGCAATAGAGCCTGATAAGATTTATACCCTGGATGAATTGCATGATATTCTTAAGGCTGTCAGGGATGCGCATCCGAAGGCAGTGCCGGTGGTATCCCATCTAGGGGAAATTACAGAAAGTATCGGGGAAGATATGGTGGGGGATGGGTTAGCAGTATTGACCCGTGATGAAGAAGGAAAATTCCGGGACAAATTCGAGAATTACTATGCCAGCGATGTATTTTATGATTGGTGCAAGAGGATGTATGGGTGGAGACAGGAAGGCCTGCTGGACCAATACCTGACCCAGAACAAGGGGCCGCAGACGGAATATATGTCCATGGATGGCTTTGGTTATTTTGCCCGCGTAAAGGATTATGTTGTGGCAAATAATGAGTATCTTCTCGGCGAGGAGCTGGAGGTCATCCGTCTGAGCAATGATTTGATTGACAATACCTTAAATGCCATAAACTGGTGTGTTTCACCGAATGCCGAATATCCTGGGAAGACCATAGCCTTCCTGAATCTGTTGTTTACGGACAAGGAGGTGAACGACCTGTGCAGGTTCGGGCAGGAGGGCATCGATTATGAGCGCCAGGAGGATGGAACCTACCGCATGCTGCGTAAGGAAGGGGGAGTGTATCAAACCTCAGGCTGGGTCTGGCCGGAGCTTAGCCCCAAGGAGCTGGGGCAAGGAGCTGCCGAGGTTTCCCCTGCCTATGGCTTTCTGTTTGATGCCTCCAGCGTACAGGTTGAAATGGATTTATGTGAGGTGATTATACAAAAATACAGGGATCCGTTGATGGCTGGGGAGATTAACCCGGACTTAGCGATTCCGCAAATGCGAAAGGAGCTGGAGGAGGCAGGCGTTAGTAAGATAATAAAAGAGAAGCAAAAACAGTTTGATAGGCATTAGCATGAGGGCACCTTGGAGGGTCAGTTTTCCAAGGTGCCCTTTACGTTGGACCCTTCGCCACCTCCGGCAGCCAAAGAAATATCAGGAAAACAACAAAATCATATCGGAAAAACAACAACGAAATAAAAGTGGTCGGAAAGCAAACAATTTTCGACCTGTCCCTGATAGAGAAGGGGAATGGGGATGTCTATAATGAAATACAGAGGAAAGGAGGAGAACATATGCCACAATCACATGATGTTGTACTGGAGGTACATGATATGTGCAAAAACTTCGGTGAAACAATAGCGCTAAATCATGTAAGCCTGAAAATTGAGGCCGGGGAAATCAGAGGGTTGATCGGAGAAAACGGAAGCGGGAAATCAACGATCTCGTCCATCATATCCGGCATGCAGCGTGCAACAAGTGGTGCTATGACATTTCACGGGAAGCCATGGGAACCATCTTCCGTCTTATATGGCATGAACCATGGGATAGGAATGGTGGTGCAGGAGGCGGGAACCCTGGGGAACATTACGGTAGCGGAAAATTTATTTCTGGGGGAGTATAAGCAGTTTAAGAGGTTTGGCCTGATCGATAAGAATGCGATGGTGAAGGAGGCCAAAAAAGTATTGGAAAGGATCGGCATAAGGGACATTAATCCCTCCTGGCCCGTCAGAAGGCTGGACATGCAGAGCCGGAAGCTGCTGGAGCTTGCGCGGATTATGAACCATGATCCTGATATCCTCATCATTGATGAGACGACAACAGCCCTGGGGCAGAGCGGACGTGACATCTTATATTCCGTCATGCATGAGGTAGCGGAGAAGGGAAAGACCGTATTAATCATCTCCCATGATCTGGATGAGATGATGGAGCACTGTGATACCTTGACGATCCTAAGGGACGGAGCCGTCATCGATAATTTGAGGAGGGAGCAGTTTGAACCGGGTCTGGTCAAGAGATTGATGGTAGGCCGGGAGGTGCAGGATAATTTTTACCGCTCCGACCAGGATGGCTATGGGGAAGAGGTGGTGCTGAGGGCCGATATGGTTACTACAACCAGGGATCTCCTGTGCTTTAGCATGGAATTGCATAAGGGGGAGATACTCGGAATCGGAGGACTTTCCGATTGTGGGATGCATACCTTGGGACATGCGCTGTTCGGGCTGGAAAAGGTTTTGGACGGGGAGGTTGTCCTCGCCAGCCAGGGACTGAGGATAAAATCCTCGGAGCAGGCCTTCCAAAGCGGCATGGGCTATATTTCTAAGGACAGGGATATGGAATCCCTGGAGCAGAATGCATCCATCCTGGCCAATATCGCCAGCACGGGCTACCAGATTAACCGTACTCTGGGAGGCTTGATTTCGGGGAGAAAGGAAAGAGACTATGTTAAAAAGCAGGTTAAAGACCTTTCGATCAAGTGCCAGAACCAATACCAGTTGGTAAAGGAGCTGTCAGGAGGAAATAAGCAGAAGGTCGTGTTTGGAAAATGGATCGCATATGACGCTGACATTTTAATTATGGACTGCCCTACCCGCGGTGTCGACATCGGCGTTAAGGCGGCTATGTACCAGCTGATCTATGAAATGAAGAAGGAAGGAAAATCCATCGTCATGATCAGCGAGGAAATGCCGGAGCTGATGGGGATGTGTGACCGCCTGCTGATTTTGAAGGATGGTGAAATAGGCGGGGAGTTTTTCCGTAAGGATGGATTTAGTGAGCATGAAATAATTGAGTGCATGATTTAAAGGGGGTGAAGCGATGGGAAAAATAATTAGAAATCGATATGTGGGTATAGCACTTCCTCTGCTTTTGCTAGTCGCGGTAGTAATAGCCTTTACAGCGCTTACAGGCGGTAAGTTCATAAGCTATAACAATCTTTCCGCAATTTTTGAGCAAAGCCTGATTGTAGCGGTCTCAGCCATTGGAATTGCATTTATTTACACCACAGGAAATATTGATATGTCCGTTGGCTCCATTATTATGCTGTCCGGGGTAATCGCTGGTAAGGTATGGGCGGCGACTGGCTCCGTGGTTTTGTTGTTCCTGATTTCCTTTACAGCTGGAGCGGCCATGCTTTACTTAAACAATGTCCTAAGTGCGACCCTGGGGCTAAAAACAGTAATGGCGGCCATCCTGATGATGAATATCTACAATGCGGTAGGGGCTGAGTTTTTAGGAGCTGAGACGATCAGCATTTACAGATCCATGAAGGAAATTTCAAACAGCAACATACGGCTCATCATTTTTGCAGGCTTATTTCTCGTATGCCTGGTGGTGTTCCATTTTACCAGGATAGGCCGTGCACTGCGGTTTACCGGCGGAAATGAAAGATGTGCGGCTACGGTGGGCATCAATAACAGGAAGATTATATCCATCGGATATATCATGGCTTCCTTAGCTGTAGGAATTGCATGTGCATTTACCTTAATCCGGAATGGGAATATCTCGTCAGTGCCATCGAGCATGGGAAGTGACCTGATGCTGGCAACGGTATTGGGCGGCATGTCAATCTTTGGCGGACATAAATCGAATTGTTATTCTGGCGTAATTGGAGCGTTTATCGTTGTCATTTTGAACAACGGTTTATTAATGCTTGGTGTAAGCAATACGTTGATACAGGGGGTAAGGGGGATTCTATTCCTGGCGATTGTATACCTTACCAGCGATCATCCGGATACTTTACCGAGTAGAAATCAATTTTCATAAGGAGGATAAGACATGAAAAAATCAGTAATAGCATTATTGTTGGCAGTAGCTATGGTTTTCTCCCTGGTTGGCTGTAAATCAGCATCGGAGGAAACGGCAGGAACGGAAACGAAAAAGGACGAAACGGTAACACCGGAGGGAGCAAAAGCAGGTGAGGATGCAGGGAGCAAGGACGCAGAAGGAGCTGCGGGCATGTCCTACGATGAATGGATGGCACAAAAGCCGGCGGTGATCGGAGTGTGCTTTGCACAGATTAATGATGAATATAATGGATATAAGGCCTTTTTAGAGAAATATGTAGCACCAAAGTACAATCTGAAATTCATTTTTTCTGAGCAGGTTGAGGATATTACAGGAGAGATCTCCTTCCTGGAAAGCTGCAGTGCCCAGGGAGCAGTAGGCTTCATTGATTTTGCGAGCAATGATAAGTACCAGATTGCGGACCGTTGCAATGAGCTGGGGATTTATATGACCATGCAGGCTCCTTTGCTGGAGGATGAAAAAGAGCTATTGTCTTACGACTATTTTGTAGGTGCAGCATATGCGGACAGCAACCTGATTGGTGAACAGTATGGAAAAGGGCTTGCAGCAATTATGGAAGGCCAGGAGCTGGAAGGCTTGATCCTTACCACTGCCGTAGCGGCGAAGGGAAATCTCCAGCACATCGAGACCGGCTTAAATATTTTGGATGGTGTGGCGGCTATGGCTGACTTAACCTATACAAAGGATCCCCAGGAGATCGTGACAAGCTCAGCAGCCCTGGCAGTTGAGAATTCAAAGAATCTTCCGATTTATGTATATCCGGGTACGGTAGCTAATACGGACGGATACCTTGCAGGGCTGTCAGCACAGCTGATGACGGGCAAGTACAATGTGGTGGTATCCTCTACAACCGCATATTCCCAAATGATGACGGTTATTGATGAGGCGGAAAAGGCCCTGAAAAAGGACATTAAATTGATCTCCGTTGCAGCTGTCGGTGCAGACCTGCAAACAGCTATGACCAATACGGATTCTTTTGGCAACCTGACTTTGGATGCGGCGGTAATTAAGCCCGGCACCTGGGTTATCGGCGGCCTGGTGATCCCGATTATCAATGCATTAACAGGCTATGAGGCTTCCTATGTAAAGGCGGACCAAAATTCAATTGAATATATCGCAGGCTCTTTCTTAGTAACCACAACAGAGGACATGCAAAAAATTAATACAAAGGATGTCCCTACAGATCCCGGCTCATGGGTAATGCAGACCTCTAATATGGAAGAAATGCTTGGCATGTTTAAGCCAGACATTACGGCGGAAAAGGTCGGGGAATACTATAGCCAGGATTTGAACTCTTTATTTAATTAAGGCATAATATCCACGATGAGCAGATTAGCCCGTGGGATTTAAGGGATTTGCTGAGCTTGCTCAGGCAAATTTCTTGAATTTCACGGAGAAGTGCAACGTGAGCGGAAGCTCGTGCGTTCCTAATCTGCGGTTTTATGGAATAACAGAAAAAGAACATAGAGAGGAGAGCTTTCTTTGAAAGACAAAAGTAATTTAAGCTTCCTGCTAAAGAACGTGTCCCTGACCTTGGCCATCCCTCTGGCGGTTTACATATGCATGCATATTTTTTCTAAAATGACCGCCGGAGTAGGATTGTTAGCATATACAGTTGATTTTAAAAATCTTGCAAGGACGTGGGTATATTCCTTCTCCTTTTCCCTGGCAGTCGCTTTGAATTTTTTTAATGGACGCTTTGATTTTTCCATGGGTGCCCAGGTGCTCTTTGGAACGATCATCGGGGGTAACCTTGGAAAGCTGCTGTCCCAGGCGACGGGGCTTAATATCGGCATCAGCATTATTGTATGCGCTGTTGCAATAGGCCTTTTATCAGGCTATGCGATTGGAGCCTTATTTACCAGGATGCGTATCCTGCCGATGGTTTATGGATTAGGAATTGCCATGGTTCTTGAGTGCATATGCTTTGCCAGCTTCAATTCAAACGGATTAATCCTTTTCGGTATTCCCGGAGCTGAATTGCTGTCCGAGCTTTGGTTCATCGGCTTAGTGTTTTTGGCAGTCATCCTGTTGATGAGCTATATCTGCAACTATACGAGCTTTGGATATGAGTGGCGTGCCATACAGGGCAATCAAAAGATTGCATCAAACAGCGGCATCAATATTTTTAGGAACTGCATTATCTGCTATCTGCTTGCAGGAGGGCTGGCTGGCGTCGCTGGCGTGTTCGATGCGGCATATGCCGGGACAATTCTGCCGGAGCTTGGATTGTCTACCATCAGTGCCGTAACGGGGAATCTGTTTGCCTTATTCTTAGGGGTATTTATTGGGCAGTGGTCGAACATGGTTGTCGGTATTTTCTGCAGCTCCTTATCCGTACAGCTTATAACGCTGGGGCTGGCGAAATCAGGACTTAGCAGCAGCGTTCAGACAGTTATTATTTATGTTATATTTATCATATTCCTTATTTTTAAGGAGAGATATGCAAATTTGAATATCACGAAGGAAAAAAAGGCGAGGATTGCTTTGGCGAGGAAGAGAAGAGCGGAATTGTCAAAGGCATAAAATTTACAGCAGAAAGGACGGGCGAAAAATGATCTGTAATCCCTATTTACCACCCTATGAATATGTACCGGATGGAGAGCCCTATGTGTTTCAAGACAGGCTTTACATATATGGCTCCCATGACCAGGCGAACAACCCAGGCTTTTGTGTAGAGGATTATGTCGTGTGGTCGGCTCCCTGTGAAGATCTTTCTAAATGGAAGTATGAAGGCATCAGCTATAAAAGGACGGAGGATCCCCATAATGAGGATGGGGCACATGCATTGTTTGCCCCTGATGTTGTAAGAGGCAAGGATGGGAATTACTATTTGTATTATTGCCTGGACTTTCTGGAGGAATTCGGTGTCGCTAAGAGCAGCCAGCCCCAGGGACCCTTCACCTTTTATGGGCATGTGAGGAGGCAGGACGGCAGCCTGCTCAAGGAATTCTTTCCCTATGACCCATCCGTATTAATCGATGATGATGGGCGGATTTATCTGTATTATGGCTTTTCCGCCCATTTCACCAGCGGATCCTTTGGGAAGATCGCGCCAAGCCCTGGGTGCATGGTCGTCCAGCTGGAGGATGACATGCTGACGATAAAAACAGAGCCTAAGGTCTGCCTGTCCTGTGAGGATGCCTCCTGCCCGCCGGAGCATGCTTATTTTGAAGCGCCCTCCATGAGGAAGATAAATGACCTGTATTATCTGGTCTACAGCAGCCAAAGCCAGCATGAGCTCTGCTATGCGACGGGCAGATACCCGGATAAGGATTTTACGTACAGGGGCGTTATCATATCGAATGGCGATATAGGATACCGGGGAAATCAGAAGGCCGTAAACTATGTAGGTACAAACCACGGCGGATTAGTCGGGATACAGGGGGAGTGGTATATCTTTTATCACAGGAATACCCATGGGCTCGCAACCTCACGCCAGGGGTGCGCAGAGAGAATTGTAATAAAAGAGGATGGGGCGATAGAACAGGTGCCTGTTACCTCATATGGATTAAAGGGAAAGCCCTTTGAAGGGAAGGGGGAATATCCTGCATATATTGCATGTTATTTGGAAAGAAGCGATACCCAGCCTAAAATGTCATATGGTAAAGACTATAAAGAAACGGAGCCATATTTCTATGAGAACAGAGCAGGAAATGGCCTCGAGCATTATATAGCCAATATTATCAATAATACTAAGTGGGGATATCATGCATTTGACCTGGATAGGAATGTATCCATACAGCTGGTTCTGAAAGGGCAGGCAGAGGGAAACATATCGGTATACGCAGACCGGGAAGGGGATCAGCAATTAGGAAGGATGAATATTAATATGGATGCAGAGGAGTGGGTTCCTGTTGCTATAGATTTACAGAATCCTGCTGGAATATCTAATTTATATTTCTTCTTTCATGGAACTGGAAGTCTTAATTTTAAGGCATTGATCTTTGTTTAATAACTGGATGAGGCGGCAGAAAGCATTAAAAACTGACACAGCCTCAGCTTGCAAAGGATTTAGTCGGAAAAGTGGTAGTTAATCATATCATTAGGGAATCGGAGTATTTTATTGGCATTGCCCAAACTATTATGTATCAGTGCTAAGAGACAGATTATAGTAGATCAATGATGAAAAAGCTTTGTAACACTAAGGTGCTGCAGAGCTTTTTTGTGGACAGCAATTCATTTCCTACCTATAGGAAAAAAGAGTCTTCTTACTGCAAATGATAAAATTATATATTGATCACATTGCATATAATGGTATAAATAAATAATGTGAGGGCAGACATGACCGTTTA
>JARKQP010000282.1 GCA_029974875.1 Mobilitalea sp.
CCATGGACTAATCGCTCATTGTAAATATTGTACCAAATTTCAAAAAGAATACAACAAAAAACAAAGAATTACAATAGGAACCCAACTAAAACAGTAGAAATTTACCCTCAATCAAATGATATTACGATGTAAATAAATTGATTGGAATGTTAAGATAATAAATGTGAAAGATAGTCAATTGTGAAATAGCCCGGCCGTTGGAATTTTTTATGGACCTACGGCAAATACCCAATCGACTAAAAAGAGAAAGGAGAAACTCTCCTTTCACAGAACGGAAAGGAGAGTAAGAAAATTGGCTGAGGAATACATTCTTGAGTTAAAAGGAATAACAAAGATCTTTCCCGGCGTAAAGGCCCTGGATGATGTACATTTTCAGTTGAAAAAAGGCGAAATTCACGCGTTAATGGGTGAAAACGGCGCCGGAAAATCAACTTTCATAAAGGTAATTACTGGCGTGCACAGGCCCGACGGAGGAGAAATCTTCATTAACGGAACAAAGGTGGATTTAAAGGGACCCAAGGACGGCCAGAACCATGGCATTGCGGCAATTTACCAGCATGTTACGGCCTACCCCCATCTTAGCGTTACTGAAAACATCTTCATGGGACATGAGACGGTTAAAAGGGGCTTCATTGACTGGAGAAAAATGCACGAAAATGCACAGGTCTTGCTGGACCAGTTAAATGCGGACTTTAAAGCGACAGATGAAATGGGAACCTTAAGCGTTGCCCAGCAGCAGATGGTAGAGATCGCAAAGGCATTGTCCTCCAATGCAAAGATCATCATCATGGATGAACCGACTGCTTCCCTTACAAAGAACGAATCAGAGAATTTGTACCGGATTACGGAGAAGCTCAGGGACGAAGGCGCTTCCATTATCTTCATTTCCCACAGGTTTGAGGATATGTACCGCCTGGCTTCCAGGGTAACGGTATTCCGGGACTCAAAATATATTGGAACCTATGAGGTGGATAAGATATCCAACCATGACCTGATTACTGCCATGGTCGGACGTGAAATCACCGACATGTTCCCTAAGCCGGATATTAAGCTTGGGGAAGAGGTATTAAGGGTGGAAAACCTCAGCAGGGAAGGCTATTTCAAAAACGTGTCCTTCTCAGTCCGTGCAGGTGAAATCCTGGGGCTTACAGGTCTTGTAGGTGCCCGCAGGACGGAGGTAATACAGACAATCTACGGCGTGGAAAAGCTGGATTCTGGAAAAATATTCCTGGAGGGCAAGGAGGTAAGGATCCGCAAGCCCCAGGACGCAATTAAGTACGGTATCGGCCTGCTGACTGAGGACAGATCCAATCTGGGCCTGATCCAGAGCTGGGGCATTGGCAGGAACATAACCCTGACGGAAATCGAAAAATATGGCAATAAATTCTTTACTAACGACAAGGCAGAACGCGCTGCCGCAAAGGAGCTGGCAGAGAGTGTGGATACAAAGGCAGTTTCCTTATTTGATAAGGTAAGCACACTTTCCGGCGGAAACCAGCAAAAGATTGCCGTAGCGAAGATCCTTGCCTCCGACTTAAAGGTGCTGATCATGGATGAACCGACCAAGGGTATCGACGTAGGTGCAAAGGCGGAGATTTATGACATCATGGGGCAGCTGGCGCAGAGGGGCTACGCAATTATTATGATATCTTCTGAAATGCCGGAGATTCTCGGCTTAAGTGACCGTATCGTTGTTATGTGCGAAGGCAAGATAACAGGGGAATTGTCTAAGGAAGAAGCAACGCAGGAGTTAATTCTTGAGTTTGCCATGGCAAAATCCCTGAAAG
>JARKQP010000040.1 GCA_029974875.1 Mobilitalea sp.
CAAAATAATCTATTTTTATGGCGTTATCCTCAGTTAGGGTATATATGACTTCTACATCAAGATTTCCGGGATAGTTCTCCTCTCCGTCCACACTTCTGTACTTCAGCTGAAGACACTCACTGCCATCCCGAACTACAATCCCGGCTTTCCAGACTGCCTTGTCAAATCCGGCCAAACCGCCATGGAGATGATTTTTACCATTGTTTTTAGCAAGCTTATAATGCACTCCATTCAAATCAAACTCCGCATTTTCTATCCTGTTTGCATGTCTTCCTACAATTGCTCCAAAATAGGGATGGACTTTTATGTAACTTTCAAGGTTATCAAACCCCAGGGTTATGTCATCTATCTTTCCATTCTTATCCGGTACGCTAAGTGATACGATTATCCCTCCGTAATTGGTTATTTCCGCTGTCATTCCACTTGAATTCTTAAGGGTGAATAATTCCACCTCGGCTCCATCCTGCGTTTTCCCAAAATATCTTCTTGCTATGCTCATATTCCATATCCCCTTCTATTAATATCATCTAAAACTAGAAACAGGTTTATTATATAATTTATATGCGCAGTTTTCCATATCTAATTTTGAGAATGTTCACTTCATCCCCAAAATAATGTAAAATAATATATATTAAGCTTTGAGCCCGGAGGAACCTAAATTGATAAACCATCATCAAGCTAAATTTGATGCTATTGCAATCCCCTCAGGTCCTATGTTCATAATTGATACTTTGAACAAGGGAGGCTTTGAGGCGTTTGCTGTGGGCGGCTGCGTGAGAGACAGCATACTGGCTATAGAGCCTAAGGACTGGGATATAACAACAAACGCCAGGCCTGAAGAAACCAGAAGGCTTTTTCAGAAAACCGTAGACACAGGTATCCGGCATGGTACAATTACGGTAATGCTAAGCGGTGAAGCTTATGAAGTGACTACTTACAGGATAGACGGCGCATATACGGATAACAGAAGACCGGAGTCCGTCAAGTTTACCCCCCAGCTTAAGGAAGATTTAAACCGCAGGGATTTTACCATAAACGCTATGGCATTTCATCCCTCCCTTGGCTTAGTTGATCCTTTGGGAGGCATGCAGGATATTCAAAATAAAGTTATACGCTCTGTAGGAGACAGCGGCAAAAGGTTTCAGGAGGATGCCCTGAGAATGCTAAGGGCAGTGAGATTTTCTGCGCAGCTTAATTTTACCATAGAACCAAATACCTTTGATGCCATTGGCAGCAACAACCACCTGATACAAAACATCAGTACCGAAAGAGTGAGAGATGAGCTTACCAAGCTTCTGCTTTCGGATCATCCTGAAAACTTTGCCTTACTACAGGAAACGGGTATCCTTAAGTTTATACTTCCTGAATTTGAACCCTGCTTCAAAACCGATCAAAAAAATCCGTATCACATATACGATGTAGCCCGGCACACCCTTATATCCGTTAAAAGC
>JARKQP010000298.1 GCA_029974875.1 Mobilitalea sp.
ATAACTGCTAAAACAATACCCAGCAATACTGCCGGAAGGGCCGGTACCCCTGCCGTCATCAGCATCGCCATAACCATGCCGCTAAGAGCCATAATTGAACCTACGGATAAATCAATTCCTCCCGTAATTATTACCAGGGTCATACCTAAAGCAACACAGCCATTAATGGTTGATTGCTGCAATATATTCATGAGGTTGGCCCCTGTCAAAAACTTTGGGGTAAAACAGGTAAATACAATGGATAAGAGAAATAAACTCGCAATAATTCCTATTTTCCTTGTTATATTCTCATTTTTTAAAATACTAATTCTGTTTGGCTGCATATTAATTTCCTCCCATTGCATACTTCATAATATCATTCTCGGTTGCTTCTTTTCCCTGAATTTCTCCCGTTATTTTACCCTCGTACATAATGATGACCCGGTCACTCAAGCATAATATTTCTGGCAGCTCCGAAGAAATCACTATGATGGATTTACCTGAATTCGCAAGGTTTTTAATCAGTTGATGTATTTCACGCTTTGCATTAACGTCAATTCCTCTTGTAGGCTCATCAAGAATTAGTATTTCCGGTTCAATGTTTAATGCTTTTGCTACAACTATTTTCTGCTGGTTTCCTCCACTTAATCTTCCGGTCAATATATCATTGTTTTTTGGATGTACGTCCAATATGTCCGTAATCTCTGAGACCTTTTCCTTTAATTTCTTATGGTTAATCACACCTACGTGTGTATATTTATCCAAATTGCTCATAGCAACATTGGCTGAGTTAGTTAAGGTTCCTACAAAGCCCTGCAATTTTCTATCCTCCGGAATAAGCATAATTCCTGCTTTAATGGCATCCTTCGGACATTTAATCTTTTTTTCCTTCCCTCTAACAAAAACTTTTCCCTGTCTAAACTTATCAGCTCCAAATATTGCCCTGACTAATTCCGTCCTCCCTGCCCCTACTAAGCCGGATAACCCCAGTATCTCCCCTTTGTGCAGCTGCAGGGAAATATCCCTGTAATTTGTTCCATTGGAAAGATTCTGTATCTCGAGTACGACCTCCTTAGTCATTTTTGTTTCCTTATTAAAAAATTCATTAGAGATATCACGCCCTACCATCATTCTTACCAAATCGTCCTTTGTAATGTCAGCGACATTTACGGTATCCACATACCTTCCATCCCGGAATACTGTTGCCCTGTCACAGATTTCAAATATCTCTTCCAGTCTATGGGAAATATATATGATAGCCTTTCCCTGTTCCTTCAGCTTTTGGACCATTCTAAATAGCTGCTTAATCTCTCTCGTAGTCAAGCTTGCCGTCGGCTCGTCCAATGCCAGTACATTAAAATTAAACAATAATGCTTTTGCGATCTCAACCATTTGCATCTGTGCCGTGCTTAGTTTTTTCGTAATTGTTCTGCTGGGAAAATCCGCTTCCAGTTTCTTTAGCATTTCATCCGCTTTTTCTTCCATAAGTTTGAAGTCAACCGCTCCAAATTGATTTGTGGGCTCGTTGCCCAGAAATATATTCTGGGCAACTGTCATCTCCGGAATTAACTGTAGCTCTTGATGGACTTTTGCAATGCCATGCTGCTTTGCTGCATATGGATTTTTAAATTCTACTTCCCTATGGTCAATTTCTATTGTTCCTGCATCTTGTTTATATGCTCCTGACATGATATTTAAAAATGTAGATTTTCCTGCACCATTTTCACCTAGAAGTGCATGAACCTCCCCTTTTTTCAATTCGAAATGAACATTATCAAGTGCCTGGATTGCTGCAAAGCGTTTACTTATCCCTTGCATACGCAATACAATGCTATCTGTTTTTTCCATATGATTCCCACCTTATTTTCTATTTTCCATATTGGCCTGCATTGTCTTTGTCGATAACCTCGATTGGCGTGCTGACAACCTTAGGCAGCTTTTGTCCTGCTAATAATCTTAATGCTACCTCGACAGCGGCTTTTCCATTTTCAGCCGGGAACTGGTCTACGGTTGCAGTTAATTCCCCAGCCTTAATTGATTTATAAGCATCACCTGTCCCATCAACTCCTAGCACGATAACCTTCCCCAGCATATTCCTGGCCCTTAATGCCTCTATTGCTCCCAGCGCCATATTATCGTTGCAGCAATATAACGCTGCAACATCAGGATTTTGTGTTAAAATATCAGTTGCAACATTAAGCCCTTTTTCTGTCTCATAGTCTGCCGGAACACTTGCCACTATTTCAATATCCGGGTATTTTTCTTCTATCTGCTGTCTAAAGCCGTTTACACGCTGTATGGATGTGAAGGTTCCCGCAACACCTTCAAGAATTGCTACCTTACCGGCTCCACCGATTTTTTTTGCGATATAATCTGCTGCCTTTTGGCCAATTTCAATCTGAAGTCCGCCAACAAAGGTATCACAATCCGCTATGTATTCACAGTTTGCATTAACAATAGGAATGCCCGTTGCCTTCGCTGTTGCAACTGCGGTATCAAGACATTCGTTGGTAAGGGGTGATAAAATTAATGCATTATAACTGTTTTGGATCATTGTTTCCGCAATGGATAATTGACCGGCTGTATCTGTTTCCGTTCTTGTCGCCTGAATATCAATTGTTGCGCTATTTGCTTTTGCTGCTTCTGTCATTCCGTCCCCCAGCATTAACCAGAATTCATTTGCCTGGTTCTTTAAAATACTTCCCAAGGTAACTCCTTCCGGTAGGGATAAGTCAGATAAGGGCCCATAGGTTGCTTCCAGATCCGCATAAGCGATCGTATCGGTCTCGGTATCCGGATTAAAAACTCCTGCCGCTTCTTGAGCTTCCCCTGAAGCATCCTCTGTTGCTCCGGTTTGTGCCGGTGCCTTTGTTACCCCTTCTTGCCCCGTAGTAGCTTTTGCTTCTTCACCTGTTGTTTCTGCCGACTCCTTCGTAGCTCCACAGCCAACTAGCATCGTTGCTACCATTGCTGTGCACAGTAAAACGCTGATGATTCTCTTTTTCATCATTTTCCTCCTTTTGATTGCTTTTTCAGCAAGTTACATTATATGTTTTACCCTCTTTAGGCTAAACCATCGTAGCATATGTAGCCAATACCATAGATCTTGGCCATGTATTCTAATTCCTGGGACCAATCCCCAAAGCATAAGGTATAATGATGTCCCACTGTGTTCTGTATAAAATCATCGATATTGCCCGTAAATTCCAATCCAAAGCCTGGCCATCTCTGTCCTAATGCCTCATCCGGCCTTACCTCCCTTGGACATGTTGTGGCTTTTGCAACATGAAAGCGTAAGGTTTCATTGTTACCACCCACTCTCAAAATCGTGACAGGCAGTCCGTTTTCTAAATCAAACCTCACACAGCCTCCTCTTTGTTTATCCTGACCATATTTCATATAGTCCGTTACAACTCCTTCGTCCGCCGTTGCATCCGGCGTCGGCCAGATTTCAACCGGCTGGTTCCGGTCCGCCATAGATACGGGAGCAGTACCACAGTTAAAGAATGTGATTCTTTTTTTATCCTTACTTAGCTTCGCGATATCAGCAAAAAACACCTTTTGGTTTGATAGCCGGTTCAATAACAGCATTGAAGTTGCAGCCGGGATATCAGCTTCACATGCTGTTAAAATACCTGCCTCATTCAGCAAACAGGTTGCAATGCATGCCGCATATTTGTATCCATATACATCAGAAGCCATTTCCGGCATACATTTATTTGCAAAAACTTCAATACCATACATCTCCTTTAATCTCTTAAAGGCTAAAAACATCTTTGCTTGTGAACGGAATACATCCTCGGCAATATACTCACCGGTAGCTTCATAGTTCCAAACAATACGGTCAAATTTCTTTTTGAACTCCTCTGCCACCGCATCTGCTTCCTCATCGGAAATATTCTTCATTTCAGCAAAAACCTGAACCGTATCGTATTGAGGGAAATCCAAGCCGAATTTCTCCTTCCAGGAGAATTCATTTACTTGGGTTTGATACATCATCATGCATTTTCCGCCGATTGTTGCTATTTTTTTATTCCGGATGGCATGAATTACATGCGCTGCATTTGCGTATTTTAGGATTTTCTCTATATTACCTTCGTCCTTTGCACTTCCATATAAATAGATAAAATTTTTCCGCATTTCTTCTAATACATACCGGATCTGTATGGATGCGCCAAAATTACCGTTGGCCACCTCTTCCGATTCACCAAACAATATAAAAGGTATCTTTAAATCATTTACCGCTGAAATAACATGGGAAGAAAATACCCAGGTTCCAACTACCATAACAATGATATCTGCCTTGTTAGCTTCCATTTCCTCTGCTTTTTCCTGAATTTTATATTCATCAAATAATACCTCGGAACATATATCAGCTTCATACTTATCTTCTTTTTCTAATCTAAGCTTTAGATATTCTACCATTTCACGAATCTCATCTTTTTGATGATTTACTTTTGCCACCGCTATAACGCCAATCTTGGGCTTGTTCATAAACTACCTCCTTATTTATAAAAACGTTTTCACTTTTTCTTATAAACCAGCTGTATTATTTGAATTCTTATTGCTGATTTTGTTGATTATTAGTAAATAATCAACTTGTTTTTGTAAAAACGTTTTCATATTTGCCTACAAAAACCTTATGTCCTTGTATTAATCTAGTATTTTGTAAAAACGTTTTTATATCATATCATGATAGTACCTGATTTATTTATTGTTGTCAATCTACAATTTCCCCAAATAATATCCGGATTTCTTGTTGATAATATCCAATGGTTAACGGCTGCTTTTTCTTTGAATCAGCATTGGCCTAAAATACAAATCTGCTATTCCAATATCGTCATTCTTATTTTCCAGGCGGTCAAGAATTAAATTTGCTCCCGCTTCCCCAACCATTCCCTCCTGCATCTGAATTGAAGAGATATCCAGCATTTGTGTTATATCCAGGTTATCCATTCCATAAAGGGCAATATCTTTTGGAACCTCTATATGATAATCTTTACATGCCTTCCAAAAACCGACTGCCTGCAAATCGTTGGATGCAACCATTGCAGTAGGCCTGTCCTTCATTAAATATACTTTTTTCCCAACCTCATACCCATGCTCCTGGGTATAGTTTTTCCAGAATACATATTCCTCGTTATACTCAATGCCATAGTCTTTCAGTGCCTGGCAATATGCATCATATCTCTGCTTATAGACGATAGTTCCATATTCACCAGCTAAGTAGCCAATCTTCTTGTGGCCGTTTCGGATCATCTCCTGGGTTGAGGAATAAATCCCTTTATATACATCAATGGAAAGCGTACCAAAGGTCTTTCCCTCTTCTTTCATCCAGGGATTATTACACATACCGCATAATACGATTGGCGAATCGCAGCGTTCTATTTCTTTTCTAAGCTCATCCGCATAAGAAAAGTTCACCAAAAACAAACCGTCTACCAAATTCTCTTGTAGCATCCGGACTGCTTTTAGCTCACCTTCTAATTTTCCTTCTGTATAATAGAGAACCATAGAATGCCTGCGCTTTTTGGCACACTCATTCACTGCCTCTATCATGCCTACAAAGATCGCATTTGCCGTATCCGGTATGGCAAGCATAATTAACCCTGTTCGCGTTGTCTTCAAGGTGCGTCCCGCCCTATTTGGAATATAATCCAATTCCTTAATGGCATCCATGACCTTTAAACGTGTTTCCTCTTTAATGTATCCTATATTATTCAGTGTTCTGGAAACCGTACCAGGTGCAACACCTGCTTTTTCCGCAACATCCCATATTGTAATTTTTCTATTAGCCATTTTCCATTTGTATGATGCATTTATAATAAATGCGTCATGATCTCCTTTCTTAAATCACTTTATTGGGTATATGCAAAATATTTGCACCTATACATGTCTAATGTTTTGCTTAAAAATCTCAGCTGGTTCAAAATCCTTGTTGCATATCTAATTATACATATTTAATTATATAGCAGTCTCCAACATATTACAAATAATTTATATGCAGCAAAGCATGTTGTCTTTTCTTCACTATGGTGATCAGCATCATTATATACCTTGATATGCGGATCAGGAAAGTAAAAATAGATGATACTAAATTGCAGATTTTAATATTTCTAAAAAACCTGCCTATGGATGGCTTCTTTATCTTCTTTTATATTGCCCCTATCCACAACCTTGCTGTTTATAGCAAGCTTTATCCACAAAAAACTGCAGTTACCCGCTTCTCTTAGTTTACTAGGAAAAAGTCAAATAACTGCAGTCATATTTTATATAATTTAATTTCGTATGGTTTACTAAAACATACTTTACATAATTAGATCCTACTTGCTAAAATGCTCCAATCTCTCGCTCACCTGTCTCATCATGTCCGTGTATTTCTCAAGCTTTGCCCTTTCCTCTGCCAGCTTTGCCTCCGGAGCCTTATTCACAAAGTTCGGATTGGCCAGCATGCCGTTAACACGCTTTAGCTCACCCGCAAGGCGCTCCTTCTCCTTCTGGAGGCGTTCGATTTCCTTTTCAATATCAACCAGGTCGGCGAAGGGAATATAGATAACTGCACTGGGCACTACGGTAGATACTGCATCCTCGGAGATTCCCGCCTTATCTTCCTGAATTAGGATCTCATTTGCAGAACCCAGGGTTGCGAAGAATACCCTGCTCTCAGTAAAGATGCTTCTTACCTTTTCATTCTCCGATACAACAATTACAGTAGCCTTTCTGCTTGGCGGAACATTCATTTCCGTACGTACATTACGGATACCCTTAACCGCCTCCTTGATCAGTTCAACCGCTTCTGCTTCCCCATGATATGCAAATTCCTCATTAACCTTAGGCCATTCAGCAATCATAATGGAATCCGCTTCCTTCTGGCCTAACATTTCCTGGAGGGTACAGAAGATCTCCTCTGTTACAAACGGCATGTATGGATGGAGCAGTTTTAAGGAGGATACTAATACATGCTTTAAGGTCCAAAGCGCCGCTGCCTTCGTCTCATCTGTCTCGCTGTAAAGCCTTGGCTTCACCATCTCGATATACCAGTCACAGAACTCTTCCCAGACAAAATCATAAATCTTCTGGACAGCAATACCAAGGTCATAGCTCTCCAGGTTCTCAGTCGCTTCCTTTACCAGGCTATTTGCCTTGGAAAGGATCCATTTATCTGCGACGGTCAATAGCTTCTCATTGATGCTTTCCGGGATAGCCGCCTTTTCTAAGTTCATCATAATGAAGCGGGAAGCATTCCATACCTTATTCGCAAAGTTTCTGCAGGCTTCAACCCGTTCCCAATAGAAACGCATATCATTACCCGGAGCATTACCCATCACCAAGCTCAGGCGGAGGGCGTCAGCGCCGTATTTATCAATTACTTCCAGAGGATCGATACCATTTCCAAGGGATTTACTCATCTTACGGCCTTGGGAGTCACGTACAAGGCCATGGATTAGTACCTTGCTGAAAGGCTTCTCACCCATCTGCTCATAGCCTGAGAATACCATACGGAGCACCCAGAAGAATATAATGTCGTAGCCTGTTACCAATACATCTGTTGGATAGAAATAATCCAAATCCTCCGTCTTATTCGGCCAGCCAAGAGTGGAGAAGGGCCATAATGCGGAGCTGAACCAGGTATCCAGGGTGTCCTCATCCTGCTTGAAGTGGTCATGGCCGCATTTGCAACTTTCTGTGGGATGTGTCTTGGAAATCACTACTTCACCGCATTTCTCACAGTACCAGGCCGGAATCCTATGTCCCCACCACAGCTGTCTGGAGATACACCAGTCCCTGATATTCTCTGCCCAGTTGAAATATATCTTATCAAAGCGCTCCGGGACGAACTGAACCTCACCGCTCCTTACGCTGTCGATGGCAGGCTTAATCAGTTCATCCATTTTAACGAACCACTGCTGCTTGATCAGGGGCTCAACCGTAGTCTTACAACGGTCATGGGTGCCGACATTATGGGTATGGTCTTCTACTTTTACTAAAAGACCCAGCTCCTTCAATTCCGATACGATCAGCTTACGAGCTTCATAGCGGCTCATACCTGCATATTTGCCGCCATTTGCATTGATGGTGGCATCATCATTCATGACATTGATTTCCGGAAGCTTATGCCTCTTACCTACCTCGAAGTCATTCGGGTCATGGGCCGGCGTAATTTTAACAACACCGGTACCAAATTCCTTATCTACATAATCGTCTGCAACCACCGGAATCTCACGGTCCATCAGCGGAAGCATGACCTTCTTTCCGATCAGGTGCCGGTATCTTTCATCCTCCGGGTGGACAGCCACTGCCGTATCACCGAGCATTGTTTCCGGCCTTGTGGTAGCTATCTCTACAAAGCCGTCCTCTCCTACCACCGGATATTTGATATGCCAGAAATGTCCCGCCTGCTCCTCATGCTCAACCTCTGCATCCGAAATGGTTGTCTGGCATACCGGACACCAGTTGATGATCTTAGAGCCTTTGTAAATATAGCCTTTTTTATAAAGCTTTATGAACACTTCATTTACCGCATCATTACAGCCCTCATCCATGGTGAAGCGCTCCCTGTCCCAGTCACAGGAGGAACCCAGCTTCTTCAACTGGGAGATGATTCTGCCGCCATACTCATGCTTCCATTCCCATGCCCGCTCCAAGAACTCTTCTCTGGTTAAGTCCTCTTTGTTAATGCCTTCTTTTTTCAGCTGCTCCAGGATCTTAACCTCTGTTGCGATACTTGCATGGTCCGTTCCCGGCTGCCAGAGGGCGTTAAAGCCCTGCATCCTTTTGAAACGGATCAGGATGTCCTGCATGGTGTTATCAAGGGCATGGCCCATGTGTAGCTGTCCTGTAATATTTGGCGGGGGGATCACGATAGTGAAGGGTTTCTTGCTTCTATCTACTTCCGCGTGGAAGTATTTGTTCTCCATCCATTTTTGGTATTGCTTTTCTTCAATATTTTTGGGGTCATAGGTTTTAGCCAGTTCTTTTTCCATCGATATCTTCCTTTCAAAAATGTATTTGCTCCGTTTGTTATGCCTGGTTAAAGTTTTTTAACACAAAAAAGGTTCTCCGCCAAAAAGGACGAAGAACCGTGGTACCACCTTTATTTTTGAATGGAGCCTGTATCATCGATTACTGCGATACAATCCACCCAACTCTTACGTCTGTAACGGGACATCCCGGTATTCCCTACACGCCGTCAGATGCGGTTTCAGAAATACTGCTCCGGAGCTACCTTCAATAAGCTTGCTTTAGATCACCTTTCAGCCGGTGGGTGATCCTCTCTGATAAGCTTCCCTTACCTAATCCTCTCCATCAAAACATTTGCATTATGAAATATTATTTCTATTAGCTTATAGTATGCAATGTTTGAAAAAATGTCAAGGGGTTTTATTAATTTCAACTCTGTACCTTTTCAACTTTGTATGCATCTACAAACATCAAAATTCGTAATGTGTCCACATACTAACAATTATTATTGTCTTCTCTTCTTCTAAAATACGATATACAAGCCTGTGCTGCCTATTGATCCGCCTGGAATACAGATCCTTGAAATTACCCACTAGCTTTTCATAAGGGGGTGGATTTTGGAATGGATTCTTTTTAATAATATCCAGCAGTTTGTCTGTCTTATCCTTCAAGGCCGGAATAGACTTTATTTTTTCCTTATCTTTTTCCGCTGCTTTCATTATAATAATTTTATAATTGTTTACCATTCAAACTCCTTGCAATCCTCTGCTTTTGCATTCAAACCCTCGGCTAGTCTTTCTTTCATGCCTGGAATGGATGTCAGATACAGAGTTTCCATTAAGCCATTATAATCTTCCTCACTAAGTATTACAACATTTCCTTTTTTGGTGTTCACATTAATAATATCATTATAGTCTATGGCTAAATCCAAATAGTTAAACAGATTCTTCCTAAAATTAGTTGCGTTGGTGTTTAGCATTTCATTCACCTCCTATATGTACATTATAATGTACATATTTTGTTTTGTCAATTCAAGAAAGTATCTCAAATTATGATACAAAAATTCCGCCAACAAAAAGAATTTTCAAAAATGTATTTGCTTTACTTATTATGCCAGGTATGCAATGTTTCAGGAAATGTCAAGGTTTTTTTCATTCAACAGGTACTAAAAAATCCTTTATCAAATCGTAGTCTCCCATGTTATAGCATACAATCTCATATGCCTCGATGTCCGGATTGCTGAATATCCTTGTCAGTCCGATAAATTGCGTCAGCTTTGATGCGAGATTCAATACATCCTTATCATCCGTTATCAATTCAACTCTTCCCGTGCACCTTTCAAGTGCTTTAAAAAAACCATCTACGTTTATAATTTGTTTTACCCTCATTTTGTTTCCCTCCATTCTTTGCAATTCATTACTACCCTCCGATAAATACTCTTATCCTGCTACACCCTGTTCCCTTTCCCGGTGATTTTCTTCAATTTTAGTAATATTTCTCCGGAAAATAAATATCATGCCGATTCCTGCTATCAGGGGGATGGTCATTACCCACCACATTGATGTATATCCAAAGCTCTGGGCACAGGCACCGGCGATAATCGGCCCTATGATAGTGCCGCTGTCCATTCCTATGTAATTCGTTGCGCTTCCGGCACCTCTCCGTTCTTTTGTTACCGACTTCATCGCCAATGACTGCAACGCAGGCTGGCAAGCACCAAAGCCGAACGCATTTACAAACGCTGCAAAAAGAAACATTGGCAGAGATATTGCAATGCTGATAATCATAAATGAGACAGCCGTCATAAAGACAGCCGGAATTCCGACCTTCACAAAGCCATACTTATCTGTCAACTTTCCAACCAGCGGACGGGTAATTAACAGCGTCACTGCATAAACCGTAAAGAAATACCCTATTCCAGCTTCTACCCCCTGTTTCGCAGCATATACAATCAAAAATGAATTAATTGTGGTAAACCCCATCGCCAAAAATAGAATCACAAGAGCCGGGATTAGCGCTTCCTTTGCAATAGCATTTTTTAAGTTGATTTTCAGCTTTTTGGTACGTTTAAACTTAATTTTGATCTGTGTTGACAGAATTACTGCTGCAACCATCAGAATACAAGTAATTACATATGTACTGCTATAACCAACCCATTCAACCAGGCTTAGGCCAATTGTAGGACCAATTGCTTGTGCAACGACCTGTGATAAAGAGAAATATCCCATCCCAGTACCATATTGATCTATTGGAAGTGCATCCGCCACCATTGCAAGGCAGCACACATTGCCAAAGGCATTGCCAATCCCCTGCAGCAAACGAAATACCATCAATCCCGATATGGAGGTCGATATACTGAACCCCAGATACGCTATTGCCATAATTGCCATAGATCCCATAACAAGATATTTCTTATTATAAGTGTCCATAGCCGGCCCCGCAACAAACCGGAAAATAAGTGCAGTAACTGCAAACATACTCATGAGCATTCCTATCTGCGCCGCCGGTGCTCCCATGGAATCCGCATACTTTGACAAAAGCGAATTGCTCATATTCTGTCCAAAATTGAGAGCCATGCTTGCAAAAAAGATACTGACAAACATCCTATTCCATATTTTTGGCTGATTCTTCTGCTGACTATTTTGCTTTTCTGTTTCAAAATCCATTATTCATCATTTTTTAGTAAAGGGTTTAAGGTCAAAAAACGCCCTATAACCCCTACTTCCTTTCTATAAAATCACCAGGTCACTTCCAATTATTCTCAAATGATTCTGGTATTCCCTGCTGCCGTATAATGCATCACGATAATTGACAAGCTCAATGTGATTGTCTTTAATCCAGTTCCTTAACCGTTCTGAGCACAATGCTTCAACATCCATAATACGCCCCAGGGTAAAGTTCCTGGCAAACTTTCCGTAGTCACCCTGACGGTATACATAATTATCCAGATACCCGGGATGCCATGACTGCTCAACAACATCATTTTCCTTATATTTAAGCAGACTTCCACGGTCTTCTATGTAATACCCTGCCGGATCATATTTTTCAACCTCGGTAACGGAATCCGTATATAATTCCTCATAAGCAGGCTTAGGGTCTGCAATATAAATATTGCAATGCGCCCATCTTTCACTCGGAGTTGCTATTGTCGGAACTCCGTTGACCATATTTAGCTTATTTGCAAAATCATATGCCATGCCATATTCCTCGCAGACCTGTCTTCTCGCCCGGTTAAGCGGCGTATCATTCATCAGGCCGTCACTTCCCGTATCAGGAGCCTTCCCCAAGATCCTGATGCAGCGTTCGATCTGTGCGCGGCATTCTGATAACGCCTCTTCGAACACAACATCCTCCTGCTGATAAAGGAAATGGCGAAACCTTCCCGTTTCCTTATCCACAAGGGATGGAACCTCCTTGGGATCCAAGACTGGAGAGCCCCAGAAATGGGCATGCCATCCCACCGATATCCAGGGAAATTCCTTTAAACGCCTTAATGCATCCTCTGTTCCGGGAGTGTCCAGCATAACATCTGCCGAGGTCACCACTCCCCGTTCCATCGTTTCAAAGGTTCCAATATTGCATACATCACTATATCCGACATCATCTGCCCTAATAATCATCTTCATACCAATACCTCCAAATCCATCCGTTTCATCGTCAAAATAAAATATTAAGGGCGAGGGCCTATCGCCTCGCCCGCCGCATTATAATTACAAAAAGTCACACTAGTTATAGTACAAACCAAGAAATGAAATTACCCTTTATATAACATCATAACATCCTGCTTCTGGCCTCTTCCCAGAAATGACAAGCCACCTGATGCCCCTTAGCAATTTCACGAAGCTCCGGCGACTCCTGCTTACAACGCTCCTGCGCCATCGAACACCTTGGGGCAAAACGGCATCCAGGAGCCGGATTAATCGGGCTCGGAACATCTCCTTTTAACACAATACGCTTCGATTGCTGATCAAAATCAATCTTTGGTACTGCGGATAAAAGTGCGATCGTATATGGATGATGGGCATTAGAGAATATCTCATCCGTATCAGCAAATTCAATAATCTGCCCAAGATACATAACTGCTACCCGGTTCGATATATGGCGTACAACGCTAAGGTCATGGGATACAAACAGATAGGAAAGTCCCATTTTTTTCTGCATTTCGATCAGAAGATTAATAATCGTTGCCTGTACTGAAACATCAAGCGCAGAAACCGGCTCGTCACAGATAATAAACTTTGGCCCAAGTGACAGGGAGCGGGCGATCCCCACCAGCTGGCGCTTGCCCCCATCCAGTTCATGGGGATATTTATCAAGGACATAATCCTCAAGCCCTACGGAATTGGCTAATTCCTTCACCATCTTCCTTAGCTTGGCTCCCGAAGCCACATGATGGATCTGAAATGGATCCGCCAAAATAGCCTGGACTGTTTCACGGGGGTTTAAGGAAGAATAGGGATCCTGAAAAATGATCTGCATCTTCTCACGTACTTTATTCAGCGCCTTCTTGTTAAGCTTAAGAATGTCCTGTTCATCAAACATCACTGAGCCGCCTGTCGCTTTTAAAAGCCCGATCAAAACATTGCCAACGGTGCTCTTACCGCAACCGCTTTCCCCTACCAGGCCTATGGTTTCATTTGGCATAATATCAAAGGATACTCCATCCACTGCGTGAAGCTTACCTTTTCCGGGAATATTAAAATGCATCTTTAAATCTTTTACTGAAATCAACGGTTCTGCCATGTCTATTCCTCCACTTCCCAGCATGCGGCATAATGATCATCATTTATCCTTATCAAAGGAGGTATTGAGGTCTTACATATCTCCATACAATGCTTACAACGCGGATGGAACTTACACCCTTCCGGAAGCATCTGTGCATTCGCAACAGTTCCTGGAATGGATTCCAGCTGCTTACGTTCACCGGACAAATTTGGAATTGCATTCAGCAAACCAAAGGTATACCAGTGCCTTGGATCCCCAAAGACCTCCCTTACGGTGCCATATTCTACAATTTCACCGCCATACATGATAGCAACCTTTTCACATAGCTCTGCAATAATACCGAGGTTATGGGTAATCATAATGAGAGAAGTATCATATTTACTCTGCAATGCTTTCATCAGCTCCAAGATCTGCGCCTGTATCGTGACATCCAATGCAGTCGTCGGCTCATCAGCGATTAAAAGCTCCGGCGAGCATCCCAGCGCAGCAGCAATTCCCACACGTTGCCTCATACCGCCAGAGAATTGATGGGGATAGTCATTCAGACGGTACCTTGCAATACCTACTGTCTCCAGAAGCTTTGCAGCCTCTTCCATCGCATCCTTCTTGCTTATTCTTTTGTGTTTGCGAATTCCCATCGCTATCTGATGTCCTATTGTAAATACTGGATTTAAAGAAGTCAGTGGATTTGCAAATACCATAGAAATCTTATTTCCACGGATCTCATCCAATTCTTTTTCCTTCTTTTTTAGAATGGATTCTCCATGATAGAGAATATCTCCCTCCGTTATAAAACCAACCTCTTTCGGAAGGAGCCTCATAACAGACAGGGCTGTTGTCGTCTTGCCTGCCCCGCTCTCTCCTACCAGCCCGAGAGCCTCTCCCTTTTTGATCGAAAGGGTCAGGCCGTTGACAGCCTTAGCCACCCCGCCGCCAGACCGGTATTCTACTCTCAGATTTTCTATTTTTATTAATTCCTTGTTATCCGATTCATTTTTAACATTTGCCATGTTAGCCATAATCCGCTTACCTTTCTACTAGTTCGTATTCTTAGGATCAAAGATATCACGAATGCCATCACCCATAAAGTTAAAGGCCAAAACCGTCAGCATTAGTGCGATACCCGGAGCAATAACAACCCATGGGGCAGAGGTTATATAGGTACGCCCGTCAGAAATCAAATTTCCCCATGAGGGTGTCGGAACCGGAACGCCCATTCCCAGATAACTCAGACTAGTTTCCAGAAGGATAGTACCCCCAAAATGCCCGCTTGCCGAAATCATCAGCGGAGTAATTGTATTAGGAAATAGTTCTTTCCATAAAATTCGCATACCGCTGGCACCCATTACCTTGGATGCCGCTACAAACTCCTTATTCTTACATCCAAATACCGCTGCCCGGACAAGCCTTGCCGAGCCAATCCAGCCAGTTGCGCTTAAGGTAAAAATAAGATTAAACATACTTGTTCCCATGATCGCTACCACACAGATCGCCAGCATCATCTGGGGTATGGAGCTCAAAACATCACAGACACGCATGATGACCATATCAACCCATCCACCATAATAACCACAGATAAGGCCAACGGAAGCGCCAAGTATGATGCTGGATAGGGTAACGATAAAGGTGATTTTTAAAGATACCCAGCCGCCTTCAAAAAGCCTTGTCAAAACATCCCGTCCAAGGGGATCCCCGCCGAAGGGATGTCCCTTCAACCCATCCTTAAACCAGTCAGGAGGCGCCAGACGTGACATCAGGTTTGAGGAGGTAGAATCCCACTGTGCCCACCACCGAGCGGTAAAGCATGCTAAAACAATGACCAGAAGCATAAAAAAGCCAATCATAAACAGCTTGCTTTTTCTCATTTTTCTGAGAAGTGTACTAAATTTCATAACATATATCCTCCTTAGTCATAATTAATCCGGGGGTCAACAACGGTATACAGGATGTCTGCAATCAATAAGCTAACGACCAATGTAACGGATGAAATCAATAGGATCGACTGCACCAGCTGGTAATCGCGGGCTCCTATGGACTGCACCAGAAGCGCTCCCATCCCTGGCCAATTAAATATATTTTCCACTACAACAGCTCCGGCAAATAATGTGCCAAACTGCTGGCCTATATTCGTAACAATTGGAAGCAATGCATTGCGGAATGCATACTTCATATAAGTAACCCTTTTGGACATTCCACGGGCCCTTGTAGCAGTTACATAATCCTCCCTGATGACATCCACGATACTGGAACGCATCAAACGGGTTTGATGGGCCGCATATCCAAAGCCGATGCAAAGTCCAGGCATAATCATATGGGACAAGCCTCCCATACCCTGAATAGGAAGAAGGCGGAATTTAACGCCCAAAATCAGTATCAGCATAAATCCAAGCCATACGGTGGACATGGCCTGCCCAAGGACAGCAAAAAACATTGCCCCAAAATCAACCGCTGTCCCCTGCTTAATACCTGCAATCATTCCAACGATGATTGAGAAGATACAGGCCCAGCCAAAGCCAAACAGACTGAGTATTAATGTTTGAGGAAGACGGCTCGCTAAAAGCTTTGCCACCGGCATGCTATAATTCCATGAGTATCCAAGATCACCACGTAAAATCCCTTTCACATAATCAAAATACTGTATAATCCATGGCTGGTCCAAGCCCATACGTACACGCATTTCCTCAACTTCCTGCAAAGTTGCCGTCTCACCGGCCATCAACCTCGCCGGATCTCCTCCACCCAGGCGGACCAATAAAAAGGCAATGATTGAAACGCCTATTAAAACGATTACGGACGCAAAAAGTCTTTTTAAAAGATATCTTTTCACTGTAATTCCTCCATCTCCAGTGTTAAAAAAGTGTACATACAATATCGGATGCGCAATACCGCATCCGATATTGTATGACTTATTTATTCTGTTATTGTGTTACTTTGATAAATTTCAAGTCTGCTCTATGCTCGCTGTGCCAGCATACATCCGAAACCTTAGGATCTTGGGCATATAACAAGGTCGGGAAGTATAAATAAATATTTGGTTCAAATTCAGTTAATTCAATTCCAGCCATTTTGCCGAGAAGCTCGTCTAGCTTCGCCTGATCCATTGTCGTACCTATTTCGTGGCCAAGGTTCATCAGTTCTGTATTTTCAAGGCCTGTATTGAACCGGTCATTCCCTATAACCTCTGCAGCAGTTTTAAACCACATATTACCTGACTTGAGGATGGATGCGATGGACATATCATAGTCACGTGAAGAGCGCGCATCATCATATACCGCAACCTCTAAAGGAGTTACCTGGAGGTTAATGCCTACTTCCGTAGCCATGGACTGTATTGCCTGGGCAAGCTCATTAGCAATGGACACTGTACTGGTAGTATAGATGAACTTAATCGGCTCCCCGTTATATCCTGATTTTTCCACAAGCTCCTTTGCCTTTTCCACATTGTATTCATAAGCGATATCCTCACGGTATCCAAGGTTTCCAGGCAAAGCATTTGTCGTTGCTGCCACACCATATCCACCGAGCAAAGCAGCTACAATCGATTTTCTGTCAATGCAAAGGGACATAGCTTCCCTTAAATCACGGTTGCTAAACACGCTGCCTGAATCACACCTAAACTGAAGGAATACATAGGTTGTTGCCGGAAGAACCTCGATTTTATAACCATCTGCGGTTAAAGCATCCGCATCCGTAGTAGGTACATCGGATACAATATTGGCTTCGCCTGCGCGCAGGGATGCAAGCCTGGTTGTTGCCTCGGGTGCATAGGCCACGTTAATTGTCTTAACATTTGTGTAGGAATCTGCATAGTCATATCCCCACCATCCATGCTCATCGGTACGGAGATTAAAGGTAGCGTTACTATTTGCTGAATCAAAATTCCCCACTGTGTAAGGGCCTGAGCCTACCGGTGCAGCAAAGTAAGCATCATATCCCATTTCGTTATAAGCTTTTTCGCAGAGGATCGGGAAGGAACACAGGAAATATGTAAACTCTGGATTCGGCACTTTAAAATTAACTACAAATGAAAATTCATCCGTCTTATCAATACTGCTTACGTATTGCCTAACCGCCTTTGCACCATTATCCGGAATGCGTTCCGTATCATTGATAAGGCGGTTGAAGGAAAATACCGCGTCATCCGCAGTTACCTGGCCCCCATTAGAGAAATAAGCATCCTGACGAAGTTTAAATGTCATAGAAGAGCCATCCGCTGCAATTTCATAGGACTCCGCCAGCCACGATTCATACTCTCCTGTTGTGTCATCACGGATGATAAGGGTATCCCATACCAGGTTTGTCATCGTATAACCGGTATCTCCAGCTACTGTCGCATATCCATCTAAGGTGTAACATGCAGATGAGGTGTGGAAATCCAAAGTCTCTGCTGCATCTGCTTCCGTCCATCCATCCGGCTGTCCGTCACTCAGCCAGTCAAAGGCTGCCGGCCCGTTTGTCCCCTGCGCCCCGCCTGCATCCGGTGCTGCAGTAGCCTCTGTACCTGTATTCCCGGATCCACCCGGTGTTCCGGTCGCATCTGATGAATCCTTTGATGCGCATCCAGTTATTGAAGTAACCATCATTGCGGCTAACCCTATAGCCATAAGTTTTTTTAATACCTTTCTCATACTTCTTCCTCCTTAATTTTCCCCAATAGAATTCATTACAAGAATCGTTCTACTGGTTTACAGTTAAAAGTATATCGTCAAACTCTTTGGGGAGCAAACCACTTTTCGCAAAAACAAAGTCCAAAATAGAATAATACTGACTATAATAAACAAAGCAAAAAGCAGTTTTCCCTTTTTCATATAGAAACTATGTATATATTTTTAACAATTTTCCACTTTATTCAAACGGATATACCAATCCACACTGTTTACGGGCTTCGGTCATAACATGGGAAATCGCAAGGGATTTTGCATGGGATGCAGCTTCACATTCTTTTTTGCCTTCACGGATGGCCTTTTCTACGGCCTGGAACTCAAAATTATATCCAGATACCGGCGGCATTCCGGGATTCTTAATCTGGGGCGGGATCACAAGCTGCTGGGTTAGGTTCCCTTCGTTGTCATACACCTTACAGTCCTTCGGATTTGCAATGGTATCAAATAAAATCCTTCCTTCGGTACCGATAATCTCTGCATACTCCTTATAATCTTTCTCCAGTGCATCCATCACTTGATGAATTGTTACTATTTTCCCGTCAGCATATTCAATCGTAAGCCAATCTTCAGCGTCAACCCCCGTGTCCAGCTTCCGCATTTTTGCAGTCACATTTTTTATATCTGTCCCAAAATAATCTGTCATCCACCCGATGGTATAAGGACCATTGTCCAGCAAGTATCCTCCACCAAGATCCAGCCTGGATGCGCGCTCCAGAAACATAATGTTATCCATCTGAAGAACCTTGCCCTCTTTTATCTCACCAATCGTCCCTGCTTCAATCACGTTTCTTACCAATTGCCTGACCGGGAGGAAGGATGCCCACAATGCTTCCATAAAAAATAGATCCTTCTCTTTTGCCCAGGCTATCATCTGCTTGCAGTCCTCTTCATTAATTGCTAAGGGCTTTTCACAGATAACATTTTTTCCTGCCTCAAAGGCTTTCTTGACCATATCCAGGTGTAAATTATTAGGCACCGCAATATAAACCACATCTACCTCAGGATCATTCATTAATTCATCAAAGCTATCACATTTCTTTTTGTAATTAAATTTTTCCGCAAACTCCGTACAATCAAACCCCGGAGAAGTTGCACAAGCATACAGCTCAATCTTTTCATCCTTCAGTTCGTTTAAGATTCCCGATATCCAGGATGCAACATTACCGGTACCACACACTCCTAATCTCATCATCTTCGCCAACTTCCTTTCTTCTTCATAAAGGGCGCTGTCTTTGCGCCATACATCTCAATAATAGGAAGATATTTTTCTTCCTGTTATATAAAATTCTAGCCGCAAAAGCACATATTAGCAAATCGCTTTTCGCAAATCAGGAATCCAAATCAGAATAATACTTGCGCATATTGCACAAAAAAAGATGCGACGATCATCGCATCCTTCTACCGCTTATTTATTAATTTATTGATAACTTCAATACCGATTGTACACATTCAAGGAATTCCAAATCAATCTTGCGCAATGTCCTCTCCTGCCTGTATACCATATTAATATTTACTGCAACCTCCGGCTCAAACAGCAGAATATTCATATTGTCCCCTGCATACTCTTCTGCTTCCTTCCGCATCATAAGCGCAATTCCCATCTGCTTATCAACAAGGTCTATCAGGTTTTCACTTCGAAATCCGGTAACCATAATCTTCGGCCTGATATTGTCTTTTTCAAAAATACGCAGGCATAATTTATGGATATAGCTTGATTTATCAAAAAGCAGCAATGGTTCACCCTTTAAGAGATATGCATTTACCGCAGAGTTTGAAGCCATCACATGGTCAGCAGGCAAAACAGCAACCAGAGCATCTGTGGCAAACCGTATCCTCTTGACCCCCATATGCTCTTCCTTACGTTCCAGGACAAATGCGAAATCGCACTCCATCCTGCGAAGCCTTTCCCAGTTTTCCTCCGTATCGGATTCATGGATACAGATCTGATATTCCGGATGCTCCTTTTGGAATTTTTCGATCACGTCCAAAATACAATATCCGTTTGAGGTGCCCAGGGTTGCCAGATGTAGCACATCTCCATTTTGTTCCTCTTCCTCAAGCAGGGCGCGCTTACAGGCTTCGTCCAGCTGGACCATCTGTAGCGCATATTTTAAAAATATCTCCCCATACTTATTCAAAATCATATTACGGGAGGAACGCTCGAAAAGCTGAACGTTCAAATAATCCTCAATACTCTTTATATGGCGGGAAAGCGTGGACTGTGAAATAAACAAATGCTCTGCCGTTTCACAAAGATCCTCGTATTTTGCCATCATAATAAAATCCTTTATATAATCCAGCTCCATTTATACCTTCCTAATACCTCTCAGACGTTTTTTATCAATAACATAATTTAAAAAAGCCTCTGCCATAGGCGTGATGTGCTTTGGATGGTAGTAGACATAGACCGTTGTCTCAATATGCGGAACGATATCCCTCCCGCACAAATCCTTGTACCTCATGATCCATCCCCTGCCAACACGCTCGTTCATTAAGGCAATCCCAACATTCCTCTCAATCATTTCGACAGAGTGCCTTCCATTATTATTGGTATACACAATATTAGGCTCAAAGCCTTCATCACAGCAAGCATCATAGACGATATTATACATCTTTGTATTAATAGCAGAAAAAATCAAATTTTCATGCTTAAAATCCTTTAACGTAAGCTCTTTTTTTTGGGCTAATGGATGTGAAACTGGCAGAAGCGCTATTAATCTGTCTTTAACATAGGGCAATCTGTTTAATTCCGAGTAACGGCTATCGATCCCACGCACAAAAGCAAGATCACACTCCTGCTTTTGCAGGCAATCAACCAGATAGGCGCTCTCATTTTCCAGGATATTAATTGACACATTGGGATTTTCTTTGACAAACCCTGCAATTAATTCGCCAATTCCCATCTGCTTAACGGCAGGTACCGATGCAATCTTCAGCGTACTACCATTATTCTTAACAGTAGCAATATCCTTCATATAGCTCTCATTAATATTCATTATTTGATTTGCATAGGGGAGAAGAAGGAGCCCATATTTACTCAGTTCTACACCGCGCTTGCTCCGCACAAATAACTGTACGTCAAGTTCACTCTCCATAATCTTAATATGTTTAGAAAGAACCGACTGTGAAATATTCAAAACTTGAGATGCAGTAGTGTAATTCCCAATTCTTGCAAGCTCTACAAACTCATTAAAATATTCCATTTGCATTATAGATTACCCCTCTCTTTTTTTCATTATATGTTATAATAAATAGCATGTCAATCTTGAGTTCCTCCGTCGGCGGTAAGGCACAAACTCTTCATTTTCTCTGTCTATCTGTCCAGAAGGAGCACTATAATTTCATATCGAAAAAGCACCATCCCTTGTCGTTTATTAAAGCTCTTGGCGAACCTAATTTACCACAAGAGGGTGCTTTTTCTATTCCTCTATCCATTGAAAATAGAGAGCGTTACAAAAGGCATCCTATTTGCCAATATTAACCGCTCTCCTTCTGTTTTATCAATTCAATTGTCTAAAGCTCTCTTTGTCAATTACGCTTTTCAGCCTCACGATCAGGTCTGCCCGTTCCTTTTCTCCTGTATCCCCTTTTGTTTGATCGAGTTCATTAATCAAAGTTACATCCTCCGGGATCAGCTCGAAATCAAAGATAGTAAGGTTAGCCTTCATCCGCTCTATCTGTGTTGTTTTTGCAATCGTCACAATACCTCTTTGGAACAGCCAGCGGATGATAACCTGTACAGGGGACTTTCCATATCTTGCCCCTATCTCTGTAAGGACAGGCTGCCTTAAAAGCTCTGCATTCCCTGAACCCAATGGCGAGTGGGCTTCCAACCGGATATTATATTTCCGGTGGAGCTCCTCCGCCTCATGCCTTTGAATATATGGATTAATCTGAATCTGGTTCACGGCAGGCACTACCTGATTAAAGATAGTAAGATCCGTAATCTGTGCCAGGTCAAAATTACTTACTCCGATAGCCCGGAGCCTTCCCTCATGGTATAGTCTTTCCAGGGCACAGTAGGCTCCATAATAATCGGCTAAGGGCTGATGAAGCAGCACTAGGTCAAGGTAATCCGTCTGCAGCTTCTCCATAGATTCAAGCACGGACCGATAGGTATCCTCTTCCCCATACCGGCTCATCCATACCTTCGTTGTAAGGAAAAGCTCCTTCCGGTCTATGCCGCTCCTGCGGATGCCGTCCCCCACTGACCTTTCATTCCAGTAGCCCTGGGCTGTGTCTAACATCCGGTAACCGCTTTCAATCGCATTCACAACCGTCTGCACGCACTCCGCACCATCCTCAATGCGGAAAACGCCAAAGCCTGTTGCCGGAATCTCAACACCATTATTTAATGTAATATATTCCATAGGACAATCCCTTCCATAAATCATTCGTCGTCACAATTTAGTATGTATCAAATTTCCAGGTACGGCTCCACTCATGATCTTCCCCGGGCTTAATTGTAAACTCATATACAACCTCCGGGGATACTATATGGTCGACGCCCCAGATGGCAACAAATTTAGGGATCAAATGATCCTCCCCTTCTACATAAGCTCTGGCTCCTTTATGCGTCATCTTCCAGGTAAAGGGAAGGGTCGGCTCTATATCAGGACCCATAACCGCATAATCCGTATCGATTGCCGTGAACTCGCAAAATGTGATCCCTTTGCCATTTCCCCGCATGGCACCTGAAAACCCTCTCCTGTTGTTCAATCTTTCATAGCCCAGGTCAGGAATTCTTGGGAGGCTCAGGTTGTAATCAGATCCAACAGCCATCCCATCAATACTGATGAAGTTATGGCAGAACTCATTCATCGTAATTTCCTTCTCGCCAACATTTTCAACCCTTGTTACCATCGACATGGTGTTGCCTTGTACTGTAACAGTTTTCGTCGTCTTGATTGCATACCCAAGGCAAGCTACCGGCAATGTCACAAAGACTGCCTGGTTCTCCGTCTTACTATATTCAACCGGGAAAAACATTACGTCCTTATATGCCCTGAAGAAGGAATATTTCTCATCATCCTCCTTACGGATCAGCCCGATGCCGAATTTGGGGAAATATTCTCCTACCTTCGCCTCCCCACTGGGATCAAAGCGGAATTCATTGCAGAATCCCCTCCCTCCCGAACAAGGGTGGGCAAGATTTCTCGGCTCCGACGCGGTAAAATGCATCTCCCCATCTAATACTACCTCTGAAACATACCCCGCCCGATCGAACCGGAACTTATGATTGGGCGCCTCCCCGGGCTCTGCAATCTCGATGCGCAGACGCTCACTGCTTAATGTAAGCATAGATTTCCTCCCATACTATTTATTTTGTCCTTGACGTTATTGTTAAAATTACTGTTAAATTTTCTTTTATTTCGCTCCAACATCTGGTTTTTCACTACACCAGCTTAACAGAATCATATACGACGCAGCAATTGCCGTGATAATGCATCTTGATTGCCGGATTGTTAAATGCAGTCAGGTGCTTCTGGATCGCTTCCCCTGGCGGGTCACTCTCCGTTTGCATATCCGCGATCTCTAAGCATGCTGCTGCGATATTCCTCGGCACTGACAGGTCATGGGGCCGGTTCAGATGGGAAGAGAATATCAGCGTGTCCTCCTTTATCAGGGACATGAAATGGTTCAGCATATTGGCATATTCCCTCATGCCCGACCTGTCGAGGGCCTTTAAATGGGTGTCAATGTTCATCGCATCCCCAGTAAATACAATATTCGCATCCTTCATATAGAAGGACATATGCCCCTTGCTATGTCCCGGCGTAAAGATGCATTCCACCTGGATAGAGCCCAAATCAAAGACATCCCCATCCTTCAGTTCCTTAAGCCCTGACGGATCCGGCGGTTCGCACATATTATCCTTGGTATATTCATAGAACTCCCCGTTGTACAAGGAAAATGGCTGGCAATCCTCAAGCCGCTTCGCTCTTGGCATGCTTACCTCAAGACTTGGCCAGTCGTTCTTATGAATATAATACTCACTAAATTGAATCGCACCGCCCGCATGGTCGATGCCTACATGGGTGCATACGAGAAATATCGGCTTGTCATAGCCGGCAAAATCCCTGATATACTTCACAAGCCTATAGTCAATTCCATGCCCGGAGTCGATGCACATGATCCTTTCATCGCCAATCACTACCATTAGGGTAATCCGGTGCACCATGGAAAAGTTGATGGTCACTGTATAAATGCGGTCCGTCCATTTCTCATGGCTGTAGAAATCAAGATCCTTTGTGGGCGTAATCGCGGCCTTCCCGTCACTGTTCAATACATCCCGATTGTACACGATGCAGGTATTATTTACATAATGCATCCTTATGCTACGGTTATTCTGTCTGCCACGGAAAATTGTCTCCCCCATGGGATCCCGCTTTATATTAGTGCTGTTGATCAGGTCTTCACATATTAGAATTAAGCTTTTTGCAATATCAAGGGTCATGGGCATCGGAAGATGCGCCGGGTATAACGTCACCCCTTCATCTACCCGTGAGACAAAACTCTCCATCGTCTTTTTATATCTACGAAAGCCCTCCCTGTCCAGTTTCTTCAAGTGGACATCCGTATTGATCGCATCTCCGGTAAAGCAGTAATTCTCATCCCTGTTATAAAAAGCCATGGAGCCTTCAGTGTGCCCCGGAACAGCGATCGCTTCAATCCTCACTCCGCCAAGGTCGAAGATATCACCATCCTTAATATCCTTGAATTCGCATTTATTGTTCCGAAGCATATGCTCCTTGCAATATTCAATGGCCACCTTGCTCTCCAGGGCAAAATCCTCCAGATCAGCCAGCCTTCCTTCATCGTTGAAGGAAAATGCCACCATATCAGGATTTCCCTGATCCAAATGGCTGCAATAACGTTCCTCAAACTGGATGGCGCTTCCTACATGATCCGGGTGCAAATGGGTGCAAGTCAGGACAAAGGGCTTAGCCGTACCGACAACACCTTCAATATACTGGCGAAAATCCCCTGTCATGCCTAGGCCTGCATCAACGATCATGATTTTTTCATCGCCAACAATGCATCCAATGGTGAATCTATGTACCATGGAATAGCCTTCGTTGAACACAATCAGGCGCTCTGAAAGCTTTTCATGGCTAAAAAAATTTATCTTACACATTTTGAATCCCTCACCTTTCTAAATACTATAATTAATAAAGCTCTATTATTTTTCCGGTTTCAGGATCCCTTGCAAACCTGCGGAGAAAATTCCATGAAACAGCTTGCTGTGCAGGCGTTGTATTATGTGGCATGTTTTCCTCTCCTACCATGCACAAATGATATTTGTCGTTATTATTCTTAACCTCTACTATGTACAATTCAAATCCGTCCATCCATAGAACCTGGCTCTTATCCCCTGGAATCCCGAGCTCACGTATTGCCTTTTCATCGCTGTATCTGGTAGCAGCAATTTCTTTGTCTGACTTCATGGGACAATTTGATGCTGCCAAACGCAGCTGCCATCCCTTTGCCCTCTCTTCAAAGGTCACCATGCCTGACATTTCCTTGTAGGAGCGGTATGCCTTTCCATCGGAATGAACCGGATAATAGCTGGCATGCTCGCACATACCGGCAAGGTTAATCAATGGTATGTCAAATTTAGCGACCTGCTTCGCGCGCTCCTCGTTCATTGGGGTGATTCCCATATTTGCCAGCCCCGGCGGGTCGCCAAAAGTAGCTACCGCTGTAATGAGCTGCGGATGCCGAAATGCAAATTCAAGGGCATAATGGCCGTTATGGGAATGCCCTGCAATATAGACCCTTGTCATATCCATCATCGGATATAGCTCCTGTGCTTCCTTTAGGATATCTGTTAGGAGGTCATTGCTATCCGCATCCTCAAGCACAAAGTTGATTAGCATACAGGCACCCTGTGCACAAATCCGGTAATACTCATAGAAATAGCTTGTCTCCGTTACTGCCAGATGCTCATTGGCATGGTTTACTTCCTGCATCACGCAGATAACCGGAAGCTTTTCATCCATATCTTCAAGGGCGCTCTTGGGAAGCGCTGCTTTCCAACGGCGGTATTTGGTTTCATGGTTTACATATTTCACTCCCATATCATCCCAGTACTTCAAGAAACCCGAGTCAGCAGTGCTATTATACTGATATTCCAGCGCCATACCCTCCGCCATTTTTTTGCCAGTCTCGCTATTTAGCACTCTCGCAAGATCATAGTTCGCATTGCTCCATTGATCCATGCTCACCTGATCCCTCGTAAGGCTGGTCTTATTCTCCCACCTTGCCGTGATATCAAGTGCGGGAACCTGTGCCGATCCAAATTTCATCACGTATTCGTCTGGATTTACTACATCGCCGGCTTCATTCCTATAGGTAAAGTCCGGGATCTCTGAAAGCTTCGCCCCTGGATGGTAAACCGCACTCACGTCAAGATACACTTTTTTTACATCTCCGGGGACAAATACAAAGCCCTCCTGCATAATATTTACATAAACTCTTCCCGCATCAGGAGCATCCGAACAGATATAGAAAATCATCATATCCTGCTGCTCTGCTACCATATCATTGTACTTTTTAAATTTTGCAAGTGTTTTCATAGCCCAGTAGGGGTCTTTTAAGTCAACCGTATTGAACACAATCAGAGTCGGCAGCTTCCTCCCAAAATCCTGCAGGCACTTATCAGGGCACATAATCAGCCATCCACAGCCTCCCTGGCTCCGCCGTTCATAGTGCACACCCCTGTCCTTCCAGTACTGCACCACCTCCGGGATGCTGACAGCATTGGTCTTCCGGTCATAGCATTCCAGCCTTTTTAAATCCTCTCCATATAACCCGTCAATCGGAGCTTGATAGGGTGCCGTATCCATGATTTCATGGCCACCCAGCCATTGAACTAATCCAAAGATAGAGCTGATGTTATCCTTCCAGAGATCCATATCCCAGTATTTTCGGTTTTCATAATTAAAATATCTATTCATAAGCCTTATCCCTTTCTCCGGACTATTTTACAACAATTCAATCACTTCTAGGGTTTCCAGGTTCCTGGCAAACCTACGAAGATAATTCCAAGAAACATCGATCATAAATGGCGTTACCATATGGGGCATATTTTCACTGCTTACGATCCGTAGATGGTTTTTTCCTTCCACATTTGTTACATCTGCAATATAATGCTCCGCACCATCTGCCCATACCGTTTCAGCATGATCTGCCGGAAATCCCAGGATGCGTTCTGCCTTGTTTTTGCTGTATCTTGCAGCCCTAATTTCCTCGATGCTTTTCATCGGGCATCTGGAGGCGATCAAGCGCCTCTGCCAAAAAACAGCCCATTTTTCAAACTCCTCCGGATCATCCGGTGCCAGGGCATGCTTTTCCGTAGCACCATTTACATTAATCAAGGGCATGTCGATTTCCGCCATGGAATGCATGCGTTCGTCACTGACCGAAAGAATCGGCTCCCCCCATGCTTCCGGCGTTAGCAGGATTCCTTGGTTCCCAAGGGTTGCGACTGCTGCGACCACATCGGGATGGCGGCGGGCAAATTCAAAGGAAAAACAACCATCATGTGAATGGCCCGTTACATAGACACGCTGCATATCAATTGGATATTGCTCCTTGGCTTCCTCTAGAATGTCGGTCAATAAATCATTGGAATCCCAATCCTCCAATGCAAAGAACAGAAGAATGCATTCCCCCTGTGCCGCGATATTCAGATACTCATAGAGATAGCTGAGGGAGGTGACCGCTAAATGCTTATTTCCATCATAGACTTCCTGAATAACCATAGCAACCGGCAGCTTTTTTTCCGGCTCTTCCATCGCCTGCTTTGGGACAAATGCAAACCAGCGTTCACCCATTGTTTCCGTAATCGTGAGCTTAAGTCCCATTGCATCCCAATAATCAGAGAATCCCAGATCATCTACTGAACCAAAGCGGTGTTCCATCAATAGGCCTTCCACCAAACGTTTTCCTACTCCGCTGTGTACAAACCAGCTTCTCTCAAACAGGCCATCATTAGCCCTGTAATTCATAACAAGGCCACGGGTGAGGCTATCTGCATTTCCCCAACGCCCAGAAATCGCAAGAGCAGGGATCTTAAGGCTTCCAAACAGTTCAACCGCTTCATCCGGGTCTATTGTGGCCATTCCATCCTCACTCTTATATTCAAATCCAGGAACATCCTTCAACCTAACTCCCCTGTCTAATATGGGGGATACATCTAAATAAATTCCGTCTAAATCAACCGGATATAAAATAGTCGCTTCCTGCATCAGGTTCACATAAATCCGGTCAAGATCCGGCTTGTCATTTACAACATAAACGATAATAAAGTCCTGTAGCTCTGCCAGCATCTCATTATATTTTTTATAATACGACATCGTCCTCATGGTATACCATGGGTCTGAAACATCCTCATAATGAAAAGACACAAGCATCGGAAGCTTCTTTTCTCTGTTAGAAAATGCTTTTTCCGGCACCATCGAGATCCAATACTGGCATCCCTGCTCCAGGCTGTTGAACCGGATCCCTTGATCCGCCCAGTATTGAATAACCTCAGGCAAATCAATCCCGCCAGTCTTCCTCCTATAGTTTGGATGCTTGAATGGGTCTTCACAGATCGGTGGAACAAAATCTGTTTTCTCCTGTTTTCCATTGGCTTCAATCCACTGCACAAGCGCATCCGCACATCCTAGTCTTCCCTGCCATCTACTATTATCCCAAATGTCTATATCAGGATAGCTATAATATTTATTCATCCCTTCTCCTCCTTGTTGTATAATTTGCATAATAAAAGTATACCGTTAAAAATTTTTTTATTCAAATCGAAAAGTGCCTGTATTATTACGAACTGGAATATTAGTTTTTTTATTTGGAGGGAACGGAGATTATTTAGTATCAATGTTTGAAAAAATGTCACGGGGTTTTTGTAGAAATTCCGATTATACCTTGCTATCATAATATTCATATTTGAACGCGGGAGAATGCATCCTCATCTGATTTCATCAATATTTTTTTGTGTTGGACAGAGCCGTCGTCAAAGAGGATATCGACCTTAATAATAGTGTCATTAATCCGATAGTAATAACGGTTACCCACCATTTCATATGTTGCCGCCATAATTAGTCCATATTGTATGCCACTTTGATTCTCGTATGCTACACTGTAAGAATTACCAATCAACCTTGCTACCCGTGCGATATCCATTTCTATCGCATAATAGCTATAAATCATATTTTCATAATTATTATTTTTATATTCATCGACTGTCATCTCCAGATTTTCTACATAATAAGCCGGGGCGCTCCTACGGTTATTCAATGTCACAGGGACCCCCTTTCATCTATAACATCCAATAGGACGATGAAATATTGCAATAATATAAATAATAATAAAATAATCCTCCATCAATGTCTATTGCTTCAACATTGATGGAGGATTTATATACTTTCATTAAACAGGAGCTTTTCAAGGCCTTTTCAAACTCGCCAGCGAAGTTCTATGATGAATAGCCCATCTTCAAGACGGGCTTCTATCTGTCCCTTCATTTTCTCCACTAAAAGCTTAGTAATTGTCAGACCCAGCCCCGTGCTTTGGTTGGAACGGGATTGGTCCCCCGTATAAAACCGTTCAAATATTACCTTCAATTCCTCTTCTGTAATATTACTTCTGTCATTTTTAAACTGAACCACACAATACCCCTGTGAACAATACTGCTTTAATATGAATTTTTCCTTTGCATATTTTAAAACGTTTTGGATTAGGTTGCTCAGGATCCGGTTGAACTGTATTTTGTCCACAATGATAAAGGCCGGTTTATCCTCAAGCTCAATTGACACGCCCAGCTTCCTTCTCTCGAACTCATGAAAATATGCTACCATACTATCCTTAAGCATTCCCTGGACTTCCACATTCTCCAGCAGGATGGGATAATTATCCCCTTCGACAATCGACAGCTCATAAAAGTTCTGGATGAAGCCCTGCAGTAATCTCGCCCGCTTTCTTACAACCTCCAAAAATTCCTGTCTTTCTTCCTCGGAATCGCTGTCTTCCATCAGCTCCAGATATCCCAGCATGGAGGTAAGGGGTGTACGGAGGTCGTGGGATATATTTTCAATCTCCTTCCGGATCTTGGCCTCATTGCGCTGATATATAATTCTTTCTTCCTGGCGTGCCAGGTAAATCCTATTGATTCCTGATAATAATTTTTGGAACCCGGTATCTACCGTAATTGCCTTCAGCTGCCGGTTACGCTCCGGCCTCTGCCCGATCTCCTCCATCTGCGCAATTGTTTCCGCTATGGCTTTTCTAAGGAATAGAAGATATAGGGACAACAGGGTAACCACTATAATTAATCCCAGACATAGATACAGCATACAACCAAGCCTCCTTTACTATGGAGGCTTTGCCCCCTTCTAATTCTACTTAACCTCTTTCTTTCTGAACACCAGAAAACCAATCAATGCAACTACAATTAATTCAGCAAGTCCGACCAGCCAATAGTAATAATAACCGGCAATTCCATCCCAGGGAAGAATCAGCTCTGCCTTTTTAAAATCATAAGTGATGTTATTTATCATATAAAGAGGCAGAAACCTGGATATTTCTGCGAATACCTTAAACTTCATTCCAAGAAAATTGCTGACTAGAGGAAATGCTACCAACAGCCCGATTATGGCACTGACTGCCGCACCAGTGCTTTCCAATGCAAATAAAAAGCAATTCGTTACCGCCAGTGCACATAAAAACATAGGCATTGCCACAAAACAAGCCTTTATCAGCAAATGCAAGTGCTCCACACCGGAATTCTCCAGCAAAAGATAGGCTGCCGCAATATCAATTCCGGTAATAATTACAAAGGCAATCACAGCATATACCATTTCCACAATAAGCTTACCAAAATAGATATTTCCCCGGCTGATACCATAGGAAACGCTATTCTTCATGGTATGATTCGAATGCTCATTTCCAAACACTAGGGCTGCCACTGAAATACAGAGCAAAAAAACCATCTGAAAGCTGGTATAAAAGCAGGAAAGCGCAAAATACGTGGTTGCATAGGGAAAGCCCGGCTCTGCTGCCTTAACAGCGGCCAGCACAATGTTGGAGCTTATTAATAATGCACTGCAGATTACGATAAACAGGTAGCTCCATTTATTATGATATAAACGGTAAAATTCACTTTTTAAATAACTAAGCATTGCCAACCCCCCTCTTTTCAAGAGGCTTTGATCCCCTTTTTTCCTGGAGGCTTTCATCTCCTACCAGTTGAATAAAATAACTTTCCAGGCTGATTTCCTTTGTCATTATGGATAACAGCCCAATTCCGCTCTTGACCGCCAATTCACTGATTTTATCCGGCCTGTCCTGATAGTCAAAGATATGGATTGCCCTGTCCGGG
>JARKQP010000043.1 GCA_029974875.1 Mobilitalea sp.
CTTTGTGCCCAAGAATGCCCTAAAGGAGCAATAACTATGATAAAGGAGGGAGAATAACATGATGGCCGATACAAAAGTGTCCGGTCTGGAGTTCTTAAACGGTGATGAGGCAGTTGCCTATGGAGCTAAACTATGCAGGCCTCATGTGGTGCCCGTTTACCCTATAACTCCCCAGACCATTGTGGTTGAGAGGATCTCGGAGTTTGTCGCCAATGGCCTCATGGACTGTGAATATGTGCATGTAGAGAGCGAGCACAGTGCCATGTGTGCGGCTATGGGAGCATCGCTGGTAGGAGCAAGGGCTTTTACAGCGACTTCATCCCAGGGTTTGGCCTATATGCATGAAATGCTCCACTATGTGAGCGGCAGCAGGTTTCCGGTGGTGATGATGAATGCAAACAGGACTCTGGCAGCACCCTGGAATATATTTGGCGACCAGAGGGATTCCATAGCCCAGAGGGATACCGGGTGGATTCAGGTTTATGTAGAAAACGGGCAGGAAGCCCTGGATATGATTATACAAGCCTATGCAATCGCTGAGGATGACAGCGTATACACTCCGGTTATGGTCAATTTGGATGGGTTTGTAAATACTCATACATATGAGCTTGTGGATATACCTTCCCAGGAAGATGTGGATGAATTCCTTCCCCCGTTTAGATCAAAAAATGCAGTGTACTTTGATAACCCCAGAAGCTACTGCATGAGTGCCGCAACTGACTGGAATACGGAATTCAGATACCAGCAGCACCAGGCCATGAACAATGCGAAGAAAGTTATAGCAGAAGTAGATAAGCGATTTGGCCATAAGTTCGGCAGGTACTACGGAGGATTGGTTGAAGAGTATAAATGCAATGATGCCGATGTGGTACTGGTTGCAATGGGAAGCGTTATAGGAACCTCAAGAATTGTTGTAGATAAGCTAAGGGAAAGAGGACTGAAAGTCGGCCTTGTGAAGCTTAGATTTTTAAGGCCCTTTCCAATGGAATACTTTAAGGAGCTTGGAAGAAGGGTAAAAGGCATAGGGATAATCGACAGAGATTTATCCTTTGGATATGAAGGTGCAGTGGCCTCAGAGGTTAAGTCCGCCCTGTGCAGCAGTGGAAATTGTCCTAAGGTTATAAATTATATAGCGGGTATTGCCGGAAGGGATATAACAAAGGAAAACATTGAAGAGATGTATGGCAGGCTGTTTAACCTCATAGAGGGCAAGGCTGAAGAAGAATTGCAATTTATAGGATTGAGGTGGTAATTATGGTCAATGTAAAAAACCTCACAGATAAGGAATATTTTTATGGTCATAAGGCATGCCCCGGGTGCGGCCTTGGCACCATAGGAAGGCTTGCATTAAAGATTCTTGGAGAAAGGACAATTGTGGCTCTTCCTGCCAGCTGTATGTCAACAGTTACAACCCAGTATCCCCAGATGAATTTTACAGTCCCCTCCCTTACTATGGCTTTTGCAGGGACAGGGGCCGTACTCACAGGGATGTCCGCAGGGTTAAAAGC
>JARKQP010000317.1 GCA_029974875.1 Mobilitalea sp.
TCCATACTGCGTTTAATGCTCTCTAATTGATCCAGCTTTGTGGCATCCTGCTCCAAAATAATATACTCAACACTTCCAAGTGTGGTGGCCGTATCGATGATTCCCTGGATATCCATAAGCCCATAGCCAATTTCAATAAAGTCATCATCGCATTTATATTTTCCAAAAATCTCACGGTCAATATAGGTGTCTTTTCCTACAACATCAAACATATTCACGGGGGTTACCGTGTCTTTTGAAAAATCCTTTTGATGAAGCATCTTGATACGTGTACCATACAGCTTCATTATCTCAACCGGATCCAAGCCTCCCCGAAGAGTCCAAAAAGTATCCAGCTCCAGGTTCACATTGTCCGGATCCGTATTTTTTAAGATGATATCCAAGACCCGTTCACCTTCAAACTCTTGAAACTCCTGAAAATGATTGTGGTAGAGGAACTGCATTCCTTCTTTCACGGCAACACGCCCCATTTTATCGTAGTATTCTGCCTTTCGCAGCACATCATCACGGTCTTTAAAGACCTCCATGGGATAAACCAGGGTGTGATTTCCAATCTTCTGGTTATATTCAATTACACGTCTATAATTATCGTCGTTAAAGGGAAAAATATGGGCACTGACAATCCTATATCCCGATTTCCCCATTAAATCCTTCATTACCTCCGGCTTTACTCCAAAGCCTACACCATCATCCTCTAATGCATTATGATTTGCTACCTCAATATACCGATACCCTGCCTCCGCTACCTGCTCCATGGTTTTGACCGGATCCTGCTTCATTAAATCCCGGACAGAATATAACTGGATTCCAACTTTTAACTGCTTCATAACCTCAACCTTCCTTTTATAATAATAAGTACAACGCCCGGCAAAGAACCTTCCATAAACCAAACCGGATGCCTAAAACCAGGCGCTGCCTAAGTACTTCTGATAGATTCATCATAACCGTATGCCCTCTGTCTGCCTATGTAAATTCTTTACGCGCAATACGCAAATCTTTACTTATGTATCATGCAATGAACCTATTGGCACTTTCAATCGCCCTCTTCCTGTATTGTGTCGGGCTTTCCCCGTATTCCTTCTTAAAAAGCTTATTAAAGGTTTTTATATCCTGGAAGCCTGACTGGTAACATATTTCTGTAATAGGAATCCGCTCCGTCAATAACAGCCATTTTACTTTTTCCAGCCGCAGCTGTTTTACGTATTCCTGAAAGGTTATCCCCATATGCTCACGAAAGAACCTGGACAAATAGGAGGGGTTAAACCCTGCTGCCCCGGCGCAATTTTGCAGCTTGATATCCGCACAATAATTGACTGCTATGTATTCCAGGATATCCTTCATTTTTGAAAGCTGGTGATTCATTTTCTTTTCTTCTATCTTAGGCATCTCCCGGACTGCTATTAACAAAAGCTCGCTGATTAAGGTTTTCATAGCCAGCTGCCAGGCGAACTCCCTTTTCTGGTTTTCATAGTACAGTTTTTCGACTATATTGCTTATCCTTACCTTCATACCCTCTGTCCAATGGGTGCTGAGCATGTCACGCTTATTCAGTTCATTCTGTACCCATATCCAGCCTTCCTTTTCATTCGTCCGGGTTCCAATAATCTTCATATCAAACTGGATTACCATACGCACACAATCCGCCGAGCCTTTCCCGATACCGTGATTCCCAAATGGCGGTATCATCCAGACATCTCCTGCCCTTAAATGATATTCTTCTTCACCGCTATACACCTTCAGATGCCCGGAGCAAATAAGGATAATCTCCATTTCCTGATGGCAATGGTTCATAAAAGAAATATCACCTTTCATTAAAGCGCCTTTTAATGGGTATAAGGTGTTCCTCATTTCATTTTCATATATCATACGCCTCCAACCTTTCTCCTATGGACAATCCCATTGCCAGGGCGTGTCTGAAAACTCACTGGAGCATTCAGCCCGGCACAAGCAGTTTTCAGATATACCTTAGTGAACAGGTTCCTCACAGAACTTTAAAACCATATCTGCTGCCAGTGCCAAGCCCGGCCTTAAGCTATCCAGGCTGATCCACTCCTGTCTTGTATGCGCCTTCCCTCCCAGGCATAAGCCGACTGTCACCGCCGGTATCCCACAGGAAAAAGGAATATTGCTATCCGTAGATGCGGCAATAAATCCGACGGCCATTCCCGTTCTTTTTTCCGCCCTGGCCTTGCAGAATTCCTCCAGCTCCTTTTGGTCAGGGTGCCTCCAGCCCTTGCTGCCGCAGGGCCGTTCACCGACCGTTTCCACGGACAGCTCCACTCCCTGTCCACAAAATTCCTCCACTACCTTTTCAAAATACTGCTGGACCTTATGCAGGCTCTCCCTGTCATCTGAGCGGAACTCATATAGCATCTCTGCCTGCTGGGCGATCGTATTGACGGAGGTTCCTCCCTGGATGGTGCCGACATTATAGGTGGTGTTGCTTAAGTCCTGGGGAATCTGGTATTCATAGAGGCGTGTGACCAGCCTTGCCATAGCCTCTATGGCATTCCTGTTCCCAAAATCGAAATAGGAATGACCGCCCTCCGTTTTTATTTCAATACGGTATCTTACGGAGCCGACTGCACAATTGCATATCTCATCCATATATCCGTCAAAGGAAACCACCTGTGCCAGCCGGTCCTTGTAACGCTCCACCAATGCCCGTGCCCCCTTTAGGTTCCCCAGGCCCTCTTCACAGGAATTCGCGGCAAGCACAATTCCATGCTTCATCTGCGGCCTATATTTCGCCAGATAGCGCCCCATCACCAAAAGTGCAGCAACATTAGCAGTGTCATCCCCTACCCCGGGCGAAAATAATTTCCCGTCCATCTCTTCGATCCCCATCGGCTCCAGATCCGGGAAAACCGTGTCCGTATGCGCCATAAAAAGCGCTACCAGGCGCTCCTGTTCCACCTGATACGGATAGATCACATTATATGCCTCATCAATAAATACCCCCTCCGCGCCCTGTTCCTCCAACCATTTCTTGCAAAACTCAGCCCTTTTTTCTTCCTTATGGCTTGGCGCAGGTATATTGCACAGCTCCTTAATTAACTGAACCACAGCCCCGATATTTTCTTCCACATAACTTTCAATATCCTTATTCACCTTTACTGTCCTCCATTCTATCAATCATTTCTATGACTAACGCGGTGAGTGCGAGTGCATCTGTATGCATATGGCGCAGACCGGGCCTCGCATGATTGCCCGCACTTGGTAATCATGCGATGTTAAAGGCAAGCCAGATGCATACAGATGCACTC
>JARKQP010000322.1 GCA_029974875.1 Mobilitalea sp.
ATGGGCTATTTTAATTTTGTCGTCCAATACATGGAATATTTTCTCAATTGTGGGATCCACATCATCAATATTAGAGTCGTCAAAATAATTGGTAGGGTCAAGCAAAAGTCCAAGCCCGGGGTGATTGATTTCCTGTAACAGCCTGGCCGTCTGATCCACAGAGCCTATGATATTATTTACATAATTCTCTATTAAGAAAACGGAGTCATGGTCGTAAGCGAACTTTGCTAAATCTGTTGCGATTGCCTTGAATTCCTGGTAAGCTTCTTCTGTTGAATTTTTAGGCTCATATAACCAATCACTCTCCACATTATAAGTCCCTGTCTCACTTACTACATAGGGTGTGCCAAAATCCCTTGCATGAGCTAAAATTTCTTTTATGTATGCAATGTTTTTTTCCCTTTTCCCAGGATCCGGGTGGGTCAGGTTTGTATAAGCTGAAATAGCCACGATTGGTAAATTGGCATCCCTAAAAGCATCCCGTACCTTGTTTGCCTTTTCCTTTGTAATATTTCCCTGGGACAGGTCAATGTCTTTAAATTCCAGGTCCAGCTGTACACAGCTCATGCCGTCTTTTTTTGCCCGCTCAATTGTTTCTTCCAATGTGTAAGGATAATACCCTGTAAAAATACCTACTGAAATCATGTTTTTCCTCCTTATATTTATGTGATTTTTTATAGTTCCCAGCAAATGCGCGCCTTTTATGGGAAGCTAAAAGGCTACTTCTCATAACCTATATTATTGAATCAAAACCATGATTCAATAATCGAGATGCACGGCGCAAAAAACAGCGCCTTTTATCAGAAGTTTGAAAAGCAACTTCTGATAACTTATACTATAGGGCTATATCAATCTCATCAAACCTTACCGTCCGCCCCTCTTTTATAGACTGATAACAGGCCTCGATACATGCCATACTGCGAAGATTGTCTTCCCCGCTGATCTCCGGCTCCCTGTCTTCTTCTACTGCACAAAGAAGCTGGGCCATAGTTCCTCTGAATGCATCGGGAAACCATTGAAAATCCCATTTTGGACGAATCCATTGGTTTGGATATTGCTTACAGGTAAATTCCATCGTACTTGGAGCTGCCGGGTCGAAACACCATCCAATATAACCTTGCGCCATGCCATCCAAACCTTCTACACGCCATTTAATATAAATATCCTTTTCCACATCCTCCCCCTGCCATGCCCATACATCGTCTAAACTGGTAGCCAGCAGCTCATCTGCATATTGAAAAGTGTATTGGCTGATGCCATCGATATGATCGAATTTTGTTCTAGGGTCATGCCTTGTCAGGGCTGTGATTTTCTCAGGATCCCCAAACAGATAACGGAAAGCATCAATGTGGTGGATTCCCATATTTAATATTTCTATATGGTCATATTCTTCCAGAAAGGACTGCCAATGGGGGATTGCTCTCATATCGATGGTTGCAAGAACCGGTTTTCCTAAAAGCCCCTGCTCCAATATGCTTTTTAATGCCCGTATGGAATGATCATATCTCATATTAGAATTCACACCCAGCTTTACCTTTGCCTCTTTACATAGCTTAACAATTTCTTTTGCCTCCATAAGGTTCATAGCCAAAGGCTTTTGGCAGAGGATGCCCTTTATGTACGGTTTGGTAACTGCATAGCGTACCACTTCCAATTGCTTATCCGGCGGAACTGCAATATCTAAAATCTCAATGTCAGGATCATCAATCAAAGCCTTCCAATTATCATATACATTAGGAATATGATACTGTGCTGCAATCTCTTGGCATCTGTCCCTGCTGCGGGCTCCAATCCCATAAGGAAAAAATCCTATATCCGTATATGCTTTTAGATGACAGTTCTTTACAATTGCTCCCGAGCCCACAATGCCTATCCGAAAATCCATTCTTTTCGGCAGCCTTGGCGTGATGTGGTAATTCAGGTTCTCCGGTCCTTCCATTCTTCAATCCCCTTTCAATTTAATTTCACGTTTTACATTTTGGTAATTCTTTTCCTTTTTTCATTCTCTTAATTATATTTCATGAATCGTTTCATATAATAATATTATCATAACCTCCCATAACTTTCAATAGTATTTATTCTTTTTAGCTGAGTTAAATTTCATGATTATGTCCATGACCATCATTATGAGCATGGCCTATCATTGCGGGCATCGCCCTTATTCCGTATAAATAGCTATGAAAGTGCTGGCATGAGCCTGATCCTCCCTTCGCTTGCCGGTTTATTTCCGGTATTCGGTAAACAAAAGAATATAATCACTTATTTTATTGCACAAAATTGGAATTAAATCATAAATATAAAGTATAAATTGTAACATCTTGCTTAACGGAAAGGGTTTTGTATGAAGAAGGATAAAGACTTATCTGATTTAATTCCTCCTACGAATAATGATGACTCCAATCAAGCCAAAATAACAGCCGCTAATTATAATGCATGGAAACAGGGCCGTAATCCATTCCCACCGCCTTGTCAGCAGCCGTGTCCCCCGCAACCGTGTCCGCCGCAACCGTGTCCGCCGCAGCCTTGCCCGCCACCTTGCCCTCCGGGACCTCCTGGACCTCCCGGACCCCAGGGTCCTCAAGGGCCTCAAGGTCCACAAGGAGCTACCGGTCCTCAAGGTCCTGCTGGCCCACAGGGTTCCGCTGGTCCCCAAGGGCCCGCCGGCCCACAGGGTTCTCAGGGTGAGCAAGGTCCTGCCGGTCCCCAAGGCCCGGCTGGCTCTCAAGGTCCCGCCGGCCCTCAGGGTTCTCAGGGTGAACAAGGTCCTGTCGGTCCTCAAGGTCCACGGGGAGAACAAGGTCCTGCCGGCTCTCAGGGTCCTCAAGGGGAACGAGGCCCGGCTGGTCCTCAGGGTCCTGTTGGTTCCCAAGGTCCCGCCGGCCCTCAGGGTCCTCAAGGCGAGCAAGGTCCTGCTGGTCCTCAGGGTTCCCAAGGCGAACAAGGTCCCGCTGGTTCTCAAGGTCCCGCTGGTCCCCAAGGTCCTGCCGGTTCCCAGGGTCCTCAAGGTGAGCAGGGTCCTGTTGGCCCCCAGGGTCCTCAGGGAGAGCAAGGCCCCGCCGGCCCTCAGGGTTCCGTAGGTTCTCAAGGTCCCGCTGGTCCTCAAGGTCCTCAGGGAGAACAAGGTCCCACTGGCCCCCAAGGTCCTCAAGGCGAGCAAGGTCCTGTTGGCCCTCAGGGTCCACAGGGTCCCACCGGTGCCACCGGCGAAGTCGTTTTGGCATATGGCTCTTTAAGGGGAAGTACTGTAGAGACCCCGGGGGGGATATTCACATCCGTACCCTTTAATATAGTTGGACCTTTATCATCCACTATCACAGTTAGTCCATCAGGCAACGAATTAGTGGTAGGAGAAAACGGAATTTATCAAATAACCATATCCATTAACGCTGAAGCCACTGTTAATCCGGATCCGGATCAACCATATCTAAATGCTATTATTACGGTCAATGGCATACCGATTTTTGGCGATACTACTACGTTTTTTAAGATATCTAATAGAAGTAGTTCAACCTTTGTCGTTCAAGCCGCCCTGGCAGCCGGCGATGGTATAGGCGTAAGTATTGTTACGGATTTTCCTATTTTAGGTTATATGAACCGCTCCTTAACTGTTGTTCAGTTAAGTAATTAAATAATTTCATGAAAAAGCATAGGTTCCGGACTATGATAAGTCCGTGAACCTATGCTTTTTTGTACTGACACGTTTGAGGGATTGAAGCATCTTTAAATTACCGGTAGAAATCCGGCTCTGTTTAACAAAATATCGCAGGCTGCCAGCATCTACCCAATAACCGCCCAGAACTTTCAATAGTATTTATTTTATTTAGCTGAATTAATTTCATATTCGATTACGGCATGATATTTACAATGGCTTCGGTAGAAGAAATGTTTAAAATACAAACAAGAGTGTTCAAAACTGCTGTTGAACGCAATTCCAAACACCCTGGTTTAAATTATTCAGTTTTTTTCTTTTCCATCTAAAATGTCAACCAATTGTCTTGCTGTAACTATAAAGGCTTCCTTTGGAAAATGCTTTAAATTTCCGGTTACAAGATATGCATCGTCGTCACGCTTTTCCATCACTACTTCATAAAACGGTAAATCTTTGATATCCGGCAAAACCGTACCTGTCGGTAACGGTTCTACAAGAATGCCATATCTATCAATTGCGGCCAGCAGATAATCAACTATTCCTACTTCAAATTTGAACTTTTTTCTGCTGAGAACTTCTCTGTATTCGCTTACAATCTCTTTACTGTAGATGGGAATAATTTCTCCTGCAATCAATCTTCCGATAACCTGAACCGTTGCAGCTTCCTCACTATTTGAAAGCAACGCTGAAACAAGTACATTCGTATCAATTACTGCATAGCATATCATTCTCCGTCCTCCCCGTCAGATCGTGCCAGGCGGATTTCCTCATTGATTTCATCAAGAGTCATACCCTGAACACCATTCTTTTTCGCCTGCTCTCTTAAAAACAGAAACGCTTGCATTGCTTTTTCTCTTGTAATCTCAGGTTCCGGTGAAACAATCTCAAAGGGAATCTTACGTTCACGAACGACTGCTCTTGCAAACACATTAATTGCGGTTGATGCTGTCATGCCAAAATCGGAACATAAAGCATCAAACTGTCTTTTTAAATTTTCATCCATTCGAACGCTAAATGATGCCTGTGTCATACCCGCACCTCCTTCTGATTATTATTATATTCAGTTTGGTGCAAAAAGTCAATAATATGCACTGTTTGTGTGCATTCTTCTTCCATTTACCTTCTTTTTGTTGGACATTAGCAAAAATCATTGATTTATCTACCAGATTACACCCCTGAATAAGCCGAGAATCCGCCGTCCACCGGAATCACAATTCCGTTGATAAAGCTGGAGGCTTCCTCATTTACCAGGAATAACAGCGCACCTAGAAGCTCCTCCGGCTCACCAAAGCGGTTCATAGGGGTGCTGTTCAGTATCTTCTCTGCACGGGGTGTGAAGCCGCCCTCCTGGGTCTTAAGGAGCGCTTCATTCTGATTTGTCACGAAAAAGCCGGGAGCAATGGCATTGACACGGATTCCCACCTTGGACATATGTACTGCAAGCCACTGGGTAAAATTCGAGATTGCCGCCTTTGCCCCGGAATATGCCGGTATCTTGGTCAGTGGTGTATAGGCATTCATGGAGGACACATTGATGATGGTGCAACCCTTTCTGCCAATCATATCCCTGGAAAACTCCTGGGAGGGAAGCAGGGTTCCCAGGAAGTTGAGGTCAAATACAAACCTGATCCCCTGTTCATCCAGGTCAAAGAAGGTGATAAGATCCTCCGCCTGGTTGTTCAAATCCTCCGGGTAGAGGTATTCCTTTGTAGTGGTTCCCTTCGGGTGATTTCCTCCTGCCCCGTTTAGCAGGATATCGCAGGCTCCAAGCTGCTGGAGCACAAGCTCATGGGCTTTACCCAGGCTTTCTTTGCTAAGCACATCTGCCTCAACACCTAGCGCTATGCCTCCTGCCTCCTGTACCTCGGCAGCTTTTTTCTCTGCCTGTGCCAGGTTACGGTCAAGGATTGCAACCTTGGCTCCGCAAGCCGCTAAGGCATCCACCCAATATCCGCCAAGAACTCCGGCTCCTCCGGTGACAACTGCTACTTTATTATTTAAGTCAACAGAAAACGGTAATTTCATATTTTTGTATTCCTTTCCATCTATCCTCTTAATACCCATGCGTACAACTGCCCACATGGATAAATTCAACGTGTTAATTATGTCTTTCCAACGGCTTGCTTGTAAATCACTGCTTACTTGTCTTTTCAAGGGGTTCCCAGATTCCTGTCAGGTACATTGCACCCAGCGCCCTGTCATACAGGCCATAGCCCGGCCTGCCGGTCTCTCCCCAAATCATCCTGCCGTGGTCCGGACGTACGTAGCCCGTATAGTTGTTCTTATGGAGAGCCTTCACAATCTCAACCATATCAAGGGAGCCGCAGGGGGAATAA
>JARKQP010000324.1 GCA_029974875.1 Mobilitalea sp.
ATTGTGTGCCTTCTGGTTGTTTGGCCTTGGGGATGTAGGAGCTGTTTCTAATTTTGCTCCGCGCCATTTGCCGGTATTACTCGGATGTTTTGCGGTCTTTATCGCTATGACCAGCATCCCTTTTATCGGGCGTTCGGCGCAGTATAGAATGCTTGAAACAGAAATGGCGACGAGGATTTCAATTCCTAAACTATTGCTGACCCGGATTTTCATTATCGGTATTGGCAATGTGCTGTTGCTTACGTTTCCCTTTCTTCTTGCAAGTATGAAAGCGGAACTTGGCACAGGAAGCATCGCCCTATACCTGTTGCTTCCCTATTTGATAGCCTGTTGCGGCTGCTTGTTTATTCAAGCCTACGCGCAAAGCGGACAGCAAGGCTTTGTCTGCACAGCATTTTGCTTCTCCTTAACCGCGTTGTTGTTTGTGTTGTACAAATCTGCCCCGGTGGTTTATGAACAGGCATCCGCCCCCGTTTGGGGAGCGTTATGCGCGTTATGCGCCATGATTCTCATAATTGGGATTTACCGTCTGCTCGATAAGGCGGCATCCCTCAACCTATCCCCGGACGGGATATAAAAAAACGAGAAAAGGAGTATATACATGGAGCTTACGATACAAGAACTTACCAAGCGGTACAAGGATAAAACTGCTGTAAACAATGTAAGCCTAACGCTTACCCCCGGCATATGGGGGCTTCTCGGCGCAAACGGCGCGGGGAAAACAACCTTGATGCGGATGGTGGCCGGAATTTTAACGCCTACCTCCGGCAAAGTCCAGTACGACGGTATTGAAATTAAAACGTTAGGCGAAGCCTATCGGGATGTCTTTGGCTATCTGCCGCAGACCTTTGGATTTTACCCGGAATTTACGGTAGCGGACTATCTGCAATATATGGCCTCACTGAAAGGCTTGCCCAAAAAGGAAACCAATCAAAAAATAGATGAGCTGCTTAATAGGCTAACCCTTGCGGATGTTCGGAACAAGCATATACGCAAGGTGTGGGGCGGTATGCAGCGATGGGTGGTAATTGCCCAGGCGATTTTGAACGACCCGGATATTTTGATTCTGGATGAACCCACAAGCGGCCTTGACCCTGGTGAACGCATTCGTTTCCGAAACATATTATCGGAGTTTGCGCAGCAAAGGATTGTGTTGATTTCTACCCATATCGTGTCTGATGTTGAGTATATCGCAAACCGAAATGCGATTATGAAAGACGGACAAATTATTGCGGTTGGAACCACTGATGAGCTTGTGAAAATGATGGACGGTAAGGTATGGCAAAGCATGATTCCGACGAAACAGCTCCATCATTATGAGCACACCGTCCGGGTTGTAACCGTTCGTAATGAGGATGGAGGGCGCATATCGGTACGGTATGTTTCGGAAAACCCGAGCTTGCCAGATTCGCAGACCGCCGCCCCGCGCCTTGAGGACTTATATCTCTGGCTGTTCCGTGGTGAGGAAGCCGTAAAGGAGGATGCTGTATGAAGCGCATGATTGCTTTGGAACTGAAACGGGTGGCAAAAACTCGTTCTACATGGATATTAGCGGCAGGTGCGCTCCTCCTGTCGGTAGCTATGGCTCTTTTAGTTATCTCCTTTGCGCGCCATTGGAACCTTGATGAAAGTGGTACGGAAATACGGCTTTCCGGCAGGGATGCTATACAGGCAAATCAGGATATGTTGAAACCAATTGAGGGGGAGTTTACACCGGAAAAAATTCGAGATGCTTTTGAAACCTATCACGAGGTATACGAAACCTATGGAGAGGAAACGGATAATATACCGGATGTTGTATACTATCAAAAAATAGCGCCAATCTATGTGATATTGAATAGTATGCGCGAGGTCTATGTGAATAAATCTAGTGGCATCCCCGTACCGCTGTATGAGATTTCACCGGAAGAAGCGGCTAATTTCTATGAGCGGCGCACGGAGCGCCTTGCGGACTATTTATCATACGAGTATAAAGATTCTCCTGATGTTGTCGAACAGGCTCTTGCCCTCAATGAAAAAGTAGAAGCCCCATTTTATTATGTGTATGGTGTTGGGGACAGTGACACGCTGGAATATCTTACTATGTGCATTTTCCTGTTGGTTATGCTATGCACCGTCATTGCCGCCCCCATTTTCTCCGCCGATTATCAAAGCGGCGCAGATGATATATTGCGTTGTACCAAGCATGGGCGGCGGCGTTTGGCGGTGGTAAAGCTGTTGTCTGCTATTCTGCTTACTACCGTAATTTTTGTGGTCTGCGTAACTGCGTTTATCTTCATTTCATTCGCCGCGTTCGGTTGGGGGAGCCTGAAAACAACGCTGCAACTGGCGTTTTCCGCAATTTCCTTTGTTACGCTTACCGTAGGGGAAGCAAACGCGCTGGTTGTTTTTTCCGGCTTGCTTACTTTCCTTGCAACGGTATGTTTTACACTCTTTCTTTCAACCAAATTCAAAAATCCGATTACAGTCTTAGGGCTTGCTATTGGCGGCTGTTTATTGCCTACAATTTTGTCTTTCGCCGGAAGCGGTGCCAATATTGAAAATTGGATCAGGCTGTGCTTGCCATCGGGGGGAGTTGGACTTAGAAACAGCTTTTTCTTTGAACTGACCGAATTTAACTTTCTACCGCTAGGGCCGATCAGCGTTTGGACGCCGTACATTATCCCGGTGGCGGCAGGGATAGAGATTGTCCTGTTCTTTATTCTGGCGATACGCTCCTATTCCCGGCATGAAGCGGCCTGATGTGCAGCGTTTGAGTGGCATTGTACTTCGGGCCAGTAGCAGCATTGAAAATCAATTTGAGTTTTGCAGATACGAGTTAAAAGGTGGTGAGTGCAGGGAGTACAAGGACGAGGGCTATTACCGGTATCAGAGGGGGAGCGGTATGAATTTCGATCTAATAAAAGAGGAATCCCAGCTGGTTCTTTTGGAGGAAAATGAAAAGTGCTGTATCTATCAGATAAAAAATGAATCCGGAGAAGGAGTTATGATAATGTATCAGGTATTTAATTTGCTGGTGATAGGTAAGCTATTGTGATTGAATCATCAATAAAGTATAATTAGAGTAATTGTTCCAGAGAGCTGGAACAATAGAATGGAAAAAGAAAGACGATAGAGTCTCAGCTGTCTAAATGGGTATAAAACCAATACCAATCAAATAGATGCATTAGATGCATTGTGGTGAGACTTTTTAGGATACAGGAGGATTAAGGTTGAAGAAGAATTTTATTGTCATGGATCAGGTTTCCTTAGATTTCGACCGGCAGCAGGTGCTTAAGGAGGTTAGCCTTACACTGGAACAAGGCGTTTCCTATGCCTTGATCGGAAAATCCGGTTCGGGAAAAACGACCATACTGAATCTGATTGCAGGTTTTTTAAAGCCCGATGGGGGAACAGTAAGCATCAATGGGGTAAAAGTCCAAAAGCCTAGAAGAGAGACAGCATTTTTATTTCAGGAGCTGGGATTGTTACCCTGGCAGACAGTGGCAGAAGCGGTAGCTATGCCGCTTAAGCTTAGGGGGCAAAAACAAGGAATAGATACGGCTGTTGCAGAATTGCTCCAAAAGCTGGGACTGGAAAAGCACGGGAACAAATATCCCCAGGAGCTAAGCGGCGGAGAGCAGCAGCGGGTGGCTTTGGCGCGAACCCTGATCAGTGAACCGGATATTATTCTGATGGACGAGCCTACCTCAGCGCTGGATGCAACTACCAAGGAGGAATTACAGGGACTGATCCGGTGGGAACAACAAAAGAGGCGGGCGACACTATTATTTGTTACCCACGATGTAGAAGAGGCTGTGATACTGGGACAGTATATCCTTATCTTAAAAGAAGATGGAATGATTGTGCAGCTGGAGAATCCCTATTATTTCACGGAAAATGCCAGGGAGCAGCTCGGTTTTTACGGGGAATGCATTAAATTACGGGGAATGATAAAAATGGAGAAGGATATATGAAAGAGAGTTCATGGTCGGTTCAGACAGGTATTACGAGAGGCATTAAGAGGTTTGCTAAGAGTCAGTTTGCAGGATTTATCAGTTTCCTTATTCTTTGGGAGGTATTTCACCTGTTCTTAAATACTCACACGGTGCCTTCTCCCCTGGAAACCCTGGTATATATCGTGAAGGTTCCGAAGGTTTTGCTGCTCCACTGCGGAGCCAGCTTGTTAAGAGTTATGGCTGCCATTGGTATTTCCCTGCTGATCGGGGTTCCGGCAGGTATTCTTATGGGAGTAAATGAGACCTGCAAACGTCTGCTGTCACCTTTATTATATTTTATTTATCCAATGCCTAAGATAGCATTTCTCCCTATCTTTATGCTGCTGTTTGGCCTTGGAAATACCTCAAAAATAATCCTGATGATTTGGATCATCATATTTCAGATGATATTATCAGTGCGGGATGGGGTGGAACAGATTTCACCGTTGCATTTTAAGGTAATGAACAGCTTCTGCGCGACGGCAGGTCAGAGATACCGGTATCTGATTCTGCCGGCAATCCTTCCGCAGATTTTTTCGGGACTGAGGATCAGTATTGGAATCACGCTGGCATCCTTGTTTTTTGCAGAGAATTATGCCGCTACCCATGGAATTGGCTATTATATTTTAAGCGCCTGGTCAAAGATGAATTATGTGGAAATGTTCGGAGGAATACTTGCGATTGGGCTGATGGGGATATTGCTATTCAACCTGTTGGATAGTCTGGAGCATCTTAGTGCGCCCTGGCTAAAAGGAAAAGGGAAACGATATCCTGCCGGGTAAGTATCACTTTTTCGTATGCCTGGCAGAATATCGTTCCTTTTTTATTTCTGGCAAGTGAATGAGCTTGCTGGAATCATTTTGTCTGGTTTTATTCCTGGCAGATGAATGAGCTTGCTGGAATCATCTTGTCTGGTTTTATTCCTGGCAAGTAGATCAGCTTGCTGATTTATCTTGTCTGGCTTGGTTAGCTATCTTGTATTACTTGGGAGCAACTAATTCAAAAAAGAAAAATCGGTGAGCTCTTCATACGTATAGCTTTTGCTGATCAATTCTTTATTCTTAGTCCACTCAATGATATCGTCAAATTGCTCCTTCTCAATAACACCGGCATACTGGAAGGTTCCGTTCAGACTGGTAAGGTAAGTGCTGATCGCTTCAGGAAACTGGTACTGGGTGAGGATGTCACTGTACTCGGAGGCAGCGGTTTCATTCATGTAATCGATGGCTTTATTATAGGCTTCGTAAAAGGCCTTAACCGCTTCAGGATGGTTAGAGATGGTATCAGTGGTGAACATCAGGGTACCGCCCTTAATCCCGGCCTCCTTTGAGCTGCCAAGCAAATGGGCGCCCTGGGAAACCAGCATTCCGGCTTGGGGTTCTGTAAATACGACTCCGTCAATCTGGTCTGACATCAGTGCCTCAGATCTTCCTGAGAAGGAAGGAATCTCAATAATCTCGTACTCAAATCCGTATTCAATTGCAAACTGATCCATAATATATTCCAGAATGAAGTTAGGAACAAGGGAGATCTTTTTTCCAGCCAACTGCTCCATTGCTGTAATTCCTGAGTTGGGGGAAGAAAGTATCTTAAAATCTTCACTGATGTCAGAGGTGATTTTCATGGAGAAGCCTTTATCTACAAAAGCAGCACCGGTCATGACATCGCCGATTACTGCATCCAGTTCACCTGACTGAACAGCAGCATTACGGTCATTGGGAGAAGAGAAGGCCTGGAGAGTTACCTTCACACCGGCTGCTTCAAAAAATCCTTTTTCCTTTGCCAGGATCAGGGGAATGGCAGATTCTGCGGGTAATATTCCAACACTCAATTCCACAGGGGTGGGAGTCTCCTCTACTGCGCTAGAGGTGGGCGGAGGTGAAGCAGTGGTTTCAGAGGTGTTATCTTGATCCTTGTCCGTTGTTTTCGCACAAGCGGATAGGAAAAGAAGTCCGGTTAATAGTATCAAAAGGGTAAGCATTTTTTTCATAATTAATTCAAGCTCCTTTCGTTTTTACTTTCTTATGTCAGGTCTATATCAATGGTTTTAAAGCCAGGATATTTTGAAATGCCGGCATTTCCATGAAATATGGAATTACGGTACGGTTAAGAAAAAGAGGGTCGGTACTCCTGGTATTGGAACCCTCCTTTGTCGTGAAGGCCAAATGGAATCCTTTCTCTTTAAGAAGAGCCGCATTCTGCTCAGTATACAGACCGAAGGGGTAAGCAAAAATATCCCTGGCTCCGATGATAGGACTGGCATTACAGCGGTCCAAATCTTTGGAAAACTCCAAACCATCAGCTTCCATCATACGGCTGGTGAAAGGACTGGTCCGGGTATGAAACAAGTCCGTATGATTGGCATATTCGAAGACATCTGCCATATCCTCCAGCTCTTTCTGGGTAAGGCATACAGACTTCTCCGGCCGGAAAGGGGACTTCTGACTGTTTAGCCATCCGGTAACTACAAAGGCCACTCCATGAAAACCATATTTCTTTAAAAGGGGATAAGCATAGAGCGCGATGGACTGGTAGCAGTCATCAAAGGTTAATAATACGGATTTCTCCGGCAGAACACCTTGATTGTAATAGAAATTCCGGAGCTCCTCAAGTGTCAGCGTATGGTAATGATTCTCATATAAATATTCCAGCTGCTTTGTGAAATTCTCTAAGGTCACAAAAAGAACAGAGGGCAGATTATCTTCATAATTCTGTCTTACTTCAATGGGGTGCGGCTGATCTGGATGAAACATCGCACTTTCCCGTATTTCGTGATATACTAAGGTCGCAAATGACATTGCCGTATTCTCCAATCTGGTTTCAAGTTCATGTAGTATTCCTAAAACCAATTATCAAGTATATCACACTAGGGGAAAAATTGGTATAAAAAATTAAAGAAAGAAATATGCTGTGGATTTAGCTCACGCTTATTAAAATAGGAAAATGGATTTACAGTCAGCTCCTAAGGAAGTCTGCTTCATTTGATACTGTTTGTATTGCAAGAGCCAGCAGCCAAGTATAAAGCATAATAAATTTAAATGTTGTTAACCAGGAGCATAGCGTTGCCAAGGTTTCATAGAACATGGGAGTAGAGGACGCTTTAGGGCCACCTTTGGAATATGTATTCGCATACAGGATTGGTGGTTTTTGGAATGTAATGCTGACCTGGGTGGCCAATGATGTAAGGTTATCCCCGGATGAAATGGCCTCACTCATTTCCCGGATATGACAGTATCCCGGTTAAATACTTTCACTGTTTTTGTACAAAGGTTGAGGGGTAGTCTTAGGATTTTAATTCATGCAGAAATTATATAAAAAGCGTACTTCCCAGTAAAATAAATCCTATATGACAGCACGAATTAAAAAATTCGGTTACCACCGTTTTTAAGTGCCTGTCTTATTGGATCCATTTTATAAGCCAAAGTACGCTTTTTCATTTATATAAGATGAATCAATTGGCTGATTCGTTTTGAATACTAATCATCTAATCCCTTGCCGTCGAGAATTTTCTGCACATATTTTTCAATCCTTGCCACCCGTGTTTTGGATTGCTTGGGCTGGGAAAAATTAAAAATATAGGCTCGTTGCCGTCCCGGTGTTAATGCCTCAAAAGCAGCTTTCAGGGCAGGCATCTCATCAAATTTAGCTTGAAGCTCCTCAGGAACCGTGAACTCAGCAGTCTTTTTTAATTCCACCTGCCGGCCGGCTTTTTCTATTTCAATGGCTTCATAAATATAGTCCTTGATTACGGGCTCCAGTTCCTCTATCTCCTGGAGATTGGTAAAACGTATCTGGCGTCCGGCCTGTACATTCTCCGTCTGCTGGACTAGAAGGCTGTTACTGTCTTTTAATAATGCGCCTTTGATAAACAGAAGCGCACAATATTCCTTAAAGCCATGGATTAAAACTATATTTTCCTTCTGCAGCGTGTAGCAGGGCTTTCCCCACTTAACTTCCTCGGTCAGCTGACAGTCAAGAATAATCGTTCTTAATTTCTTATATTCTTCCTTCCACTGTTGGGCTGCATTTATAAATTCATCAATTTTAGGATTCATTTTACTATCTGACATCAAGAAACACCCCTTTTCAATTTTTTATCGCTGGGCAGTAAAGGGATCATTCTCAATTTCTCCAATGCTTCCTGCCGCGTTTGGCCTTACTTGAATATGGATTAACCTTAAGGTTATTTTACTTATTGTTATAATGTAATTCTAGCTTAATGCACTAATTTTGTCAAAGCTGCAATAATAGAGTTGCTCCAAAATGCTTTATCTATCCATCTATGTGATAAAAATATTTGTAAAAAGGATTGTATTCTTACCACCAACATGTGTAATATAAACATGTTAGATAAATATGTTAAATGAGATATTTTCAGAAAAAATTTTAATATAAAAAGAAAGCGGGGGAATAGAAATGATACAAGCTCTTGTACATATTGCTTTAGTAGTCGAAGACTATGATGCGGCTATCGAGTTTTATACAAACAAACTTCACTTTACGGTAGTAGAGGATACCTACCAGCCAGAGCAGGATAAACGCTGGGTGGTGATATCTCCTCCTAATTCAACAGGAGCTACAATATTACTGGCTAAGGCCTCAAAACCTGAACAGATGCCTTTCATTGGGAATCAGGCAGGGGGACGTGTTTTCCTATTCCTTGGAACGGATGATTTTTGGAGGGACTATAATGAAATGGTAATGAAGGGGATCGAATTTGTGAGAGAGCCTAAAGTACAAGCTTATGGTACGGTAGCAGTTTTCAAAGATTTATACGGAAACTTATGGGATCTGGTTCAATTTAATGAAGGCCATCCAATTGCGCAAAGGATAAAATAAGAGCAGCTTATAATAAGCGTTGTTAACCTGCAAATATAATTAATAATATGAACAGTAAGGCCGTTGTGAATTGATGATTTGGTATTGCTTTAGTGATTGCAACTAATAGTTGACAACAATCAACTGCAGCTTGGTAGTAAATCCTAATATTCATTCTATAATATCAGTAGGAGGTGCAGAAAATGACATTAGGAAATAGGATTCAGGAATTAAGAAAAAAGCAATCACTATCGCAGGAAGCATTTGCAGAAGTTATGGGTGTTACCAGACAGTCCGTGTCCAAGTGGGAATTGGATCAATCCTATCCTGCAATTGATAAATTAATAGAAATGGTAGATTATTTTCATATCTCACTTGATGAAATGCTAAGGAATGAAGCAAATACACCGGATATGCCTAAAGGTAATATCCAAGATGCTGCCAATGATACGGATGATACTAACAACGCAGATCATATAGACCGTATGGGGCATACAGACAATGTTGGCCGTACTGAGTGTATGGACAATACTAGCGGTGTAGGTCATGTTGAAAGTATTGGCTATATTGGCAACGAAGATCATATTGATCGTGTGGATCATATTGACAATATTAATTATTCTGATGATACGGACGGCAAAGATAATAGGAATATCTTGGATGTAATTTCTAGAGGCAATAATAGCAACAGCTATGTCTGGTATTTCATATGCTGGGGTGTCATGATGATTATAGCGTTGATTTTATTTGGAATGAAGGAATATATGGCAGGCTTTGTATTTATACAGATATTTGTGTGGGCGAATGTAATTGTAAGAATCTATATCTATATTAAAAATAAAACTAACCCAAAAAAAGGATAGGCATACTGGTCTGGTCCAGTGGTTCGAAGGAATTACTGTACTGGATTACCTCTGGGGGGGATAGGGCAGCGCCGGTTATGGTTGGCGGTATGCGGGAAATAGGATCAAAGGATGCAAAAGGTAGGGCGTGGAAGCATAGCTTTCACGCTCATTTTTTATTCAAAAAAACATAGAACTGCCGTAGGCAGCCCCTAAATTCGAGGAATTGACCCAAGGAATTGACCCATGGCATTAACCCAACGCATTGACCCATGGCATTAACCTAACGCATCAGCCTGGGGCAACTCTTTTTGTGTCAAAATTTGTATAATAACATAATATTGAAGGGAGAGGTATTGTTGGTATTACAAGAATTATATCGTAACTTGATTTATGCCGGCATATATGCCTGAAATAGGATAGATAGGGAGGTATTTTCTATGAGCTTGGCAATGGATTTATCAAATAGAAGCGAAAGCCTTTCCGTTGTGGGCCTGGGTTATGTAGGAATGCCCTTGGCACTGGCATTTTCAAAAATATATTCTGTTATTGGTTATGACATCAGCCCTGAGGTCATTAAGAAATATAAAAAAGGGATTGATCCAACAGGAGAGGTCGGAGATGATGCGATTAAGGAGGCAGACATAGACTTTACCAATGAGGAAGAAAGGCTCCGTGGGGCGAAATTCCATATTATAGCGGTTCCCACACCGGTTAATTCCCACAAGACGCCGGATCTGAAACCGGTGGAGAAGGCAAGTGAAATTGTAGGCAGGAATCTGATGAAGGGTTCCATCGTAGTCTATGAATCCACGGTATATCCGGGGGTAACGCAGGATGTGTGCGTACCGATTCTGGAGAAGTGCTCCGGTCTTGTCTGTGGTAGAGATTTTAAGGTGGGATATTCTCCGGAGAGGATCAACCCGGGCGATAAGATCCACAGGCTGGAGAGCATCACAAAAATTGTCTCGGGCATGGATGAGGATACCTTGGAGGAGGTTGCGAAGGTATATGGACAGATTATTAAGGCAGGGGTATTCAAGGTAAGCAGCATAAGGGTGGCAGAGGCGGCAAAGGTTGTGGAAAACAGCCAAAGGGACATCAATATTGCCTTTATGAACGAGCTTGCCATGGTATTTGACCGGATGCAGATCGATACAAAGGAGGTCATTGAAGCCATGGGCTCGAAATGGAATGCCTTGAATTTCTATCCGGGGCTTGTAGGAGGGCACTGCATTGGAGTAGACCCTTACTATTTTATTTATGAGGCGGAGCGGCTTGGATACCATTCCCAGATCATCCTGTCAGGAAGGAAGATCAATGACGGTATGGGGGAATTCGTAGCAAATGTCATTATTAAAAAGCTGATATTGACGAACCGGCCTGTCATGGACAGTAAGGTAGTCATCCTCGGCATCACCTTCAAGGAGAATTGTCCCGATATCAGAAATACGAAGGTGGTGGATATTTTTGAAAAGCTAAGGGAATACGGCATCACTCCGGTAGTTACAGATCCCCTGGCAGACCCGGAGGAGACAAGGAAGCATTATGGGATTGAGCTCATTCCCATGGAGGATATCCGGGAGGCGGACTGCCTGGTCTTTGCAAATGCCCATGAAGAATTCAAGGCTCTGCCGGAGGAAAAAATAGAAGCCATGTACCGGAAGGGCAGTCCGGGGGAAAGGGTTCTCATAGATGTTAAGGGTATCTTGGATAAGAAAAGGTGGCTGGCAAAAGGCTATCATTTTTGGAGGCTTTAATATAGAGGGTGATATGGGGGAGGATATGGAAGATAGGTTGAAAGAAGTAAAAAATATAAACGAAGGGGGGACCGGGTCCATGCCGTACTTTCATGGCAATTTGTGCAGTAGAGGGCATGGACGTTAATATGGAAGGTAATATGGGGAGAAGAAAAGTTCTGGTTATCGGAAAAAGTGGCTTTATAGGAGGTACCCTGGCACAGTGGCTGGGGGAGAGGGGCTATGAGGTTTTTTTGGTATCGGGCAGAAGGGAAGAGTGGAAAAGCTTTGACATGACAGGAATAGATACCGTAGTTTATGCCGCCGGCCTTGCCCATACCAAAGAAAAGAAAGGAAGTGAAGAGCTTTTTCTTAAGGCAAATGTCTGGCAGGCGCAAGGATCAGCAAAAAAGGCAAAGCAGTCCGGTGTTTCCCAGTATATTTATATTAGCAGCATGAATGTCTATGGGAGTGCAGGAAAGCGTATTGGGGCAGATACCCCGGTCGAGCCGGATAGCCTGTATGGAAGGAGTAAAAGACAGGGAGAGCTGAAAATACTTGAACTGGAGAGTGGGCAACTTGCAGTTGCCATCATCAGGCCGCCGGTTGTATCCGGTGCCGGCTGCAAGGGCAGCATCCGTTTATTGGAAAAGGCTTCAAACTATATAACCTTTTTTCCTGACTTCCCTAACCAGAGAAGCATGATAGACATTATAAATTTATGCAGCTTCATCAGCTGCCTTATTGATAGTAATGCCCGTGGGGTTTACCATCCCCAGAATAAGGAATACATCTCTACCTATCAGCTGCTGTCACTTATGGCTCATTCCAGAGGGAGGACAGTACGCCCGATAAGCTTTTTAAATCCCTTGATAGCCCGAATGATACCAAGGGTTAAGCTCCTTCGTAAGATCTTTGGGGATGATTGTTACGACCGGGCTATGTCAGAATACAATAACTGTTTTTACTGGATTCGTGGGCACGGGGAATCTATACATGATATGGTTTTAAGTGCAAGAAAATAAGTCTTTTCAAAATAATTTCATTTAGCTGGGACATTATAAAAGCCCATTAAAAAGTAGTAGAGTATGAGAAATTATACCCTGCTATTTTTGTATTGGGTTTGTATAATCCCGTATAGCCCTTATAATAATTTCACCCGTGCCATCGGGATTGCTCAATTGTTTCTTAAAAGCTTTTAATTTCTGGCAAGTGTATATTGTTAAATGTGAACATAAAAAAGTGTCTTCAACACTTTTAATATGGAAGACACTTTTGGATGTTATTGATTTTTACGCATTTCTTAGCTTATTTATCCTACATACCAAACAGATCCGCATGGGAACCGGTACGGTATAAAAGTAATTCAGTATCTGTCTGCTGATAAATTAATAACCAGTCAGGTTGTATATGGCATTCACGATATCCGGAATAATTACCAGATAGGTTATGATCCTTATTTTTTGACGGAAGAGGTGCGGGAATCATGAGGATATTAATGGCCTGCTGTAATAGTGGCATATCATAATTGCGCTTTACACAGGTTTTAACGTCCTTTTTGAATTTGGTGGCATATCGCACATCAAGCATAATCAGTCCTCCATCAGTTCTTTGAATAACTCCTCGATGCTTCCGGTAAATCTATTTCCTCCGCCGTTCTGCAATTCGTCAAAGGCTTCTAAGGTTTCAGCGTTGGGAACTTCATCAGGTATGGCGGCTCCTTGGAGATAGGGAATGATGTATATTAGTTTTCCCTCCGGTATCTGGTCGATAAGACTTTTCGCTAAATCTCTATTGCTCATGGTAACACTTCCTTTCCAGAACTTTGCTTCTAAGCGTGTATCAATAGCCTTTTTTATAAAACCGATTATCGATTCCTCTTTAACAGCAGCCGCAGGGACGGTTCTTTCATACTTTTCCGTTTGGACATCAAGAGGAATACGTTTAAGGTTTTCTTTTGCATATTTGTATCGTGTCTATTTTTGTTTTTCGCTTAATGGGATTTAATTATCACCTTCCATGACATAAGCAACGGAAGTGCAAAAAAGACAGTTACCTTTTTCAACTTACATTAATAATATAGCATAATATTTATGATATGTACATGTTTTCGCGCAAAAATGGAGCCTTTTATGGGAAGTTAAAAAAGCAACTTCCCATAACTTATATTATTTTATAGGTAGGAGGTGAACTCCTGGCAAATCCCGATCATAAGATATCTATGAAAGAGAAATAGAAAGTGGATCATCTGGCCGCAGGAATTCATGAAATGAGGTAGCTATGAAGTATTTATTTGTGGTAGCGCATCCCGATGATGAGGTATTAGGTGCAGGCGGAACGATTGG
>JARKQP010000336.1 GCA_029974875.1 Mobilitalea sp.
CACTGAGCGGCGTGAAGGGACTTGAGAATTTTGTTGCCTTAATCAGGTCTTATTTCGACCAGAAGGGCAGCCATATGCAATTTAATGTGGTCAGCAGGGAAACCCTGCTGGATGCCCAGAAGCATCCTGAAAAATATAAGAACCTGGTAGTCCGTGTGGCGGGCTACAGTGCATTGTTTACTTCCTTATCAAGATCCTTACAGGAAGATATTATTGCCAGGACGGAACAGCATTAAAAGATGGTTTGGAGATGAGTAGGCGAGGTTTAGGTGGTGAGATGAAGATGCATATCTATGCCCACGTTTTCATCGTGTTAGCTATAGAATGATTTTTGTTGGAGATACTGGTCTGCGCCGATATGCACATCGATGCTTACACCTTCATTGCGTTAATCATGGAATGGCTTTTGTTAGATGCGTCATAAGTATGAATCAGAAAAGGGAGAATGACAGTGATGGAGATGGAGAAAAAAGCCGTGACAGGCCGCATATTTGACATACAGAGATTTTCCATCCACGATGGTCCGGGAATCAGGACAATCATTTTCCTTAAGGGCTGCAGGCTAAGGTGTAAATGGTGCTGTAACCCGGAATCCCAGCAGCCTGAAATCCAGACCATGAGGGTACAGGGAAAGGAAAAGACCATTGGCCGGGATGTTACCGCCCAGGAAATGCTGGAGGAGATTAAAAAGGATTATCAATATTACCGTAGATCCGGGGGCGGAGTTACCTTATCCGGCGGAGAGGCTTTATTGCAGCCGGATTTTGCAGTAGAGCTATTGAAGGCCTGCCAGGATTTTGGAATAAATACGGCAATTGAGACAACGGCCTTTGCCAGCTTTGATGTGATTGGGAAATACCTCCCCTATGTTGATATCTTTCTGATGGACATAAAGCATATGGACAGCAAGAAGCATGAGCAGTTTACGGGTCAGCCCAACGGACTGATGCTGGAGAATGCCCGCAGGGTAGCGGAGACAGGCGCGAACCTGATCATAAGGGTACCGGTTGTTCCCACTTTTAACGATACCAGGGAAGAGATTATGGACATTGCTAATTTTGCTAAAACCCTTCCGGGAGTAAAGGAGCTTCATCTGCTACCCTACCACCGGTTGGGTCAGGATAAATACGAAGGACTTGGAAGAACCTATGAATTAGCGGAGCTTCTACCTCCAAGCAATGAGCATATGAACATGCTGTTAGAAGCAGCAAGCCAGTCAGGCCTGCAATGCCAAATTGGGGGATGATTCATATATTTATTACGGCTTGCCTATCGGTAACCGACTTTGGATGCTAAAACTAGGAAGAGCTTGTTAATATGGTTCAATGAGAGTGGAGTCAAAGAGCGGAGTTAT
>JARKQP010000344.1 GCA_029974875.1 Mobilitalea sp.
TTAAACCCTACTGCTGACACATATTTGAAAAACTCAACCCAGAATCCTTTCGATTGCTTGTAAATAAAGTTGGGGCCGCTTGTCAGCATGTTTACCATTTCTAAACTGCATCCAAATTTCAATGAAATATCCTCCTGTCCGTTTTTTTAAGTATATTTGTAATCGTTTTCAAATCATGGTAAAAAAATATTGTAGTTTTATGTAGAACATTTGTGATTGCCCAATAATTTACTGGTGTTGAAAACGATTACATTTTATATCATAAAGAATACCCTATAACTACTAAAATGTCAATATAATTTGTAATCGTTTTCACAAATATCGCCTATCAGCTTTTTGATGGCTCTTATGCCCTGGGGGTATCATACCTTGTTATGTATGATACCTTAATACCTTCCCTATATAGCCTATAGGGAGCAAGTATATGTTACTGCCTTTTTCTTATCCTGGCTATAAACAGCAATAAGGAGATAAAAAGCATGCCTACCGCTGCCAGCATATATACATGGGCTGTTGTGGTACTTCCCCACACCAGCCTTGACACATTGTTAAATACATAGGGTGATGCCAGCTGGGACAGGCAGAAGGACACTGTAAGTAGCGCTGATGCCATAGCGGCCGCCACAGGCTTTACCGCCGAGGTTGCCTCGAATATAATCTGGGGTACAAAAATCCCCTGGGAGATTCCGCAAAGGGCAGCACCAAGGAGCAGAGGGAGGAAGGAATCCGGTTTCAAAAGGATAATGAAGCAGCCCATGCTCAGGGACAGCATCGCCAGCGCCATGGTGTGCTGCTTTGCGTATTTTACTACCTGTCCCAGAAACAGCCCTGCAACAATCTGGATCCCGGAAAATACCCCGATTAAAATTCCGGCAACGGAGGAGTTGCCAGCCAATTTCCCACTCAGATGCATCGCTATGTTGGTGGAAAATACGAAGAGGAAGATCACTTCCAGAAAGCCAAGACCCAGCAGCCGGTATACCTTAGCATTCATTTTGATTCCTTCCGCTTTGCCCACCCTCTTTCTTCCTGTATCGGGCAGCAGCCTCCAGATAAAAAACAGGCTGACAAATCCAATGATATGGATGAAGTATGTATATTGGAAGCCGAAGTTTCCTATGATTCCTCCCAGGGTCGTTGCAAAAAGATAACCGAAGCCTATGGTTGCCGCCTGCATTCCCATGGCGGATACCCTTTCCCCTCCATGGAAATGCTCCACGACCACCGCCGTATTTAAGGTGCTGCTCAACCCAATCGCCACACCAAGCAATACCCTGGAGAAGAACAGCAGCCCAAAGCTGTCATATAAAAATGGGATGAAGCCGGTAACGCCTGCAATACCGGCGGCAATGAGCAGCAGTTTCTTCATGCTGACCTTGGTGACCAGCCATCCGCAGATTACGGAGACCAGGGCGGATAAAAGCGCCGGTGCGGTAACCAGCATCTGGATCATGCTCCTGTCCACCTGTGGGTAATGCTCCTGGATCTGGTTCAGGACCGGCGATACGGTCAGCTGCAGGCCAATACACATGGATATGAACAGGATTGATACTCTTACATTTCGTTTTGTGTTCACGTTGTTGTTTCCTTTCTGCAGTTACTATTTGTTCCAAGGATGTTTAAAGATTCATAGCACTTGGAATCTCGTCAACCATCAATTGCTCCCGTACTTTTAGGGGCGCAATAATATAATTCTATGCTTCAAATTCCTGTTTGTCTATGTGCTTAAGCCCAAACTTTTAATTCATTGTGAAACAGGGAACCATTCGGCTACGGGGTAGACAAAAACAAAATAGACCTTATCACTTGTATATGCTATACTGTTTCTATCAATTTGACAGGAGGGGTTGAAGTGACATTAACAAACGAAGATTTACTGGCAATGTCGCAGCTGCTGGATGTAAAATTACAGCCGATAGAAAAGCGGACAAAAAATATTGAATTACTATTGGAAAACGATGTTCTGCCCCGGCTCCAAAACATAGAAAATTGTTATACGACAACATACCGCAGGCAGGTGACCTTTGGCACAAGGGAGGGAACCGATAACGGTTCCCTCCCTTACTTTTCGTATTGTATAAAGACTAACTGGTGACCAGCCTATTATTTATTACACTATTTGAGATATTTTTCACTCTTATCAATTGAAAATATAGGTACTACAATCTTATTTTCAAAAATATTACCAAAAGTCTTTTGTATCTTTAATATTAAATCTACCTTTCCGGTAGATAAAGCACTCTCAGCAGATCTCGCAGCGCCACCGGTACTTTTTACTTCAATAGCTACCCTCTTACCTGACTGCGTATGCATTAAAAAATCTATTTCTTGAGAAGGAGATTTCAAATTAAAAGTATGAGGTTTCTTATCTTTAAATAAACCTCTATTTATATTTGTTACTTTTTTCAATAAATATAAATAAACAAAATTCTCAGCAGCAGTACCTAATAGATCTGATTGCTGTAATGTTGGTATACTTTCACAAATATAAGTAAATACCCCCATATCATTAAAATAATATCGCTGTTCACTTGTTTCCTTTAAAGTCCAATCTGTATATATTGAACATTCACCCAGGATATGACAATCAATTAACCAACGTAAGATATTATTCTTTTCAGGTCTTTTAATACTCAAATCCTGATAATATTTTTCTTTATTAGGTATCTCATTGGCATTTAGATTACCTGATTTACTTATTAAATCTTGTAACATTAAAGTCATAGTATGTGTAAATAGGCTGTCACTTACGATGTCTTTGAAATATTTTCTACTTTCTGTATAAAATTGAGCCATTAGCATTCGCACTTGTCTTTTACAGAGCTCAATATTCTCTTTACTTTCTATATAAAGTTGCACAACTGCAGGATATCCACCTATTTGAAGATAATCATCATATAATTTTTCTATCCTATGATAAATATGCTTTTCACTTTCATTTAATGTATTCACAGCAAAAGAAGTCAGCTTCGAATAATCGCCATAAGCCCCTACTGCTTTCAAATACTCTATATAGCTTAAAGTATTTAGATGCAATTCTATATAATCACCCGTAGCTACTTCATACTTTTGTGATTGTTGTGCAAAAGCTAAATAACTACCCGTTATTGCTAACCTTGACTTCAAGGATCTGCGTATATCACGGATTGAATTATAGATATCTGCATTTTCTTGTATTTCATCTATAATAATAATAGTATCCTCGCTATTATGAAAAGAAGGACTATAATAAGTAAATACATTTAACCAAAATAATAATTTATCCTTATCTGAACTACCAAATTGATTGTTTTTTGAAAAACCATAATATGCTTCTAAAAATTTATTTCCTGTTTCTCTTGTCAAATCTATATAAATAACCTGCTTAAACTGCTCTTTCCCAAACTTATTTAATAGAAAGGTTTTCCCTACTTGTCTAGGTCCTTTTAAAAACAATGCCAGATCCGTTGTATTCTTCCAGTTTAACATATCCTTATACGAATCACGCTCAAAAGCATGATGCTTATTTGATTTTAACATCGTGTTTGGTACATCTGTAATAAGCGGCTTTATAGTATTAATCGTTCTATATCGATCAGGTACATTAACGATACGAATATTTGAATTTACTCTGCCACGCACATACTCATTACCATCTCGATTTACAACAACTGCATTAGTAATTTGATTTTTCTTTATCATTGTAATTGCCATATGTTCAGATACTTCTTTTCCATTGTTTAATAGGAATGTTTTTTTATTTGAATATATTCTCTTTTCAGTAATAAACATAAATACAGCCTCCTTTCCTACATTTATAATATTAATAATAGCATATCATAAGATAATCATTAATTCAAATCTAACAAATACATAAAGTGGAAATTTTAATATGGACTACCCTTTATAGGGATTGACGGAATTTGGCTGTCGTCCCTGTCAAAGGGGGTTCACTGTTTCCCCGTTCATTTTCATGGGATCGCTTTGGATAAACTCCGGCGTAATGCTTCCATCGCAAGCGATCCGGATAGACTGCCTGTTTTATCTCAATGATGCCATACTACTTTATTTTTACAGTCAGAAATGTTATAATACGATTCAGGCATCCGTCCAGCTATGTCTTAAAAGGTACGTGAGGATTATGCCGCTGGATCCATGATATTTTTATACCATTCCAGCTAAATTTGATTGATGAGGTGATTGAGGATGGAGCGTGGCTCTACCAACCGGGATGTCCGATTAACGAACCGCAAGGTTGTCGTAAATACATTATTCCATAGTGAGCCCATGACAAAACAGGATCTCGTCATAAAAACAGGCCTGAGCCTTCCCACTATAAATTATATTTTAAAGGACCTTACAGCCCAGGGGCTGATTACCCAGGGTGAGAAATTAGATTCCAGCGGTGGAAGACCGGCTTCCTATATCCAGCCGGTTTTTGATTCAGGATATTCCATCGGCATTAATGTTTCAGAAAACTGTGTGCGCATTGCCATGTCTGACCTTGCTCCGAAGCTTCTGAGCAAGGATAAGTCCCCTATGGCCTTTGAGGATACGAAGGAATATTGGACTGCCATAAACAGCCTGTTAAAACAGTTCATTGTAAAGAACAGTGTAAACCCGTCCAAATTATTGGGCATCAGCCTGTCCCTTACCTCTGCAATAACCCTCCATGAGGAAAAGGCATCCTATTTTAACAACCAGAGGATTGACCAATTAGATTTGATGCAGGTACGGAACTATTTTGATCATGGCATAACCATTACAAATTCCTCAAAAATGGCAGGCTTTGCCCAGGCATGGGGAGCGATGGAGACAGAGGATATTGTCTATCTCACCATTAATGAGACAATCGGCGGAGCCATTATGTCCAAGAGGGCTGTGCTAAACTTTTCAAGCAAAAACGCCATGTTTGGCCATATGAGCATTGAAAAAGACGGGCGCAAATGCTCCTGCGGCAAGAAGGGCTGTCTTGACGCATATTGCTCTACCAGGGCTTTAACAGAGCTTTCAGGAACTACCCTGGATGAGTTTTTTGAAGGTGTTGATACAGGTAACCCTGCATACCAGGCAATACTGGAGGATTATCTTATCCATCTGGCAGTTGGGATCAATGACATACGGGTCATCTTTGATACGGATATCGTGATCGGAGGGGAAATGAGCACCTACCTGCAAAGATATATAGAGCGCCTGCAGGAATTGCTGCGGGAGATGAATCCCTTCGGAGACCCAGGTACCTATGCCCGGATTGGAAAATACGGTGAATACGATTCTTCCGTCGGGGCAGGGCTAATCCATAATAACCGGCGCCTGTCCTCATAAAATATTGTCCAATAGATAATTGCCCCCGGGAACCCGTTCTAATTATATGAAAACAGCGGCAATTACTATGCTTTATAATCTACTTATATTGTACGAAATAGTCCACAAAAAACGCCTTGAAAATAGTTTGATCTTTAAAAAACCATTTTCAGGCGTCTTTTTATTCTATCCCGGGATCAATTCATAACAGATCCAGTCCATAACAGGTTCAGTTCATAGCAGGTTCAGTCCATAGTAGGTTCAGTCCATAACATGCTCAGCCCATAACAAGTTCAGTCCATAACAGGTTCAATCCATAACAAATTCAGTTCATAGCAGATTCAGCCCATAGCAGATTCAGTCCATCTGCCAGAGCTCCAGCCCTAAGGACATCGGAGCCGGACGTTCACAGGTTGTCCGCATCTTATATACCCTGTTTTCCCTGCTGGAGATGTCAAAAGCCGTAAGGGCTTCCACAACATGCTTGGAAAGCTCCGCGTTCAATCTGCTGCTGCGCTTATCCATTAATGCCTGCGCCATATCAGCCACACCAAAGCCCCTCAGATTGCTGCGGGGAACTGCCTCCGCCGGAAAGGCTAATTCCACTTCCCTCAGGCATTCTGCTTTGCACCCATGCATCTTCATCAGCCTGTTAATCGGGACTCCTTTTACTGCTGTGACGATGCGCTCCATTTTCTTACCGTCATAGAGCTTGACAGGCCCGCCGAACATATTCGGATCCGGAACATGCATAACTCCTTCCGTACCATAGATCTCTAACTGGGGCAGCTCGGATTCCCAGACATCAAAGCTCATATTGACATTTCCGATCAATCCGCTTTCAAATTCCACAATGCCGGCATAATGTGTCGGAACCTCCACCTCAACCATTTCACCCTTGATGCCTCTTTCCTGGCGTGAAGTTTTTGCAAAGCAGGAAAGCTGCTTTATGGGGCCAAGGAGAGCCACCAATGCGGTTATGTAGTAGGGACCCATATCAAGCATGGGGCCGCCGCCCTTCTTGTAATAGAATTCCGGCGCCGGATGCCACATTTCATGTCCCGGACCGACTAAATTTGCCGTAAAGCCAAGAACCTTGCCAACAGCCCCCTCATCCAGCAGCTTGCGGCAGGTCTGGAGCCCTGCACCGAGGAAGGTATCCGGTGCACTGCAAAGAATCAACCCCTTCTCCTTAGCAACATTGGCAGCTTCCTCTGCATCTTGAATATTTAATGCCAGAGGTTTTTCACAGTAAACATGCTTTCCGGCCTTAAGCGCCTGCAGGTTAACGGGGTGATGGGCTGCAGGGATGGTCAGATTAACCACTATTTCAATTTCCGGGTCAGCCAGTAATTCTTCTACGGTACAGGCCTTTGCAAGCCCATACTTTTCCTTTTGCTGCTCTGCTTTTTCTAAGAACATGTCAGCGCAGGCTTTCACCTCAACATTTTTAAAATTCCGGGTCAGGTTCGTTAAGTAAATATCGCTGATATTTCCACAACCAATTATGCCAATACCAATCCGTTTCTGTTCCATAAGCTCATTCTCCATTCCATAAAATTAATATAAAAAGCCGTACACTACTTTTATCGCTTTTTTCACAATCAAGATGCTATTGTATTTTATTATCCTATGTCTCTTCTCACTTGTCAATATTAATTTTATAAAAGTGTTATATAAAAGTATATTGACAAAGTCCAGCTTCCGTTATATCCTTTTCTTATGGGTACATATTTTCTTTATTATTATGGTTTGATCTATTTGTCTTGGAGCTATTGCACAATGAATTTAAAAAAGGAGATGGTAAATTATGAAACACGGTATCAGCTTTGAAATGGTTGACCTCCACCGCCAGGAGCCAAACCGGAACATCAGGGAAAGTAAATACTTTTGGGATGAGCTTTATACATTGGTATCCGCCTCAGGATTTCAATACATAGAAATTCCCTATGAGCCCAAATGGGATTTTGGCGGGCGCTCCGGCGTCCCTCTCACAAACCGTTCCATTACAGTGAAGTTTCAGAACGCCAAGAATTACCTTGCCCAATTAAACCAGGCTGGGATCAAGGGGATGGTGGGTATCCATCTGGATCCTTCCATATTTTTAGGGGAAAACCTTGCCATGTTCTTTGGCGCAGCCAACCACTATGGAACAGAAGCCATTGATTTTGCCTCTAAAATTGGTGCTGACTTTTTAACACTTACAGCAACTCCCCCCATCGGAGCTTTACATACTGTATACCCAAAGGACACCTCCTGGGATGATTTGGTCAAAGCCTTCCTGCAAAAAACTGCCGGACTGATCAACGAGCTTGCTGATTATGCTGCCCAAAAGGGTGTTAAGCTTTGCCTGAAAAATGAGTATTGGTCCTTACTCCGGGGAAAGGAGGTAGTTCCTTTTATTAGATCCCTTCAGACAAAGGTGCTCCTGGATATTGATACTGCCAATCTTAAGATCGCAGGTGTTGATCCGGCAGACCTTATTGCTGAAAATGCAGATTTAATTGGATGTGTCCACTTTACCGATACCTCCTTTGTTGATGATGCAGAGTATTATAAGCAGCCGATGCCTGAATTCCCCGACGGCCATGCAACCCAGGTGTTTAAAGATATCGGACAGGGTGAAGTTGACTTCCCCAAGATCTTGGCCGCACTTAACAAGGTAAAATATAAAGGAACAATCGTATTTAATTGCCGCCAGACCAGGGATATCTGCCGTGCTTTACTCCGCACCCGCTATTACATTGACAATAAGCTGACGGCAAGCGATAAAGAATGGAGGTAGAAAGATATGTCAAATATAAAGCTCTCCCATATGAGTCATTGGAAGACCATCCCTTATAAAAAGATCGATAATTTTAGGGATTTCTATTATGAGGATAAGAGAAACGGCGCCTATTATTCCGATTGGGACAGGATTCTGCGTTATCACTTTGCAACGGGCTATGAGGGCATTGAAGTTGCTCCCTGGGATATGGCGGAGATGATGGCCTTGTTTGGAACTCCCCAGAACTTTTCCAGCTTTGCGAAGGAACGGGGAGTATCCGTAAGCGGTATGTTCCACGGCGCTGACAACTCCCATATTGCAGAAAAATTTGATGAGGTATTGGAAAGCGGCAAACATGCGGTTGACCTGCTGGAAGCCTTTGGCGGAAAGCATCTGAACACATGCCCCTGCAACAACTATTGCGAGGTAGGCCCCCTTTCCAGGGAGCAGGTCCGCAATGCGGCAAAGGTCATTACTGAAATAGGGCGCTACGCCGTAGACCATGGTGTCCAGATCGGGTTACACAATGAATTCTTCTGCGCAATCAACAAAGAAAACCATCGGGAGTTTATTGAATTAACAGATCCCAGATATGTCTTCTATTGTCTGGATACAGCACAGATCGCCATTATCGGTGAAGATATGGTTAAATTCTATGATGATTATCATGAGCGGATTAATACCTTCCACTTAAAGGATACCGCTTCCCCTAAACTGCCGGATGAAATCCGTTATAGCAAGGATATAGAAATTGTTGATGACGGCACCCGCTGGTTCTGGGAGCCCGGTGAAGGTGTCCTTGATTTCAAAGGGCTTTGGGAGTTAATGAAGAAGTACCAGTTCAAGGGCTGGGTAACTGTTGAGACGGACGGGACGCCTGACCTTCTGGCCTCCATGGCTTTAACAAGCTACTATGTGAAGCATGAGCTGGCAGCGATTTATAGCTAATATACTTTTTATCAAAAGACAGCTTCTTTCCGTATTTTGACTTTATATTTAACCCTCACAAGGCCGGCCTTAAATAATTGTATACTTAATCGGCCTTGTGACATAGGTACGCCCCAACTGACAGTTAGCTGCATTATGCAGCTAACGTCAATTGGGGCGTATGGCCTGTTGAATCTAGCTCAGTTTGCCATTTTCACCTTCCTGCTTAAATAGCCATCCGGGCTGCAGCTGCTATTTATATTCAACCGCAGATTGTTTGAGATGGTCAAGGCCTTTCCAGACAGGTATTCCCGTGTAATCCTTCGGTTCTTCCTCTCCTGACAGGACACGAATTGTACCTGCAGCCAACGCTTCCATTTCAAATTCACCTGCATGTACCGTAACAGGTGCTATCCAATCAACATATCCCGTCAGCTTTTCTACAAGATACTTTTCATTTGCGATGCCCCCTGTGAGGATGATCTGATCTACCTTTCCATTTAAGGTAACCGCATATGAACCAATTGTTTTTGCTATCTGATAAATCATTGCGTCATAAACAAGGGCAGCATATTTATCTCCGTTATCCATACGTGCTCTGATTTCACGTGCATCAGACGTACCCAGATGGTCAACCAGGCCACCGTCCTTCGTAATACGGTTATACAATTCCTTCTCTGTCCACTTACCCGAATAACAGAGCTTCACTAAGTCAACCGCAGGCAGTGCACCTGCTCTTGTAGGTGCCATCGGTCCATCACCATTGACGATATCGTTGGAATCAGCCATTCTGCCTTTTAAGTGGACAGTTACTGAGGTACCGCCACCGATATGACAAATTATGAGATTCAAGTCTTCATATTTTCTCCCACTGCTTTTTGCATATCGTATGCCATTTTCTTTCTGATTAAGAGCATGTATTGAACTGCTGCGGTAGATATCAGAAAAACCGGTAATTCTGACAACATCCATGAATTCGTCAACACAAGGAGGGTTTACAACGAAAGACGGTTTGCCCAATGGGTCGGCAAAAGCCCTTGCAATCTGACATCCAAGATTGGCGGGATGCTGGACCAGAATCCCTTTTTTTGTATGTTCCAAAAGAAGACCGCTGACGGGATAGGTTCCACTTATCATGGGATGTGCACTGCCTCCGCGTCCTACAAAAGCATCCATTTCAGCAAGATTGATATTATTCCTTTTTACTGCTTCTAAAATTATCTCTTTTCTATAGGGCAGCTGATCGCTTATTTCCTTGAACTGCTTAAGCGCTGATGCATCATGCTGCACGTTTTCTGAATAAAGGCATTTTTCATTTTCAAAAACCGATATTTTGGTTGAAGTCGACCCCGGATTGATAGCAAATACCTTATATTTTCTTTCCATTTGTATACCTCCGCAAATATTATGATAGTGTCAAGTTTGAGCGCGCTACTTTGATTTTGTTCGTTTCCATTTGGTCTTTCTAAAAAACAAAGATTCATGAATGTATAAATTGTAACATCCGCTCCCTAAAAAAAGTAAGCCAGTCCTGCTTTTTAATATGGTATAATTGCTCACTACATTTCCAATTTATATTTGGGGTGATAGAATTATAAACAAGGGGATACTGTCTTAGACACAATCAGTTTTTGGAACAATTTACTGCAATTGCGATATAATGCCATACAAAAGTTGGGCAGCAAAATTTTCATTTTGCTACCCAACTTTTGTATTAATCCACCTTTTATGTATTGTCCCGGCATCATAAAACCATGTATTCTGAATTATTTCAAACTTACCTGCTAATAAGCGGCATAGACAACGGGATAACATCGCCGCCCAGCATAGTTGCGGTGTCAAATCCTTTCATATCCTCAATAAAATCCTGACTGTCCATAAATGCTTTATCCAGTTCATCAACATTTGCATCCTTCGGATATGAACAAATTGCGAAAACCCTCGTTGTTCCACCCTCTTTCTTTTCACACCATACATTTTCCGTACGGATTGAAAACTTCTCCAGACTACGTACATGTCTTGCCCAATGAACCTCAAAATACTGTTTTGCGGCCTCCGGATTTGTGATTGAGTATATCCTTAAGTAATACATTTTCTTTTACCTCCTTAAAAATATTAATTGAGAAATCTAATATACTACAGTTCTGCACGAAGCCCATCCCAAAATGATTCTATAAACAAAGATTAATCTTTAATAAGATTATATCACCTGAAAGAAATGAAAATGTGCCAGTCCTGCCTTTTAATATGGTATAATTGCCCACTATATTTTTAATTTATATTTGAAGTGCTAGAATAAGAGTAGTCTTGAAAAGTAACTGGTAATTCGGCGGATTGTCCATTGAACCTCATATCACATCATAGTAGTTCACTGGTTTACTGTCAGTAGTTAATTTAAAAGTACTTTATCTTTACATCCATAGTTCACTGATGTACACTCATAAGTAAGGTAATAAACATGGCTACTAATAAGCCAAGATATACTGTCTCCGTTGATGACGATTTATTCCAGAGAATCAAGGACTTTCGCTTTGAACATCGCCTCTGGGGTACAACGAAAACGTCAAGAGTTTTCAAGAGCATTAGAATTATAAACAAGGGGGTGCTGTCTTGAACTCAATTAGTCAAAAAAGCAGGATATTACGATTTTCATCATGGATGAGCATATTCCCTTTTGAGGCTTCTTCCACCCGGCTGCATGAAATATCGTGGGTTGAGGCATATGCCGGATTTTCCTTTTCGGCTGTTGACATAAAGAGGCTTTTATTTCTTTATACAACTGGCGGCAGCGGCATACTGCGCTATAAAGGTGCGGAATATACTCTCAAACATGGGGATTCCTTCATAGTTGATATGAACCAGGGAGTTGAAGTCAGCAGCAGTAGCACAGAATGGAGCTTTATCTGGCTGCAGATGAGCAGTTCACTGGCCTATGAATTATTGAAATATGTTGAATCCAGCAGGGGAAATGTAATAGCCGCCTGTACTGAAGTGCCTATATTATGTGATCAGATATACAGTTTTGCTAAATCAGGCACATGGTCATCCCGGGCCGATATTGAAATATCTTCCCTGCTTTATCGTCTTATCGGTTTAGTACTTATTTCGACAGTCCAGAACCACCGGCTAGAGCATACATTGATCCATATACACAAGCACTATATGGAGGAATTGAGGCTGGCGCAACTGGCAAAGATATCATGTATGAGCCTGTACCATTTTATTAGGTGCTTCCGAAGGGAAATCGGAATGACACCGCACGAATATATAAACGAATACCGTATAAAAATAGCTCAGGATCTTTTGATACGTTCGGAAATGGCCATATCATCAATAGCTTCCGCTGTAGGCTTTGGGGATCCGTCATATTTTGCAGAGTTGTTTAAAAAAGTGACTGGCTGCCTTCCGCGGGAGCATAGAAAGCTGTACAAAAGGGACAAATAGCAAAGATTGAAATGATAAAATCGTCGGCACCCAGCCCCACTGAAACGCCTGAGCCGGTCAACCATACTAACTTCTGTCTGTCATAACCTGTCTGATTTCCCCATAAGTTTTATAAGGCTCCGGGATCTCTGGGATTAATTGTCCCATTGTGCTTC
>JARKQP010000349.1 GCA_029974875.1 Mobilitalea sp.
CCGCATATACACCTAATAATTTATCTTCACTAGGTTCGAATTCCCGCTTCACAACAAGCCCCAGAGCACTAAGTGCTCCCTTTTTAAGCTTTGTTTTCTTAAGTGTCTTATTAGAAATCGTTATCGTCTTCTTGCCTCGGCATTCTATTACCGAGAAGCAATTTCACGACGTCTTAATTCTACCGGCGCTGTCTTCATTGCCCCGTTTGCTGCCCCCGTAGGGAAATGAACATCATCCAAAATCCATACCTTCATATCAAGCTTTTTTGCTTCATCGATAATAGCAGTCATATCCTGCCACCATTTTTCTCCACAGAAATCCGGATGCGGCCTGCTCTCTACACAAACAGCACTGATGTTTGCACTCTGCACAATCCTCATATATTCTCGAATCCACTGCCCATCCTCACCATGAAGCCAAAAAAATGGTGCAATATAGTTACCATATTGATCTAACAGAATTTCTCTTATTTTCTCCATAAAACTACTGACCTTTCTTTGAATAAAGGGCTTATACAGCTTTTATTGCAGCAGTTTTTGTTTCCATACCATCTGACTTGATAACCACTTTAATATTACCTTTTTTGCCATTGCCTCTAACTATAGCAACCACTCTGCCTCGATAAGTAGTATAGGTATTACTGGTATATGCTTCCTCTGTCAAAGGATTCGCACTTCCAAGTCCAGCCAGATAACCAGCTCCTTCAACAGATACTGTAATTTTTCTTTGCTCTCCCATCTTCAAGATTCCATTCTTATCGGTAAGCTCAATATCAATATATGCAATATCCTTTTCCTCGGCTTTCATACTACTTTGCTCAGCGATAACTGTTAGCTGCGTGTTTTTCTCTGCCGAAATCAGACTGCTTTTTTCTATAATGCTGCCGTTTTCGCCAAAAGTAACCGCCTCAAGCACTCCCGGCTGATAAGACACCGCAAATTCAGCCTTGTTTTCAATGAAATCCTTCTTTCCCAGGCTGGTTCCATTTAATCGCAGCTCTACCTTCTTCCCTTTATTGGCATATACATATACTGTTGTTTTTTTCCCTTCATGTCCTTCCCAAGACCAGCAATTAACAGCATCTGTGATTCTCCAACCACCGAATTTCACCTTCCGGTCACAGACATCCAACGGTCTTACAGCGATATACGGCTTGTCAAGCTGCTTCCATACCGCTGCAACATATGCCCCCTGACCTTCCAACCGGCCGGTAAGGTCAATACACCCACTATTACCACAAATTCCGGGATATGGATATGTAAAACCTTTCTTCATCTTTCCGTATCTCGGAAGTCCTGCACCGGATTCCCCTAGATAATCCCATCCAGTCCAAAGGAACTCACCGATAACGTTAGAATGATTTTCTATATACCTCCAATGAGGGGCAATATCACTGGTAAAAGTCTCGGATCCACAGATTAGGCTATCCGGCATTTCCTTAATATGCATCTCATAGCTGCTAAGGGAATAATTATATCCTGATATATCCAGGTATGGGCACACTTTTCTTGCAATCGCATTCATCTCCTTGGGCGGTTTTTGAAGTTTCTGTATCACCGGCCCCATATTTACCAAAGCATCAATAACCATATTGATAAACAAACTTCCCGCCGCTCCGGAGCTCTTTCCTTCCCGATATGGATCAATCTCATCATTCGGCGTAGTCTTAGAACTGTTAAGTCCGATTCCTTTGGCTGCCATACCAGCCAATCCCATGTTCATACAATTGATGACTGGTCTGGATGAATCTTCACCCCGAGCACAATCCACCAATTTTTTTGTCCAATCCACGCCATCCGAAAGTCCAATATCCGGTATTTCATTTCCAATGGAATACATAATTACAGAAGGATGATTGAAGGCTACGCGAATCATGTCCTTCAGATCCTTTTCCCATTCATCCCTAAAGTACAATCCGTAATCCATGTCGGACTTCTTTTTGTTCCACATATCAAAGGTCTCATCCATAACATAGAGTCCAACCTCATCGCATGCGTCCAAAAATGCTTTGTTTGCAGGGTTGTGTGAATACCTGACGGCATTAAAGCCTGACTCCTTCATGATTCTTGCTCTTCTAAGCTCTGCTGTATGAAAGCTACATGCACCAATAAAGGCATGGTCATGATGGACACAACCGCCACGTAGCTTTACAGCCTCACCGTTAATCATAAGTCCTTCGGTTCCGCTCCAGGTTATCTGACGAATTCCAATTCGCTCCTTTGATTCATCCAGTATCTCTTCTCCTCTTTGCAATTTAATCCTGATATCATAAAACTCCGGGGATTCTGCACTCCATAAATGCGCTCCTTGAATTTCAACACAGCCGGTACTTCCTGTCATAGAAGCCACCTTATCGCTTTTATAGTAAATTTCACTAATGATATCAACGCCATCTCCGGTTACCGCATCTATAGTCAAATCAAGCACTGCGGGATTAATTGATTTTGTTACCGCCTTAATACCATAAGGTTTGATATGGTCACTCCCCGATATATGTAGATACACATCCCTATAGATACCACTTCCTGTATACCACCTGGAGTTAGGTGTCTGTGAATTATCCGCTATTACGCAAATAATATTTGACCCTTCTTTCATCTTTCCGGTCAAATCAATCATGAAGTTCGAATAACCATAGATTCTGCCACCTACCAATTCATCGTTTAGATAGACGCTACTTTTTTGATAGATTCCTTCAAACTCTAAAATATATGTCTTCTGGATTTCTTCTCTGGAAATTGAAATTTCCTTTTCATATTTATATTTTCCACCCGGATAAAATCCTGATGATTGCCCATTTTTTAATTTTGGAATTCTCTTCTCTGTTTGCATAGCATCATGGGGTAGATCAACCATTGTTTTTTTAGAAGGTCTTAACATATTCTCGAAAGTCCAACTGTCATTGATTTTGATTTTTTTCATTCCTGCATCCTTTATTTAAATATTTTTATATTCGATGGTATCAATAAAACTATCGGAAATAGTGAGCATTTGCCTGGCTTAAGCATTGCCCAATATTTACAAGCAAAAATCCAAATGAAAAAATAAATATATATTTGTTCTTAAAAAGAACCCTCTGATAATAGCTATATATTCTTAAAACTTTTAAGCTCCCTTATTGCAATTCGGGTACATCATTGAGATCCACCCCCTTTGTTTCCGGGATTTTCCAATTAAAAATGAGTGTAGAAATCGCCGCACACGGAAGGGCAACTGCCAAGCAAAAAAATCCAACATCAAAGTACGCAACAGCTGCGGAAGAAATAATCTGTCCTATCAGGATCGCCGGTATTGTGACCAGTCCCATAGCTCCTCCCACTGAAAAACGGATTCGTGTAGGGATCAGCTCATTTGATACGATGCCCCGGTAATCACCTGCCTGCCAAAACGCAGAAATATAAACTGCATAGAGTACACCGATCAAAATTGGAGGCCAAGAATTTTTACACCCGACAACGAAAAGTACAAAGGTAACCATAAAAATAGCTGCACAGCCTGCCACGGTTTTTTTCCGCCCAAACTTATCCGCAAGGAAGCCACACAAAAGAACGGCACCGCCAAATACAAAGGGATAAGCGTAGAGCGAAATCGTGATTTCCTCCGTTGTCATTCCGGACAAATGCATGATGGACTGGAAGAATCCGCTCACCGCCGTTATGGAAAGCAGCCATATTATGTTTGCCGCTATCATCCATCTCAGCGTTTTATGTTGCCAGATGTATCTGAAGCCGGCTCCGATGCCTACCTTCTGCTCCTTTTTCATTCCACGCTGCTCCTTGGGCGTTTCCAGATATTTGATGCGCTGCTCCAGGAACGTATCTGTTTCCCGCATCAATACACTCATCAGGATTGCGAGCACAATGGCGACCATTCCTGGCACGATGTAAACCATGCGCCACCTTGTGGGGTCGTTCCCCATAAAGATATTTCGAACTACAGGCAGCAATATAACTCCCAATGTGCCAATACCCTTGGTTAACCCATAAAACCGAGCACGTTTGTTTGCAGGTGCCGCCTCCAGAATATAAGTCACCTGCATATCATGGGATACAAAAAACGAAACTGTTGCGGCACCAATGATATACGTTATGGGGTTATAGGACAAAAAACAAAGGCCCACTCCAACCGCAAAGCCCAGTGTGTTAATCACAAGCAGCGGTTTGCGTCCCCACTTATCGGCCAATGTCTTATAGACTGGAGTAATCAGGAGTATAACTAAGGAGATAATGTTCAAAAAGCTAAGCCGGGATAATCCTTCGTTATAACTCAGCCCCATTCCGTTCACATAAAACTCGTTAACTATGTTTGATTGGAGCGAGCCGTTGATGTTTGTAGCCGTTTCATCGACGACATGGCACAAGGCCAGAACAATAAGCAGAATAATGAAATAGCCTGCTATCATAGGTTTGGAAAGCTGTGCTTTCCGGCGTATCAATTCTTTTTTTTCTTTCTCCGGCATGTTTACCCTCATTTTTTCTTCCATAAACTAATTTCCTCCTTATACATGTAATAATTCTTCGGAACCTACCTCGTCAACCTCCATCTTCGTTCCGAGTAATGTAGCATCCTGATGGTCTTTATAAAGCTCAAAAACATGGTAGGTGGGGGTCAGAACCATTTTACGTAGTTTTATTTTGCCCTTCTTGCACGTAACTCCTGTGTAATCTCGTTTACTTTTTCACGGTTCAGCTTATATCCTACGCCAAATAGGAGTGCCGCAAGTAATAAACAGGCTCCCGGCAATATGGTTGCATTCATCACGATTCCAGATAATGCTTTTTCTGATTGCGCCGCATTTTTAACATAGCCCGTTGCCGCTAAAACATATCCTGGTATAGCGCCACCCAACCCCTGACCAGCTTTCGCTACAAAGGAGTTCAACGATGCGACACATCCTTCTGCACGGTAATTCCTCTTATACTCGACATAATCAACATTATCGGCCTGGACGCTGTATGTAACAGTAGCGATCAAACCACCTCCTATGCCCGATAAAATACTGGAAACGATAAGGAGTGGTACATTTGTGATGCTTATCAGACGTAAAAGAGGCGCAAGGCCCGATACGAAAAGTCCCAATGTGAAGGTCCATTTTTTTTCGATTTTTTTTACAATGAGGCCTGATAAAACCATAGCTGGAATCAGGCCAAAGAGGGCGGTAAATCCGACCAGGCTCATTATTTCAATATTGCCTAAAACATATCTATAAAAAAACAGGTTGCTAGAACTGGATATTGCGCCGCCGATTCCGTTTAACAGCGCAGGGACAAAAGCGAATATAACAGGTCCAAGGGAAAGAATTGAGAAAATATCCTTGATACCATATTTTTCATTGTGTTCTGATGGTAGGATTCGTTCCCTTACACCCATTACACCAATAACACTGCAAATAAATACAATAAGGACGGCCCCAAAAATAAGGATGTAGTATGCATTAACCAGACTGGAAGCATTGGAGATGATAAGCGGAGCAATAATGCCAATCAAAATTCCACCAAGTGCCAGAAAAACACCCTTGATAGTACTCAAGGAGGTACGCTCTTTTTCTTCGTCTGTCATTACCGGTATCAAACTGTTAAGTGGAATATCCATTAAATCGAAGGTGATTCCGATCAGCATATAAGTTATATATGCGATAACCAGCTTTCCAGCGGGAGCCCATAGCGGACCAAACCACAGCAGGATATAGTTGATAGAGCAGACAATAGCGCCAATAAGAAGATAGGTACGGAAACGTCCTAATTTGGTTTTAGGCAGGTGGTCAATCACGAACCCCATGACCGGGTCATTTATTCCGTCAATAAAGCGTGTTATTAAAAATAAGGTCGCTACTGCAGCCGGATTTAAGCCAACTACATCGGTGTAGAACATGAGTAAAAAAGATCCGATCAACATCATGACTGGAATATTCCCCAGGTTTGCCAGTCCGAATGCCAGTTTCTCCCGTCCGGTCAATTGGTTTGATAAAGATTTTTGTGAGTTTTTCATTTGATTTGCTCCTTTTATTTTAATTTAAGGTTGTAGCTCGAAACTCATAATTTCCACTTCCTCTGTTATGTCTCGTACCATCCGGAAGGACTATCTCCGCAGTAGTATTACATGGAATCTCCACGCGTAACAAAAATGCATCCCCCTTCTTTTCCCATCTGCTGATTATTGTTCCATAGCTCGAATCATATGTTCTTTCTGCCCATGTCAGAGATCCATCCAAATGGGGTTCAACCACAAACCTTTTATACCCTGGTTCGCTTCTTCGGATACCGCAAATAGTTCGGAACATCCATTCATCCACAACTCCAAAAGCATAGTGGTTCATGCTGATCGCCAATGGCATATTGTCCTCGGTGTAGCCATACCAACTTTCCCAGATTGTGGTAGCACCATGCTTTATCTCAAATAGCCAGGAAGGACATTTATCCTGAAATAATATCTTGTACGCTAAATCTTCCCTTCCAATGATCTGAAGTGCGTCCAGCAAGAATGGTGTGGCAAGGAAGCCCGTATCCAGACAATAATCATTCTTTTCTACAATTTCTAACAGCCTGTTGGAAAAGTTGTCCATAAACTCTTCTGGTACAAGGCCGAAAGCGATCGGAACCACATATGCCCCCATATAGTCAACAGGCATATATCCGTCCTTAGTTATAACCCCTTTTGCAAATGCGGCCTTCATCTTTTCCGCCATCTCAGCGTAATATTTGGCATCCGCCCCATGGCCTGTAATTACCGCTGTATCTGCCATCATCTTCATGGATTGATAGGCATAGCTGGGAGCCACATATTTCAAGGTCTCTTTGATCCCTTTGATTGTATTCATATCAAAGCCGTTTTTACTTAAGCTAGGGATCAACCATTCCCCCCAGTGGAATCCGGTGTTCCAAAGATACTGGTCTACCTCCTTGGGGAGCTTCTTACTAGGCCCCCTTCTTTCCCTTGCTTCACGGATGATGTAATCACACCATGCTTTCATAGAATCATATTGCTGATTCAACGCAGCCGTATTACCGGTCACCTGATACATACGATAGGGGACAATAACCGCCGCATCCCCCCATCCGGCCGCACTCACCAATGCATTCCCTTTATTTCTGAATATAAATCCAAAGATTTTTGCCAGCCTTGGATAATGTCCTGCATAGGGTACGACAAAGGGTACCGCACCAAATTCATCCTGTTCTAAGGATAGATTCTTCAGCCATCTAGTTAGGAGTGATGTTGTATCTTCATTTAACAGCGACGTCTCCGCATAAACGGCAATATCACCTGTCCATCCCGCCTTTTCCCTTTGTGGACAGTCTGTAGGGATTGACATCATGTTAGCACGCTGGGACCATATGGTATTCTCATAAAGCCGGTTCAGCCTCTCATCTGAACATGCAAATGTACCAGTCTGCCTCTTATCGGTTGATAGAGCAACCGCCGTAACATCCCCCATAGTCAAGCCCTCTGCACCACGAACCCTAAGATATCGGAAGCCATGGAAGGTAAAATACGGTTCATATAATATTGCTGTTCCATTAGAAATAAACTCATCCCTCTGGCTCATATCACTGCCATCTTTTTTGCTCAGTTCCAGGTTATCAAAGCAATTGCCATCTTTATCAAGGGTTTCATAATGATCCAAAGTAACTGTATGGCCTTTGGGCTCCCTTAAATTAATTCGCACCCTGCCAGAGATTACTTGTCCAAAATCAACGATCAGTTCTCCTTTGGGGGAACGGATAAGCTCTTTTGCCGGCAGTATAACCACTGGCCTGACAGGCTCTTCAGCCTGGGCGCAGAGATTCTCATACCCATAATCCTGGATAATGACATCCCTCCATTCTTTATATCCGTAGTTTGCATCATACCCTTCGCCTGTAAAAACATCTGAAAACCTTACCGGTCCCTGGGCTGCCTTTACTTCACCATCAGAGCAGATCGTACTGCTACTTCCATCCTCATATGTAATCTCAAGCTGAAACAGTGCTGCATGCATGGGCTCTGCTTTTATGCCCTCCCGGCGGTAATTTGGACAGCAATACCAGCCATCTCCCACATATAACTGTAATGAATTCATCCCCTTCTGTAACAGGGATGTCACATCATAAGTCTGGTAGCACAAAAGCATCGGATAAGATGTATTTTCAGGTGCAAACTCACGTTCATCCACTCTCTTATCATTAACATACGCACGGTATACACCATGGCAGGAAGCATACAGGCGTGCCTGTCTTATGCCTCTTTCCTCAATTGGAAATTCACGCCAAAACATGGTTGCCGGAGGCTGTTTACCATGCGCCTTTTCTCTTTTTTTAACTAAAAACGGTGTTTCCACCCACTTTGACTGCCAATCGGATTTATGCAGGAAGGCCGTTTCAAACCCTGTGCTTTGTGTACCGCTGTTGCCGTGGTTATCCCAAACAGTTACGCTCCAGCTATAATGTGTCCTGCTCTTTAGCTGGGA